>JAAXQD010000179.1 GCA_012974475.1 Desulfobacterales bacterium
AGTGGGAGATTCAAAGACAAAAAAAATAGATGTTCGTGTGATTGCTGCTACCGCTAAAAACCTTAAAAATGAAGTGAAAAAAGGCACCTTTCGCGAGGATCTGTTTTTCAGGCTGAATGTCCTGTCGATCATGCTGCCGCCGCTCAGGGAAAGGCCGGAAGACATTCCCCTTTTAAGTCAACATTTTATTGACCGGTTCAATGTCAGTCTTAATACGGAAATAAATGGAATAGCACCGTCAGCCATGTCCCTTCTTCTTAAGTACAGCTGGCCGGGAAATGTCAGGGAACTTGAAAATATTATTGAAAGGGCCGTGGTGCTTGCCGAAAATACAATCCTATTGCCCGAAGATTTTCCGTTTGAATTGGGCGAAGAATCAAATATGGGCAAGGTGGACGATGGGTTCGATGGCTATTCGCTGAAGGCCGCACAGAAAATTCTGGAAAAAAAACTCATTACCAAAGCGCTTAAAACAACAAACGGTAATCGGACTCAAGCCGCAAGGATTCTTGAAATCAGTCATCCTTCCCTGTTAAGTAAAATCAAGACTTACGACATTAACCTTTAACCAATGCCTGGCCATAAATGGTTGTTTTGCCCGATCTCTTGGTTTTGCTCGAAAATTAGTTCTCAAAATATCAACGATATGCCCGAGGTAATTTCCTCGCATGCCTTGATCTTGAATAAAATGCCTCGTTTTAACCCATTATTAAACCGGCAATTAAATATACAAACCATGCTTTTTCACTTGTCATTCCCGCGAAAGCGGGAATCCAGGAAATACAATGAGTTGTGGATTCCGGCTCTCCGCTTCGCTACGGCCGGAATGACGATTTTTTAATTGCCTGGTTAATAAAATGTTACACCATCATAGAAAACAGGAGCATTAAAATGGAAGACATGGGTGCGGTTCAACATCTCCTCAAGAAGATTTACGGTGAAAAAATCGGAAACCTGGCTTTTGATAAAATACTGCCAATCATCGATAGATTTCCGCCTCGAAAAGGCCGGGGAAGGGGTTATTTTTCTCAGGAAGATGTATTTTTGATAACCTATGGCGACACATTGAAGAACGAGGGAGAACGTCCTTTAGAAACATTATATAAGTTTTCCCTTCGCCATTTTAAAGACGTGTTTTCAACCATACATATCCTGCCGTTTTCCCCATTTTCTTCGGACGATGGATTTTCGGTGATCGATTTTTTCACGGTGAATCCAGAGCTTGGGACTTGGAAAAATATCCGTCGACTGGGCAGGGAGTTTCAGCTGATGTTCGATCTTGTGCTCAATCATGTTTCGGCAAAGAGCATGTGGTTTCAAAACTATTTGGCGGAGAAACCAAACTATGAGGATCTCGCCATCGAGGTCGACCCCCTGGCCGATCTGTCTTTGGTGACGAGACCCCGATCCCTACCGCTTTTAACTCGATTCAAAAAAACTTCCGACGATCCTGTATATGTTTGGACCACCTTCAGTGCCGATCAGATCGATCTCAACTACAAGAGTCTGGAAGTTCTTAAACAAATGGTAAAAGCCCTTCTTTTTTATGTGGCGCAAGGGGCGACCTCTATCCGTCTTGATGCTGTCGCGTATATTTGGAAGGAAATCGGCACAACCTGCATTCATCTGCCCCAGGCGCATCAACTGGTTCAACTTTTTCGAAGCATATTGAACGTTGTTGCACCGGACGTTCTACTGATTACCGAGACCAATGTGCCCCATGATGAGAATATGAGTTATTTCGGCGACGGGCACAATGAAGCACAAATGATTTATAATTTTACGTTGCCGCCGTTGCTTTTTTATACGTTTGCCCGAGAGGATTCAACGGTATTGTCCGAATGGGCCAAAGATTTGAAGGTAACTTCTGACAGTAATACGTTTTTCAATTTTACGGCGTCCCATGACGGAATCGGCGTACGTCCGCTGGAAGGGATTTTACCCCAGGCTGAAATCGATAAACTCATCGATGTTGTGAAAGAGAATGGTGGAAGGGTTTCCTACAAAAGAAATTCAGATGGTTCCGACAGCCCGTATGAACTGAATATAACCTATGTGGATGCCCTGTCGACACCGGGGACAACCAAAAAATCTTGGCATGCACAAAAATTTTTGGCGTCTCAGTCAATTCAGTATGCATTGCCCGGGGTCCCCGCTTCATATATTCACAGTGTACTCGGTTCCAGGAACTGGGAGGTCGGCGTTGGGCAGACTCGAAGAGACAGGACCATCAATCGGGAAAAATTACAGGTTGATAATGTGTCGTCCCAACTCAAAGATCCTGAAACCTTTCGCTCTCAGATATTTTATAGATATATTAAAATGATCAAAACCAGAAGGAAGCAGTCCGCTTTTCATCCGAACGCCGGTTTTGAGATACTTGAAATCAATCCTCAAGTGTTTGTCATCGCAAGGTATGCCGAAGATCAAAAACTGTATGCCGTCACCAATATTTCATCCAAACGGGTCACAGCTTCGTTTTCGAGGGCCGGAGCTCCTGTGCGGATGAGGGACGTCATTACCGGCGAGATTTTCCGTACAGATGCATTAACGTTGAATCCCTATCAATTTTTATGGCTCAGTACAATGGACCGTTAAAAGGGTCTTTAGGGATTCAATTAAATCCGGTGCTTATTGTCCGTTGATCTTGTCCCTCAATTTTCCTGAACATTTGAACGTAACCACTTTACGTTCTTCCAACATCAAGTCGTCGCCGGTGGCAGGGTTGCGGCCTCTACGTTTGTTTTTTTGCTTTACACAAAATTTTCCAAATCCCGAAATCAGGACATTTTCATTCTTCTCCAGCGTACCTTTAATAATTTCCAGTAAAGATTCGATGATTTCTACAGACTTTTTTTTGGTAAAACCCAGATCGTGTATACTTGTAACAATATCATTTTTAGTTAATGCCATGGCGCCTCCTTAAAATTGCTTTTTTATTTATTCAATACCGTTATATTTTAAAAGATTAATCCTTATTTTGCTCTAGATCATCGTCCTTGGCCGGATCGAGGGCTTCAATTTTTTTTATTATGTTATGGACATTTTTCATGATTTTTTTGATCTCGCATTTGAACTTTATGTCGTCCGGATCGTTCATTCATCTGCCTCCTCATCATCGGTCTATCCCTTGTCGGTATGTCAAAACAGATATGTCTGTCAAGACGATTGAAGTGAAAATATTATTCAACGGGCTAAAATACAAGCATTTTTTGAGATTTTCCATTGTAAATCCAACATCGACGTCACACCGTGATTATTGTTGGCAGTAATTCTTCTGCCATGTCAAAGTGGTTGCCGATATCGGATCGCAAATCGAGCCGGTTCCCTTCAGGGTTTTCCCGGGGGATGACCCGTATTCTACCATTTTCAAAGGCCGTCAATACTTTCCTGCGAAGCCGTTCAGCTGCTTTTGCTCTGCTTTCTCCGGGGTTGACGGTTGCATTGACATTGCAATAGGCGACACGGCTGCCATCGGATTTGAAAATGCCTTCTTCGTCTGAATACGTCATTGCAGATGGAATCACCTGGATCTTTTTTTTGTTCAGGTAGCCAAAATCGATATGGACGGGTTCCCCCTTGGTGCAGGACCATGGGTATCCCTTCTGGCCTTGGGGGCCGCCGGATCCGGTAACCAGGGCCGTGCAGATGGATATCTGGTCAGACCTTATTTCGGGGGTGACGGTATCCAAGTTTCCTTGAAGCGTGGCTTTGATTAAGGGCCCCAGGTTTCTTGTTCTGCGGACAATCGGCTGCCATTCAGGCTCTGGCGGCCGAATATTGATCTCGCAGACGCGAATTCTCGTTGGGGCCATATTGCTGTCAAAGGA
>JAAXQD010000116.1 GCA_012974475.1 Desulfobacterales bacterium
GCTCGGTGAAATCTACTATGAGCGTCGTGATTTGGATCAAGCCGAGGACATGTTCAACAAGAGTTTAGAAATAGAAGAAGTGCTTGATAACAAGGGCGCTGTGGCAACCGCCTGCGGCTTCTTGGGAGACATTTGCCGCATCCGAAACCAGTTTGACCAAGCCGAAGAAATGTATAAAAAAGGATTGGCGCTTTTTGAAGCCATTGGATCCGAGCGTATGATAGAAATCATGCAGACAATGCTGACAAATCTAAAAAATAGGAAAGAATAAGGGTTAACCCCTTTCACACAGCCAACACTCATCTGCCCCATCACCTGTAAGCGCTCCTTACTTCTGATGATATAACGCCGAAACAGTGAAAAACTGTCAGAAACAGGACAAATTTTGTCAAATATTATCATGCGGTTGGGCTCCATCAATTCTCACAATAAAGTTAACCATCCGATATCTTGCGATTATTAAGTATTTCAATCGGAATGTTAATCTTTGCACGATTTTTGCTTCATATAAGTTTAATCCATTGGAGTTCTCGGGTGCGCGTGCATCTTTTCGGCCGGGTTTCTTCAAAATTTAAATAAAAAGAGAAGATATGCCCCGGCGTTAACAACGGTATTTCGGGAGACCATGGTTTGCGGCGGAGGCCTTGTAGGATCCTATATTTTTTTCGATAATCTTTGGACAGGGCGATTCAGCTGAATCGCCTTTTTCGTTGCTACCCGATCAGACGGCTTCTAAATTTCAATCCCGGACAATAGATCATTCCGGTACCCAGAAGGGGTAGAAACATGACATTTGCAGACAGAAGAAAACATGCGAGATTCAAAACAAACGACCCCATATCTTATGTTTGTGTAGACGATAATGGCAGCCCGATAAAAGAGGGAAAAGGAAAGGCGATAAACGTCAGTAAAGGGGGTATCCTCATAGAAACTGCCGACGCGTTTAAATGGCAAGATCTTCTGCTGTTGACCGTCGATGTTAAACGTAAATCTCTGAGTGTCAAAGGTCGGGTCGTTTATTCCAATACAGACGGTTCCGGACTGTTTCAGACTGGACTCGAGTTCCTTGAAACCGGAGAAGTTATTCTGACCGAGGAGATGACCATTGAACCTTGGAAGTGCCCTGAATGTGGTCAGAGAAACGATGGACTCTCAACCCACTGCATTCGATGTGGGTATACCGATGAAGCCTTTGTCCAGGTACAGAGAAAACTGGCTGCAGAAAGTATTGAGAAAGCGCGAAAACAACAAAAAAAACTTATCTTGTCTTATGTATATGCCATCTTTGGCATTATCGTCGTCGGTATGTTTTTGTATTTGATAGGGGTATTGCCGCGGCTTGATTGAAGTTAAAACGGCAACATGGAAACGATGGTCATATAAAATAACGTTGAAAGGCAAAGGTATGCAACCGGATAACAAAATTTATGTCTGGCAAAATAACCAGGACCGCCGGGAGAAACTTGTCGATGGGATCCTGGTTAAGGATTATGATCGAAGACAGCAAGATGATCCCAATTACACCGGCCCTGAAAGACGCAGCGGCGAGAATAGAAGAGTTGCAAGAGATGCGAAAACGATCCTGCTGGTTACAGACAATCCCGACGATGAACGGGTGGCACTCGATGCATTCCAAAAAAATAATATTGTAAACGAGCTGGTGGTTGCCAGAGATGGGGCCGAAGCCCTTGACTATTTGTCGGGCAGCGGGATCTATGCGGATTGTGACCGGTGCATAGTGCCTCACGTTATTTTGTTGGATTTGAATCTTCAAAAAATAGATAGTTTGGAAGTATTGAAGAATTTGCACGAGGATGAACGGACGAATCTGATCCCTGTGGTTGCCTTTACCTCCACCGAGGATCGTCGGGATCTAACGGATTGTTACCGGTTGGGGGTCAATAGTTTTATACGTAAACCAGCGAATCCAGTCCAACTTGCGGAGATTATCGGCCAGCTGGATCGGTACTGGCTGGCGTTGAACGAATCCCCCCCACCGGAGAAAGAGTTTAGGAACAAACCCATCCGCGTATTGATCGCCGAGGACTCTGAAGATGATGTCTTGCTGCTTGTCCGTCAATTGAAGAAAGACGGCTATAACCCGGCCTACCATCAGGTGGACACCGCTGAAGCCATGAGCAAAGCCTTGGACAAAGAGGCATGGGATGTTATCTTGTGCGATAATTCAATGCCCGGCTTCAGTCCGTTCGATGCGTTGGGTATAACCTCCGAGAAGCGGCTTAATGTACCATTCATCATTGTAACAGGAGCGATTGCGTATGAAGATGCAGTTGTGATGATGGACGCCGGAGCACACGATTACATATTGAAAAACGATCTTGCCGAACTTGCTCCTGCTATCGATCGTGCATGGGGTAAAGTTAAGAATCTTAAAGAATAAAAGACCATTGGAGCTGAACTCCAACAGCTCGTTCAGTTCAATTACGCTGAGTTATTTGGGCATCAGTTTCCGATACGCTTCCTCTATTTCTTTAAAGCGATTTTCTGCCAGTTCTCTGAACTCCTCTCCCAGATGGAATACCTTGTCCGGATGATATTTGTTGACGAGTTTCCTGTAAGCGGTTTTTATTTCTTCAGGAGATGCATTCCTGGGGACATTCAATACCATGTAGGGATCGTTTGAAGGACTTGGGCCCGGCCCATGCGCGTCTTTATCTGAAAAGCCGTTGTTACCCTCAAAGGATTGACGGTGGTGATGATAAAAATTCCGGGCATTGGATTGTTTTTGGAGGAGATTTTTCACAAATCGCCACAAAAAGAACAGAAGGATCAAGTCATCGATCCAGCCCCACCCGACTATAAAATCGGGAAGAATGTCATAGGGGCTCAAAATATAAATTAACCCTATAATGATCAGCAGATATTTCATTCTCAAAATCTTCGCATATGGGTGACGCCGTGAGATAAAAGCATACCACAAAACAGGAAAATTATCAGGTCATCCTTAAAATTCCACAGGACAAACCAAATGGGAGAGTTCACCTGGGAACAAATATTCTGCTCGTTGACGCGACCTATTTCGGATGTTGACTTCCCCCAGCTAAAATTCAGATGCATTTTCCCTGAAAAAAGTGGGGTTATTTCACCCGGATTCGCTGTACCGCGATCAAGGAAATCATACTCAGAAATGCCCCGAACACAAAGGGAATGCGGTAATCGATGATCCACAGCAGTCCGCCGACCACCGGAAGCGCCACCGCTGCAATATGATTGATCGTGAAACCCACCGCCATGCTCGGAGCGATGTCTCTGGGATCTGCCACCTTTTGAAAATAGGTGCGAATTGCAATGGCAAAATTAAAGAAAATGTGGTCGAGTATGTAAAGTCCCGCCACCAGCATCTTGGAATCTACGAAGGCATATGCCAGAAAAATGAATATGAGGCTGAAATATTCGCAAGAGAGCACCTTTCTTTCACCGAAGCGGATGATAGATCTGCCGATAAGCGGACTGATGAAATAGTTAATCAAATTGTTGAGCACGAAAAGGAGGGTCACCTCTCGAACCGTAAAATGAAAATTTTTCACCAGTAGAAAGACAGCAAATGCGATGAAAATCTGGCGTCTGGCGCCGGCCATAAAGGTAAGGAAATAAAAGAGCCAGTATTTTTTCCGAAAGACCATTTTCTTTCGCTGAGGAACCATGTTTCGGTCAACAGGATTTTGAAAAAAGCTCCAAATGCCGGCAGCCACGATCATGCCGCCCACCGCCAGATAGATTTGATTAAAATCTAAAACAGGCGCTATAACAAAAATAATAAGACCGATCCCGATGTTGGATGCCGAGGCAAAAGCGCGCTGTTTTCCGAATACCCATGGAGATGTCGCTGTATCGAAGTATTGGAGCGTCAAGGATTGATTGACGGTTTCATAATAATGAAATCCGAAACTCATGATCAGGGTGGTAACAATGAGCCCTCCAAAAGAAGGAAAAAAGCCCGTGGCTGCGACGCCGATCCCCAGTATGAGCGTCGACAGGGCTGCCAGACGATACTCCTTGAGGAACATGATGATAAACACCGCCAGCAGTGCCAGAAACCCGGGAATCTCCCTCACGGATTGAATCATTCCCACGTGTTCGCCGTCCAGACCGACGACCATGACTGCGAAATTGTCGAATAGGGTCCGCCATGCTTGCAGCCCGACAGCAGAACTGATGGTCAGCACCATGAGATACCGATACATGGGGTTTTGCTTGGCGGCATTAAGTTTTAGATCCTGCAATCCTGGTTGTTTCATGAAAAGTCCGTTGTACGTTCCTTGGCATCAATTGTTTTCACTCGAAGAACATCTTCTGTCTCAAAATATGATTTCCCTGGAAAGAAGAAAAACACGAATTTTAAGGTAAATAAAAACATTATGCAACACTTTATTCCGGCACGAAAGCTGTCGCCGAAGCGAACATATTAAGGCGTTCATAAATTATTCGACATGGAGCAAATGCCCTTATTGTCGCGTAACCTTTTGGACGCTTCTATTTTTGCCCGATTAATTTGAACCGGCCGATGGCCAGCGCCAGAAAATAAGCTGAAATTGCCCCGATCAGGATTTCGGAAATACCGAAACTGAGAGCGATTTGTGCGGAAGCGACAGAGGCCAAGACCGAAGCACATCCGTTTGCCGTCCAGGCATATGCTCGCTGAGATGGAAAGTTTAAAAGGTGTTGCATGGCAAGAGGGAAGGGGAGGCCCATCAAGAATCCTGGGGGGATCAGAAGGAGCAGAGATAGGAGGTAACGAAAAATCGTAGAAAATCCCTGTATTCGATCTAAAATCGGATTTACGGCAAAGCACATGAAAATGAGAACCGAAATCAGTGCAGCAAGGGCATAGGGGAGATTTTTGGAACGTATCCGCTGTGACCAATATCCTCCCAATCCTGAAAAGAAAAGGATTCCCGCGAGAACGACGGTTAGACTGATCACCGGATCACCGAAAACAAATATGTATTCTTTGATAAAAAAGAGTTCCACAAACATAAAGCCGGCGCCCACTGAAAGAAAATAGAGAACTTGGGGGAAGTAAAACTTTCGGGTATTTTGGGGGATTGTAAAGAAGGAAAGCATTAAAAGGAGAACAGAGATCCCGAATGCTTCCAGAAAGACAACGGTAACGATAAGTTCGCCGGACATGAACAGTGAATAGAATCTGCTTCCGGTCATTTTGTAGAGCGCTTTCAATCTTGTCCACTTTAAAAACCGGTAAGGGAAGGGCCGGTTGTCCGTTTGAGGGGAGACGTCAAGAGGGTAGGTTTCAAAGTATTTTTTTTCTGTTCCGGATCGGTAAGCATTTGCGAGCCGGTCGATTTCAAGAAAGTGATAGGGGGCATCAAAAATGTTAAAACGGTTCACCATGTTCCGGGAAATTCCAGGCATATAAACCATATCGAAATTCATACGTTGTGCAAAGTTTTGAAGTTTGACCGTATTGTCGAGGGGTTGTTTCGATACGATGAGGGTAAAATGGCTCCAGTTGCGAAGGACGGAAATGTGTTGTTCTGGATTTTCGGCGCCAAGGGATTTTAGGCTTTCATATACCCCGGCCCAGAGGCGGATCGAGTCGGACGGCGGGAGAAGAAGTTTGCGCGAAATAATGAGGACGCCCTTTCCCGTGAGGTGGCTGAAATATTCTGATAACGAATCGGTGGTAAAAAGATAATTCTGGGTTAGGGCGGCTGCGCCGGGAAGAGAGGTCCCCCAGTTTTCGATATGTATGATGTCGTATCGCCGTTGAGAACGGGCCAAAAATGCCCTGGGATTTTCATTGACAACCGGAATGTTGTAATGGCGCCGGACCCTATGAGCGATTTGGGGTTGTTGTTCGATAATTGTGATTTTACCGACGCCGGATGCCTTGGCGCACGGGATGCTCGATCCGCCGCCTTGTTGGATCAAAAGGATATTTTCCGGCGCCGGGTTCAGGAGGTACCCGGAATAGTAAAGCGTGAATCTGCAGGCGCTTTCGTCTGAACCAGGTTGAGGATCATAAAGGAAGACGGGACTGTCTCCGTCTCGATACGTCACCATCTGATCCGGGAGTCGGCCTGTAAATTTAAGGCTCAAGCCGGGTGCGAATCGTATGTAGGGACTATTAACGGTGTCGAATCGACCCCTTATACCTGTGACGGTTTCGACAACCCGGGTTCGAGGAAACTGGAGTGTCTGGCTGAGTGCTTTGTATGGCGAGGGGTTTACGTGAACCAGGGTATCATTGTTTGTCATGACGAGTACGGCTGCAGCCAAAACAATTCCCAGACTGCACAACTGAAGGGTCAATGGATTTAAGGAAAAGATGTTTTTTGATGACGTATGTTTTTCAATAAAATTTGATCGTCTGAAAATTACCGCTGACAACGGAATGAGTGCTGTGTAGATAATAAGGTTTCCTTCATCGATAAACGGCAAAAGAAGGGCCGGAAGGACAGCCCCGCATGCTGAACCGACCATGCTCGCAAAGTAAACCGATCCGGTTTTTTCTGGGAAAGACGTGTAAGCAAGGGATACCACAAGACCGGTGAAAAAAAAGGGAAGCGCCAGAAAAAGATACGCCGTCAAAAGGTAAAGGGCCTGTACCGGTTCCAGGGGAAGCCGGAAGTAATCGAGGGGGATTCGATTCAAAACGATAAATGATGTGATGGCGGTAACCGTATAGAGAACAGTGAGTATTTTCACCGGCCCGGTTGAGGAAAGTTTTTTTTCCCAGCCGTTTATCCGCGCATCTATAATGTTAAGGAAGGTGCCGCCTGCGGCAAATCCAAAGAGTGTTATGCTGATGACCATGAAAGATAGATGGTTCCACTGGCTGATGGAAAAAACCCTTGCGAGGAGGACTTCAAAAGCGAGGGCTGACAGTGATAGTAAAAATACAGCCGCAGGTATCATGGGATATTGGAATAATGGAGTGTTGGAGTATTGGGTTTTGAAGCTTTTGATTGAATTAGATTGTTTTCCGCTTTTAATACCCAACATTCCAATACTCCAGCACTCCATCATTCTGGTTGGCATGTACGGTAGGCTTCACCCCTTTGGGGTGGCACCAAAGCCGGGTCCTCTGGGCCCGGATTCTTCACTTTTGGTCGAGGGCGTATCCTGTCATGGGAACAAAAAGAACACCGGTAATCTGCCGCACCCTATAATCGGTGCCGTGTTTTGTGATCAGGCTTAAGTTTTGATAACTGAATGGGTTTCCCAGGGGAAGAATGAGTCTCCCTCCGTCTTTGAGCTGTTTCAAAAGCGGCGGCGGGATGTGATCGATGGCCGCAGTTATCATGATACAGTCGAAGGGCGCTGCATCGGGCCATCCAAAGTAACCGTCCCCGTGGCGGGTCTTTACGTCCGTGTAACCCATTGTACGGAGTGTCTGACTGGCTGTGTCACACAGTTTTTTCTTAATTTCGATGGTATAAACATCTTTGGAGATGTTTGCGAGAATTGCAGCCTGGTAGCCTGAGCCGGTTCCGATTTCAAGAATTCGTTCGTATCCTTTGAGTCCAAGACTTTCGGTCATGAGGGCAACGACATACGGTTGGGAAATCGTCTGGCCCTGGCCGATGGGAAGAGGATGGTCTGCGTAGGCCCGGGACACGAGATTCTTGGGCACGAACCTGTGTCGAGGCACTTCGGACATGGCCGTTATAACCTTTTTGTCGGATATACCCCGTCGACGGATCTGTGAAGAGACCATTTTTTCCCTCGGCGCTTTGAATCCAAGGGAATCGTCCCGTATTTGGCCCGCAAGGAGTGCCGGAAAGAGTATGAGGATAGTGGCGGCAAGAGATGTTTTTTTCATGACAGCGGTTCAAATTTGCAGCGGCAACCTGCGTTTCTCATACCATTAAAATACGTTTTGGCACTGTTCTTGAGAAACGGAGATCAAAAAAAATGAAAAACCCTGTAAACAATGACACCCAGAATTGCCGCCGCCAGTAAGATGGTGAAAAGCATCTGATCGGTATTGAATCTTTTCATGCGTAATCCCGGGTCAATCTTCTCCGTCCAACCCAAATACAGTATGAAGAACACGAACTGCAAGCTCGGTATACTTTTCTTCGATGATACACGATATTCTGATCTCAGATGTGCTGATCATCATGATGTTTATATTTTCCCTGGCCAGTGTACTGAACATAATCGATGCCACACCGGAATGATTTTTCATGCCGACGCCGACAACGGAAACCTTTGCAATATCTTTATCGCCCAAAACATCTTCTGCGCCGATTTCTTGAGCCACCTTCCGCTCGATCTCTATGGCGGTGGAGAAATGCTCTTTGGGAACCGTAAATGTAAGATCGGTTTGACCTTCGACCCGAGTATTTTGAATGATCATGTCCACAACGATACCGGCTTCAGCGATGGGTGAAAAGATTTTTGCCGCCACCCCCGGCTGATCTTCAACCTTTTTCAGGGTGATACGCGCTTGATCTTTATCGTGCGTCACTGCGGACACAACAAGACTCTCCATGCCGGCGTCTTCACTAACAACCATGGTACCTTCCTCCTCACTAAAAGATGATCTGACATGAATCGGGATATTATATTTTTTTGCAAATCCCACAGACCGGATCTGCAAAACCTTAGCCCCCAGGCTGGCCATATTGAGCATTTCATCGTAGGAAATTCTATCGATCTTCTTTGCTCTTTCGCAGATGCCCGGATCAGCGGTGTAGATACCATCCACATCGGTATAGATTTCACAAATATCGGCGTTCAGGGCCGCAGCGATGGCGACGGCGGAGGTATCCGATCCTCCGCGTCCGAGGGTCGTGATGTTGCCTTTGATATCAGATCCCTGGAATCCCGCCACAACGACGATATTGCCATTTTTGACAAGGGCCATAATATTTTCTACGCCGATTTCGATGATTCGTGCATTGCCGAAGGTGCAGTCGGTAACCACTTTGGCCTGATGTCCGAGCATGGATACGGCGGGGTGGTTCATGTTTTTTAAGGTCATGGCCAGGAGCGCGGCCGTTGTCTGCTCTCCTGTGGCCAGAAGCACATCCAGTTCACGTTTATCCGGGGATTCTGAGATCTGGGTCGCCATATCGATCAAGTCGTCCGTAACGCCGGCCATGGCTGAGAGGATGACCACCACGTCGTTGCCTTGTTCAAAGGTTTCTGCGACCCGTTTTGCAACATTTCGGATCCGCTCTATATCGGCAACTGAAGTGCCGCCATATTTTTGTACAATTAAACCCATATGTTAAACCCTTAAATTTAATTGAAATGTCACGGAAACTCTATAATTCAATGAAATTATAGCGCTTCATTGTCAAACAGATTGGTTCCGTTCCATGGGCCCGGTGAAATGGGAAAAAACGATGGAATAATGGAATACGGATTAAACTTATATATATAGCTCAAAAATATTTTTCAGTAAAGGAATAAAATTGAAAGATAATTTCAAAATCATCCGCACCATGGGGGATCGGCGAAGAAGATTTTTTTAAAAACCTTCAATTTTTTTTAACAGATTCAAATCTGTAAATTCATTTGCAGAGATAGTTATTTTTCGTGTTTCGTCGCTGGTAATTTCAAAGTGTATGTTTACGGGACCGGGTAAAAGTTCATTCCCGATTCTATCCGCCCATTCAATGGCCACCACGACGTTACCGTCGAGTATCTCATAAAAACCGATATCTTCAAGCTCCATGATATCCCAGATTCGATACAGGTCAACATGAAACAGGGGAAACCGGCCGGGATATTCATTGATCAACGTGTAAGACGGGCTGGTTATGTAGTAATCGTCCGGGACTTCAAGGCCTCTGGCAAGCCCTTGAACAAACGAAGTCTTCCCGCTTCCCAGATCACCGTAGAGGGCCAAAACAGTTCCGGACGTTATCCACCGGCCGATGCTTTTGCCCAATGTTTTTGTTGCGTCAACGGAATGGGTCGATATCTGATGTTTGAAACTTGAAGTTTGAGATCCGGATGCCATTTTCAGACGCTGTTCACAAATTTTTTGATGGTTTCGGGAATGGCATTCTGGACCTCTGTTGCCAGATAGCCGAAGGGCCCTTTGGTATTGGCCAAAATGTCGGCCGCTGCACCATGTATATAGACGCCGGCATGGGCGGCGAGTTCAGGTGCATGTCCCTGTGCAATAAGGCCTGCTATGATTCCGGTGAGCACATCCCCCATACCGCCGGATGCCATTCCGGGATTTCCGGTGGGGTTGATAAACGCCCTGCCGTCCGGATGGGCAACCACCGTTCCGGCCCCTTTGAGCACCACGTGGATATTGAAATTTTTTGCAAATTCACGGGCGCAATGGATACGGTCTTTCTGAACGTCGGCTGCGGTGGTATTGCTCAGCCGTGCCATCTCACCGGGATGGGGCGTTATAATGACCGGGATGTTGAGGTTTTTCAGTATTTCGGTATGTCCGACAAGACTGTTCAATCCGTCGGCATCGATAACCATCGGTTTTGTGCTTTTTTGGAGGATTCGATGCACCAGGGTTTTCGTTTCAGGGGCCGTGCCCATCCCGGGCCCTAAGGTAATGCAGTTTTTATCGGAAAGAAGTTCCATGATTCTGGTGAATGATGTTCCGCCGAGGATACCGTCCCTGACTTCAGGAAGGGGATCGGTCATGGCTTCGGTCACATGGGCTTCCAAAATCGGGTTTAAACTCGAGGGGACGCCAAGGGTTACCAGGCCGGCTCCGGCCCGCATGGCTGACATGGCCGTCATTGCGGCCGCGCCGGTTTTTCCGGGTGAGCCTGCAATGACCAAAAGATGGCCGGTGTGTCCCTTATGGGCATCCGAGGGCCTGGGTTGAAAAACGGCTCGGATCAGATCCAAAGTCAATAGGTGCTGCATAGGTCGCACATCATCCGCAATATACGGCGGTATGCCGATATCGACGATTTTCAAGTGTCCCGTATAATCTGCGCCGGGGAAGAGGATATGACCTGTTTTGGCAAACGCAAATGTGGCGGTGGCGTCGGCCCGGATACAGGTTCCGCAGGGTTGGCCGGTATCGGAATTGAGGCCGGAGGGAATATCCACCGCAAAAACCGGTTTTTTGGAAGCATTAATGAAGTCGATAACGTCCTTGAAAAATCCCTTTACATCCGATTTCAAACCGGTCCCGAGGATTGCGTCTATCCAGATGGCTTCATGACGCATGGCGGTCTTATGCCTTGAAAGGGATTCTTGATCCGGCATTTCAATGACAGGAACTTTCAGCGGGCGCAGAAGGTTGAGGTTGGCGGCGGCATCACCTTTGACCATATGGCTTTCAGACAGCAGATACACCGTCACGCGCATCTTTTTTTGGGCAAGATACCGGGCAATGACAAAACCGTCTCCGCCATTGTTACCCCGGCCTGCAACAACGCCGATTTTTTTATTTCCAGCGTCTTCAAATTGGTCTAAAAAAAATTGTGTCGCCCCCCGGCCCGCATTCTCCATCAGAACCATCCCGGGGATACCGAACGATTCGATGGTCAGGCGATCCATTTTCTGCATTTCACTTGCGTTGACAAGGTACATTTTTTTCTCCAGAAGTGCCCACCCGGCGGGCAAAATGAAAATTTTCCAAAGATTTAAACCTAAAATGCAATAACGATGTGTTATGAATCAGGGCTGCAGCGCTTTAACCAGGGACAGCATCTCCCTGACGGCGCTGTCCATGCCCACAAGCACCGCTCTTGAGATGATGCTGTGTCCGATGCTGAATTCATCGATTTCGTTAAGCCCCTTAAACGCTTTTATGGTGTTGTAGCAAATACCATGTCCGGCGTTAACGCCCATTCTCAATTTAAAGGCGAGTTTTGCGGCATCAACGATATTGGAAAAAGCCTGGTCTCTTTTTCTGGAAGTTTTTGCATCACAGAATTTGCCGGTATGTATCTCCACCATGCTCGCATTGATCTGATGGGCAATTTTGATCTGATCCGGGTCGGGATCGATGAAGATGCATACGGGAATACCGTTGTCCTGAAGCGTGCCGACGGTTTCAGCAACGGCATCTTTGTGCACGATTAAATCCAACCCGCCTTCGGTGGTGAGTTCTTCCCGTTTCTCCGGAACCAGGGTGACGATATCGGGCTGAACATCGAGGGCAATTCCAACCATTTCGTTGGATGAAGCCATTTCCAGTATGAGTTTTGTCTGAACGACCTTTCTCAAAATTCTGAGATCGCGATCCTTGATGTGACGTCGATCTTCCCGCAGGTGAACGACAATACCGTCAACCCCGGCAAGCTCCGCCAGAACTGCCGCAGATACGGGATCGGGATAACGGCCTTTCCGCGCCTCCCTTAATGTCGCAACATGATCAACATTTACCGATAGTCCAGCCATCGAATAACCTCCATTGGTTTCTCAATTGTAGTTTTTGTGCATTTGGGTGTAAAACTTTTTTCTTCTCGCCACAAAGACCCCAAGACCCGCCCGCTTTGCCTTAGGCGAGGCGGGCGGGTCTTTGTGTCTTGGTGGTAAATATTTTGGTTCCGGCCTGTCCAGCTGTGTTTGCGGTGCCGGGCCTGTCCGAGTTAGGTGTTAATTAGCGCCCATCCATAAACACATTTGAGCACTGAGTAGTTTCAGAATCTCCTTGCTCTTTTTTTCCATTTCGTGAGCGTCTTGATCCGATGTTTCGTGATCGTAACCCAGCAGATGAAGAATCCCATGCACCAGTAGCTGGGTAAAACGTTCTTCCATGCTGATTCCCACTCGTTTCCCCTCTCTAAAGGCGGTTTCAACGGAAATCAGCACATCACCGAGAAGCTGTGGGGTTATATTTGCATAGGGGCCGGTGCGCATGGGAAAGGCGATCACATTTGTCGGCCCGTTTCGATTGAGATATTGTTCATTGAATACCGCTATCTGCGGATCATCAACGATCAGGATGGAAAGTTCAGTATCAGGACAATCCAAGGCGTTTAAGATGGCTTTGGCTTTTTGTTGAATTTGTTTCAGCGATATCTTGTACTTCTTTTGCCTGTTGTCGATCAAAACTTCCATTTTTTCCCTTCCCATTGGTCAAGACCGGTTGCTCGGGATACTCAATGCGATGGTGGTGTATTCCATTTAATATTTTATTAAAACTTTTTGCGATGTTATGCAGATCCTTCAAGGTCAGCTCGCAGTTGTCCAATTGGCCGTCCGAGAAAATTTGGTTTATCAGATTTTGTACAAGACCCTGGATTCTGGATGGCGTAGGATTGGCCAGCGTTCTCGACGCCGCTTCAACCGTGTCTGCCAGCATGACCAGTCCGGCTTCCCTGGTTTGCGGCTTTGGCCCGGGATATCTGTAGTTATCGATATTCACCGAATTCCCACCTTTCAACAGCTTGGCTTTTTCATAAAAATACCTGATAAGGCTGGTTCCGTGTGATTGTCTGATGGTGTCGATGATGACTTGCCCGAGCTTGTTTTTTTTGGCGATTTCCACCCCGTCCTTGACATGTGCGATGAGGATGAGGCTGGACATAGACGGCGCGAGCTTGTCATGTTTGTTAACGCCGCTGGCCTGGTTTTCAATAAAATACAGCGGTTTTTTGATCTTGCCGATATCATGATAATATCCGCAAACTTTTGCAAGCAGAGAATTGGCACCGATTTCAGATGCCGCAGCCTCCACCATGGTGCCCACAATCACCGAATGGTGATACGATCCGGGAGCTTCTATCATCAGTCTGCGGAGAATCGGTTGATCGAGGTTTGAAAGTTCGAGAAGTTTAATATCCGTGGTGTAGCCAAAAGCGATTTCCAGCAACGGGGCGATGCCGGCGGTTACGATTCCCGCAGCGATACCTCCTGAAAACGCAAAGGCCCAATCCCACAGAAGTTTAAAGACGGAGGTGCCTCCCATATAAGAATCGATGATCGTTGCCAGTATCACATTCATAAATCCAAGTTTTAGCCCGGCCTTTATAAACACTTTGCGCTCCCGGCAATTCTGCATCCAGTATGCCGCCATTAAGCTGTTGAGAAGGAAATAGATGAAAATATCGAATCTGTTTTGGAATATTATGGTGGCACCGACGGCGATGAGCATGGCCATGGGAATGGCTATTTCAAGTCCCAGAAACAGGCAGGTGGTCATGGTGGCCGCAGCAAGTGGGATGCCGTATGACATGGAGGATGTCGATATTGGGAACGGTGTAAGATCGGCAACGGATTCGGCCAAAGATGCGGATATTTTTGAGATGAACAAAAAGGTTACAAGAATACTCGCCAAAAAAAGCAGGTTTTTGGTGTTGTCGAGATGGGGCTGATTGTGAATGCAGAGAATATAGATGGTCATAAGGATGCACAGAATGATCAGTGTGGATCCAACACAGCTCACCAAAACCTGCTCCTTTTTCACCCCTTCCTGGTAGGCGTTGAGTTTTAGAAGCTGGATCCTGGTTACCCGTTCTCCTTCGCGCAGCAGCATCTCTCCGGCTTTTATCTTGTGAAATATCGGCTTGATTCCCGCATAGGCCTCTTTTTTCCGTTCTTCGGTTTCACTTCTGTTTAAGGTGATATTGGGCTGGATGAGTCTTTGAGAAAAATCGACGATCATGTTTCGCAGGGTGTGGTTCCGTTTCTTCAAAAGGGGTTGGCCGATAATTTTGACCATGGTTTTCGCCTGGTCAAGATCATAAAAGTGTTTTAAGTTAAAGACGACCTTTTCTTTTTTTGTTTTAATGTCGCGTAAGATTATCCCCTTATCGGCTTCTTTAAGGAGCAGCTCTTTGTTTGTAACCACCCCGTTTTCCAATATTTCAGTTGTGATACTGGAAATAAGGTTCGAAATATCTTTAGAAAAAGCTTCTTTTTCGAGGATTTTATAGGCATCGTCGCTCACTGAAATGCCGAGTTTTTCCTCGAACTCCGGTTTCTTTTGCCAGACGAGATCATGAAGGGACATTTTTTCCCCAACACTATCAAATGAGGATGTTTCAGATGTTTCCAATGGGTCTTGTGATGTTGAAGCTTCCAAAATCGTCTGAAGATCGCCAAAGGCGGCCTCTGTCTCCCGGTTCATTTTTCCGGAAAGCACGACATCATGATCGTAAACCGTCTGGACATTTTCCAGAGCCTGTATCCGGCTATTTTCAGTGGCATCCTCGTCTTCGATTAAAAAATCTTTTTTGGCTTTGGTATCTTTGGTTGCAACGTCCCCCAATTTGTAGGAATGTTTTTTGACCACAAGGCTTGGATACAACAAAATTGTAAAAATGATCGTTACTCCGGCCAGAATGCCCCAGCGGACACGGTCATTGTTGCCGAAAATCTTATTAAAAGAAAATTGGGTTTTTATTAGACTCATTGTAATTATTTCTTTTTTCTGGAATCGAGATCCTCATAGGCTTTAATAATTTTCTGGACCAACCCATGCCGGACCACATCTTTTTTTGAAAATAAGATGAATTCTATTCCTTTGATCCCCGGAAGTATATTTTTGGCTTCAACGAGTCCCGAAGATTTCTCAGGGGGAAGATCAATCTGGGTGATGTCACCGGTGATGACCGCTTTGGAGCTGAATCCTATCCGGGTAAGAAACATCTTCATCTGCTCGGAAGTCGTATTTTGGGCTTCATCTAAAATAATGAAAGAATCGTTTAAAGTTCGGCCCCGCATGAATGCAAGGGGCGCAACTTCTATAATACCTTGCTCCATCAGACTCAACACTTTTTCAAAGCGCATCATATCGTGGAGCGCATCGTAAAGCGGCCGCAGGTAAGGATCTACCTTTTGAGCGAGATCTCCGGGCAAAAAGCCGAGGGCTTCACCCGCCTCCACCGCGGGTCTTGTGAGGATGATTCGACTAACCTGCTCCTTTTTGAGTGACGAAACCGCCATGGCCATGGCAAGATAGGTCTTACCGGTTCCTGCCGGTCCAATGCCGAAGACCATATCTGAACTTCGGATGGCGTCTATGTATTCCTTTTGGGCAGGGTTTTTTGGAATTACAGGCCGCTTTTTCGACGTGACGTAGACCTTATCCAGAAAAATGTCTTTGAGGTTAATACGGTCGTCCTCGCTCAAAATTCTGACCGCGTACTCCACATCATTGGGGTATATGGGATAACCTTCTTTTAGCAGGTTGTAAAGCTGCTTGAGGATATTTTTCGCCAGGCTTTCGGCGATGCTATCCCCCTGGATAAATACCGTGTTGCCTCTTGCGTGGATGGAGACATCCACCAGTGCTTCGATTTTTTTAAGATTTTTGTTGTAATCGCCGAAAAGCTGGCTTGCCCGATTAATGTCCGAGAAAATTAATCGGGTTTTATTATTTTGGGAAATTTCATCCATGTTTCAGGGTCGATCCGGTGCGATGCTCCATGTTGACGGCTTCGTCACCCTTACGCAGGTTCCCAATAGATTCTGGTTCGGTCAGGATCCCTCCATTAACAGGAAGTCGGGAACCCCGCCCCTTGCCATTTGTCTGTTGAAAAGCTGCACCGGTAAATTTTAGCGGCTCTATTCCATGTGTAAAAAATTTTTCGAATTCATCAAATTTTGAGTAGAGCTTTGACATATCACAATTTTTCAAACGAATGCAAATAACAATTTAATACATGTGACAAAAAGAAAAATACCTTGACTCGAAATATCTGCTTTGTTAATTTTCGGCAACAAAAAATATTCCAAAAAATTGATCTTTCCGAATTTATCTATATTTTCAAAGAGTTTGGCACAAGAGATGCTGTAAGGGCATACCATGAACTATCTTGATATTATTATTGTCGTTATTTTAAGTTATTGCGTGATAAGAGGTGTTTTCAGGGGACTGATAAAAGAATTGTCTTCTATAATCGGGGTGTTTGGCGGTTTTTACGCTGCGTATACCTATTACACGATGGTTGCAAAACCCCTGTCAAAGTGGATTTCCAATCCAGGATACCTTAACATATTGAGTTTTATGGTTGTTTTTTGTGTTGTTTTCCTTGTAATCAGTATTCTTGGTGTCATCATCAATTACCTGCTTAAACTGGCTTTTTTGGGCTGGTTTGACCGTTTTTGTGGTGCTGTCTTCGGTGCCATGAAAAGTTTGCTCATTGTTTCGGTTATTTTGATAGCCCTTACCACCTTCCTACCCAAAGGTACACCGCTTATCAAAGATTCCCTGCTTTCCCCCCATGTGACGCTGGTCTCTGAAAAGATGATCAAAGTCGTTCCCAAAGATATGAAGGACGCATTTACGACCAAGATAACGGAGTTGAAAAAGGAATGGGACAAAAAGAAATCGTAAAACTTTGTCGATTTGCCGTTTTTTTTTAACGCGTACGAATGGATTCAAACCGTGACCCGATCTTAAGCTCGGATATCCGAATGCCCGTTGGTCTCATTTTTAAATAAAGTGACTCAAGTTTCGCACCCGAACTGTTGCGTAAGCGCATCTTCCGGTGATGTTTTTATCTCGTTTTACCGGTGGAGGATGATCAAAATCATGATAAAATCGTTGGAAAACAAACGGTTGGGCCCTTGACCTCTTGAATCCTCGACCCCTCTTTTCCAGCTAAATTGGAGAAGAACCGTAAAATAATACTATTTGAGAAATTCCTTCAGTGGAGGCAGACAATAATGGGAGTTGATGCCATCATCGGTTTGATCGAGACCTTGCGGGGGGAAAACGGTTGCCCATGGGACCGGAAGCAGACGCCCCGGACCATTGTGGCGTATCTGCTGGAGGAGGTATACGAGCTCATCGATGCCGTTGAATCCGGAAGTCATGCAGACGTTTGCGAGGAACTCGGAGATGTATTGTTTCACATATTGTTTCTCGTCAGTCTTTACCGGGAAATGGGCCGTTTCGATATCCAAGACGTCTGTGATATCAATCTGAAGAAAATGACTCTCCGTCACCCCCATGTTTTCGGGGATGAAAGGGTTGACAGCGCAGATGAAGTGAGAGCGCGCTGGCAGAAAATCAAGATGAAAGAAAAACCTCTTGCCCCGGTGGCTTCGATTCTGGATTCGGTCCCTTCGAATCTTCCCGCCTTGATGCGGGCCTATAGAATTTCCGATCGTGCAGCTAAAACAGGATTCGACTGGGATGATATTTCCGGTGTGATGCAAAAGGTCGAAGAGGAGTGGGCTGAATTGAAAACAGCGTTGAGCAGACAGGATGGAACGTCGCAACAACAAAATAATTTGGCACTCGAATTTGGAGATGTTCTTTTTACGCTGGTCAATGTGGCCCGGTTTGCTCGTATTCATCCCGAATTCGCTTTAAGAGATTCTACGAAGAAGTTTGAAAACCGGTTTAAGTATATGGAAAAGCAGATTGAAAAAAGTGGAAAAGACATTGGATCTGTCTTACAGGAGAAGATGGACGCATTGTGGGAGGCGGCCAAGGCCAAAATCGGCTGACCCGGATATCTCATGAAATAAAAGGATGCGGTAATGAACAAGAAAAAAATCCGAATTGGAATTGTATTCTTGCTGGTAGCGGGACTGATTGCCGGGAGTGTGTATCGCCTTAGACGGCGTGAAAATGCGCCGATAAACGCCTTGAGGCTCTATGGGAACGTGGATATCCGCCAGAGCCGGCTGGCCTTCTACGACATCGGGCGTATTGAACGACTGCTCGTCCAGGAGGGAGATGCGGTTGAGCCGGGGCAGCTGGTGGCTGAAATGGATTCTGTCCGCTATGAGATGGCTGTAAAAGAGGCTGAAGGGAATGCGAATGCCCAGAAACAGGTGCTGGCTCGTATGCTTGCCGGCTCGAGGCCCCAGGATATCAAAAGGGCCAGAGAGCGGGTCAAGGCTGCTGAAGCAATGTTACAGGTTGCCCAAGTTACCTATGAGCGGATAAAAAAACTTGTGAAAGGGAAATATGTTCCCCAGCAGCAACTGGACGACGCCACCGCAAAACTCAAGACGGCCCAGTCCGATCTCAAGGCTGCCGAAGAAGACCTGATGCTTGCCGTCATCGGTCCCAGGAAAGAGGATATAGCGGTTGTCGAGGCCCACTTGAAGGGATATCAGGCGACCCTGGCCCTCGCCCGTCAAAAGCTTGCGGATACCAATCTCTACGCCCCGTCGGCCGGGGTGATACAGGACCGTATTATGGAGCCCGGCGACATGGCGTCGCCCACGACCCCCGTATTTACCATGGCTCTTGACAGACCCATGTGGGTCCGTGCCTATGTGCCCGAGCCGAGCCTGGGAAAGATCATCCCCGGAATGAAGGCGGAGATTACCACGGACAGCTTTCCCGGAAAGATCTATAAGGGATGGATCGGTTATATCTCACCCACCGCCGAGTTTACCCCGAAAAACGTCGAAACTGCCGAACTCCGGACCCGCTTGGTCTATCAGATCCGGGTCTATGTGTGCAATCCCGACAATGAGCTACGTCTGGGAATGCCGGCGACGGTAACCCTCCGGTTCGATGCATCGGGCCCGGACAAGAACCCGCCGGGTTCCTCTGTCTGTCGGGATGATTGATATGATCCGGGAACAAACGCACGGGGCGAAGAAGCCGGAATATGTGCTGCGCATCGAGGGAATTGAAAAGCATTTTCTGGCCGGCAAGCAGCGGATAATCGCCCTGAAAGGTGTCAGCGCCAAGGTTAGGCGCGGCGTGGTTACCGGTCTTATCGGTCCGGACGGCGCTGGAAAGACCACCCTTATGCGGATGATCGCAGGGCTTCTGGTGCCTGACAGCGGCGAAATTTCCGTTCTGGGCATGGATGTTGTCCGGGATCCCCTCAAGGTTCAGGCTTCTATCGGATACATGCCCCAGCGCTTTGGACTTTATGAGGACCTCACGGTCAAGGAGAACATGGATCTCTACGCCGATCTCCAGGGTGTTCCCAAGGACCATCGTTCCAAGCGTTATGAAGAACTCATGAAAATGACCGGACTTGCCGCCTTTACCGGAAGGCTTGCCGGAAAGCTCTCGGGCGGCATGAAACAGAAATTGGGCCTTGCCTGCACCCTTGTAAAACCTCCCGAACTCCTTCTCCTCGATGAAGGCACTGTGGGGGTCGACCCGGTATCCAGACGTGAACTCTGGACCATTGTCTACAGACTGGTTCAGCAGGAAGGGATCAGCGTACTCCTGAGCACGGCCTATCTGGATGAGGCCGAAAGATGCCAAGAGGTCATCCTGATGCACGAAGGGCATTTTCTGGGCCAGGATGCACCGTCTAAATTCAGTGGACAGCTCAACAAGCAGACATTCATGCTGAGTCCTGAAGGTGAGAGCCGGCGCCGGCTTCAAGAGCGTATCCGCGCAATGCCGGGGGTGATCGACGCCATTATCCTGGGTAACAAGGTCCGGCTGGTCATCGATCACCCCCTTGAGACCGATCAAGTGGCAAAACGCTTTGGCGTCGGGTCAGAATCGTCTGTCCAGGCGGTCCCTGCACGGTTTGAAGATGTCTTTATCGCCCTGCTCAAACAACGAACCGGGGGTGATGAAAAAATTGCGCATCTCGAGATGGAAAAAACCTCCCATGCCCCACCCAAAGTCTCGGGCAAAGATATCATCGTGGTGGAGAAGGTAAAGCGTCGTTTCGGGGACTTCTACGCGGTTAAAGGGATAAGCTTTACGGTGAAGCAAGGTGAGATTTTCGGGCTTCTCGGTGCCAACGGCGCGGGGAAATCCACCACCTTCCGTATGCTTTGCGGCCTGCTTCCCGCATCCGGTGGTAAACTTAGCGTGGCCGGTAAAAACCTGCGGGTTTCGGCGGCCCAGGCCCGGGCCCGGATCGGCTATATGGCCCAGAAGTTTTCTCTGTATGTCGGGTTGACGGTAGGGCAGAACTTGCGGTTTATCAGCAGTGCTTATGGTCTGGGAGGCAGACGTCAGAAGGAGCGGATCGCGTGGGCCCTGGATTCTTTTGAACTCGCCAAGATGGCGGATACCCCAAGCAGAGATCTGCCGCTGGGCTACAAGCAGCGGCTTGCCCTTGCAGCGGCCCTTATGCACGAACCGGAGATTCTGTTTCTGGACGAACCCACCTCCGGAGTGGATCCTCTTGCCCGTAGGGAGTTTTGGCGCCGCATCAACAGTCTGGCAGAGTCCAATGTCACCATAATGGTGACCACACATTTCATGGAAGAGGCAGAGTATTGTGACCGGCTGGTCATTATGGCCCAGGGAGAGATACTGGGGCAGGGGACCCCTGAAGAGGTAAAAGCCCGGGTTCGAACCCCCCGGAACCCTGATCCCAGCATGGAGGACACCTTCATCGCCATGATCGAAGATTATGAGGAAAAGGAAGGGGCGCGGACATGAACGTCCAAAAACAGCGCGGTGTTCGTAAAGGCATAAATATCATGCGGCTTAAAGGGTTGATCCGTAAGGAAAGCTATCAGATCGTAAGGGACCCTTCCAGTATCGCCATCGCCTTTGTGCTTCCCATGATACTGCTTTTTCTCTTTGGGTACGGCGTGTCCCTTGACGCCAATTATGTTCCCATCGCAATAGTTGTGGAACATCAGAGCCATGAGACCTCGGATTTTTTGGCCGGATTCCGGCAGTCCAGATACTTTGTTCCGGTCATCGTGACGGACATACAGGCGGCTGAACAGGCCATGATCGAGGGGAGCGTGGACGGGATCGTCTGGCTCCGGGAAAATTTCGGGAAAAAAAGACTCGGCACGGGCGATGCGCCCATCGGGGTCTTCGTAAACGGCGTGGATGCCAACCGGGCCAGGATCATAGAGGGCTATGTCAGAGGGGTCTGGATCAAATGGCTCGAGCGGACATCCATTGAAAGCGGCAGGCCTCTCCATATCCCTGTCGAGGTGAAGGCGCAGATATGGTTCAATGCCCAGATGCGCAGCAGGAACTTTCTGGTCCCCGGGCTGATCGCAGTGATAATGACCCTTATCGGCGCACTCCTGACGGCAATGGTGGTGGCCAGGGAGTGGGAGCGGGGCACCATGGAGGCCCTTATGGTCACTCCGGTCCAGGTGCGTGAGATCATATTGGGCAAGATCATTCCCTATTTCATCATGGGGATGGGGGGAATGACCCTGTCTGTGATCATGGCCACGTGGTTTTTCCATGTACCTTTGAGAGGCTCTTTATGGGTTCTTTTCGCAGGATCTTCGCTCTTTCTGGTGACGGCCCTTTCCATGGGCCTTCTGATATCGGTTGTGGCAAAAACCCAGTTCGTGGCCGGACAGGTCGCCATCATCGTCACATTTTTGCCAGCCTTTATTCTATCGGGTTTCATCTTCGACATAAGTTCCATGCCGCCGATAATCCAGACCATGACCCACGTCATTGCAGCGCGCTATTTCGTCAGTATGTTACAGACGGTCTTTCTGGCAGGGGATGTATGGCCGATAATTATCTATGACGGTCTGGCCCTTACGGCCATGGCCCTGCTTTTTCTTATGATCGTAAAAAAGCGCATGAAAAAACGCCTATAATTGGGAAAAACAGATGCTTCGTCGAATAATCGCCCTGATGGTCAAGGAATTTCTGGCCCTCCTTACCGATAAAAAAAGCAGAATGGTTGTCATTGTACCGCCGGTGGTCCAGCTCCTTATTTTCGGCTACGCTGCCAGTTTCAACCTGGACCATGTTCCCTATGCTGTCTACAACGAGGACTCTGGGCGTGCCTCCAGGGACCTTTTGGCGAAGATCCAGGGTTCTCCCAATTTTTCCTTAAAGACCGTGATCCGGAGCGACAACGAGATTGCGCCCCTTATCGACACCCAAAAAGTACGCGTGGTGGTACATGTGGAGTCAAAGTTTTCAGAAAATCTGCTCCACCAGCGGCCGGCGGAAGTACAAGTCATCGTGGACGGACGCAATTCAAACACGGCAATGGTGGTGTTGAATTACATGAACAGCATTGTCACAGATTTCAACCAGCAATGGGCGATCAGACACGGTCATTCGCCTCCCCCGGCCAGACTGTACGTCAGATTCTGGTTCAATTCCGCTCTGGATTCCCACTGGTTTGTCATCCCGGGCATTGTCGCCCTCCTGACCCTTGTTGTGACCATGCTGGTGACGGCGTTGTCCGTGGCCAGAGAGCGGGAGGCCGGCACCTTTGACCAACTGCTCGTGACCCCCATGACGCCCCTTGAAATTCTTATTGCAAAGGCCCTGCCGGGCTTTATCATCGGCACTATCGAAGCGACATTTATTATTCTGGTTGTGGTGTTCTGGTTTCACGTGCCCATGAGGGGAAGCGTCGCCGCCCTATATCTGGGACTTTTTATGTTCCTTCTTTCCGCGGTGGGCACGGGACTCATGATATCCTCCCTTGCCGTTACCCAGCAGCAGGGGCTCCTCGGGGCCTTCCTGTTCCTGGTTCCGACCATCATCCTTTCAGGTTTTGCAACGCCCATCGCCAATATGCCGCCGGTGGTTCAGGTCCTCACTTACATAAATCCCATGCGCTACTTTCTCATCATCGTTCGTTCGGTTTTTCTTGAAGGGGCCTCCTTCGATCTGCTGTGGCCCCAGTACTGGCCCATGGCGGTCATGGGGATCGTAACCCTTGCTACCGCAGGATGGCTGTTCCGTCGGCGGATGTACTGATGAAATCGGTCTTCCCTTTGAAATGCCTTCTATTCAACAGATCGTCGTTATTTTTCTTTTACTTTTTTAATTTCGTCGATGTTGGCTTTAAGACTGTCGATCTGGGTGTCGGACAGTAAAAAAGGATAATCATTTTCCGAAGACACGGCCGGATACGTTTTTTCATCCTTGTTTTCTTTGGCAAATATGGAAAGGGAATGTTCCCTGGGTCCTTGCAGTGTAACGGCATAGACGGGGTCTTTAAAAACGTCTTTTTTAGAATCGTCTATATATGCTTCGCATTCCAGGCGATTCAGAAAACCGAGGAGACGTCCCACCTTGACGGCATCCACTTTTTTACCGTTGGTATCCACCCATGCGGTTTGAGGTTCAGAACTTTTACCGGTTTTGGCGGCTGCATCCTTTTTTTTCCCGTTGGCTTCAACCACCTGTTTCAGGTCGAGGGCCACGGTCTTTTTATTCCGGGCAATTTTTATTTCCCGGAGATCTTTTTGCACAAATGACAGTACGGTTCTGTCCCGGAGATCTTCGACGGTGGGATCGAAATTTTGTCTGAAATCTCCCCTGGCATGATATACATTGGGATCTTTCGCCAGTTTGACAAATGTATGCTGATAGGTTGCGGCCGCTTTGCCGATATCGAACTCTCTGATCAGGGACTCGCCCTGCCAGGCTCTGACGTGGATTTTTTTATCCGGATTTAAATCGTACCGGACATAGTTTTTGGATTCCGATACCAGCGCCGTCACCTTCAAGTTTTCAATAACGTTAAGGATGTCTTCAATTTTATCTGAATCGGCAGGATATTCTTTCGGCCCGATATTCCAGATGTTGTCTTTTTTATTCAAAACAACGGTTCCGGCGGCTTTTTTGAACTCTATTTTTGAGATGTGTTTGCCGGGAATGGAAGAAATCTTCGGAAGGGTATAGTGGGTCCGGTTTGAACGGTGCAATGCAAGGTATAGGATCAAGGCGACCATGACGGCCGTTAGTATGAGATATTCTTTTTTTAGTTTCATATTAGCCTCTTTCAATGCGTTCACGGGTTCAAGGGTTTTCGGTCCGAGGTTGAGAAAGATTGCATAATAGGTTTAACCTCGAACCCTTGGATCCTTGCCCCCTTGATTCATCAAATCCTTGAACCCTTTGGGATCACACCGGCTCAATCGGAGATGACACACTTATTTTACCCTAATTAACTATCACTAATCGGGAGATGATTCACCTTTCTTTATTTCTGAAACATCGACTGAATCCGCTTTTTTCTGGAATGGCGCTTCAGCCAAACGATGAGGCCTAAAAAGACCACCAGCACCGGAAGTCCGGCAATGTTAAAGGTTTTGACAAAGGTTTTTGTCACCGTTCCGGCATCCATCAGGGGATTGAAACTGAGCACCTTGCTTCGCATCACGGCAATATTTTCCCGATGGTTCAGGGCATCGATGGTGTTCAGAACGAACATGTCGTTGGGGCTGTTCCCTTCAGGATTCAGAACATTGTCTTTGAGCATGTCCGACGAGGCCATCAGGAAAATTTTGGCGGCCGTGCCTTTGGATATAAAACCACCCTGACCTTTGATTTTCGACAGGTCGGCCGTTGCCTTCTCAGTCTTCGGTTCGGGGGTGCTTTCTTTATTGTCCCGAGTTTCTGTGGCGGTATCTTCGGTTGTTTTTTCAGGCATCGGTTTTCCGTCAAAATAACTGGGGAACGACCCTTCAAGAATGTAGGCCAACGGAAAACTCTGCTGTTCATCATCCGGGGATGGCGGACTGAGGAACATGGGGTTGAGATTGATGGGTTGGCGCATTTCCCAGGATTTTTCTGAAGATGCAATCAGCTTGACCGCCGTTAGCGCATGTTCTGAAATTCGTGCTTCGTCCAGTTCCAAGGGCGATATTTTGACTGAAATCAGTCCGTTGATGCCGCGCATATATTTAAGGTCATGGTTGATGAACCTGTTTTTGATAATGGGGGCAAAATATATGGGCCGTTCACCCCCGCCCATGCTTTGGGGAAGCCGTTGCTTGTGACAGTTTTCATCGAGGACATACGATTTTTTTATGCGGATGCCGTAATGTGCCAGTAATTTTTCAAGACCGGTATCCAGCGGTTCATAATTCGGTCCCCGGTTCATTCCAAAAGGCTGCTGGGCGTTGGGCCTGACTTCTTTGAAAGCATCCAGAAAGAGTGCCAGGCTGGTTCCTTTCATCAATGCCTGATCGATCTGGTAGAGTTCGAAATCTGAAAAATTTTCCGTGGGTCGCGCGATGACCAGGCAGTTGACGCTTGGGGGAATGTCGGCGTCTTTTAAATTAATGGGTTTGATGCTGTATGTCTGTGACACCAGACTTGAAAAAACGGATAACGCGTTCGGATTTCGCTGCCCCATGGGTGAAGCCCCCGAAATATCGAGAGTGCCGTGATCCGAAAGGTATCCGAGAGTCTGGTTGATATCCACCAGCGTCTTTATATTGTCGTCGATGAGGTGTTCCATGTCATCAAGGTCGGCCAGATTATACTGGGTCCCGATGATGGGAAGCTTGAGAACACTTAACAGCGGTATCTCCCTGATTTTCTCCCCGTATTCCATTACCAGGCCGATGGTTCCTTCTCCGGCCTGAATATTACCGTCGGACAGGGCCGGCCATTCAAGGTGCATCAGGTTATATTTCTTCCAGGACGGTTCCTGTGTCGATTTTGTTGAAGGGTCGATATAGGCATATTCCAGCTTTCCGTAGTTTTTGGCATTAAGGCGGTCGACGATTACTTTCAATTTGTCAGGGTATTCGGGAAGTTGGTCAAGGCCCATAAACGGTGCAACAGATTTCAAAGAGGAAGAAAGGAACAGCTTGACCTTAATTGTGTCGGGCAGACTCAACAGGGCGCTGATTTTGTTGTTCAGTGTCTGGATGGCCGTGGTCAGTTTGTACTCGATTCCGTTGATGGCGGTAATGGTGGGAATCTTCTCCACCATATCTCCGTGAATCAACACCAGGCCCATATAGGCCTTTTTGAATTTTACCTCATCTTCTTCAAAAACCTGGATTTGAACCGGGTGGATGCCGTAGTTGTTGGCCAGTTTCTGATTCTCCAGTGCCCGCGGGTCGATCCCTTCTGCCTCCGGGCTGACGTCATAAAACCGGTAATTGAAATACGCGTTGGCGTGGATGGCATATTCTTCAAGCAGATCGTGCAGATATCGCTCCGTATTATTGTACGGAGCCGGCAGATCTTTGGTGAAAAACACATTGATGGTCAAAGGTTCGGAAAGTGTGGAAACCACCGTTTTGCTGGCTTCGGATATGGAATAGATTCTGTTTTCGGTAAGATCCATCCTGAAAAAGAGGGTCATGCCCGCCACATTGATGAGGACGATAATGACCAGATAGATGGACAATTTCATATATTTTGCATAGGGGTTCTGCATGCTCATCTTGTGCTCCTTAGCTTTTTTCCTGCATAACCAGATGTGTTCCGTAAAGGCCGATGAAAACAACACTTAGAAAATAGAGAATGTCCCGGGAATCGACAATCCCCTTGGCAATGTTTTGGAAATGAAAATCAGCCCCAAGATACCCGATAACACCCAGAAGAGAATTGGGGAAGAAAAAGAGCATTTTGTCGATCAACGTCAGGGAAAAGCAGATAGCCATGCCCACAACAAACGCGATGATCTGGTTGCGTGTCAGGGATGAGGAAAACAGACCCACAGCGACAAAGGCCGCACCCAGCAAAAGGGCGCCCAGATAACCGCCTGCCACAGGTCCCCAGTCCAACTGCCCCATAAATGCGATGCAGATTGGATAGGCTAAGGTGGGCAGCAGAGCCGCGGCGACGAATAACACGCCGGCCAGGAATTTGCCCAGAAGAACATCCTTAAATGTTACCGGCAGGGTGATAAGCAGTTCATAGGATCCCACATTCATTTCCTCGGAAAACAATCGCATGGTCACTGCCGGGATGAGGAAGGCGAAGGTAATGGGGAGCAGACCAAAAAAGTTTCTCAGGTCTGCCTGGTTATAATAGAAAAATGTCGTAAAAAAGAACCACCCCGTCACCAGCAAAAAAATTGATATGACGATATAGGCGATGGGGGATATAAAATAGTCTTTTAATTCCTTGTTGCAGATGCGGATAGCCTGGTGCATGTCAGTCCTCCTTGGTGAGTTCTCGGAATATGTTCTCAAGGGTTTTGGTCTCCTGATGAAACCCGATAAGAACCCAGGATGTCTGTTTAATGGTTTGGTAAATGGTTTCTCTCAGATCCACGGCGGATTCGCAGGCAAGGCGAACCTTTAAGGAGCCGCCGGGAGTTTCATCGATCTGTTCTGTGTTTTCAATGCCTTGAATTCCGTTGAGTCCATGGCATACTTTTTGAAAATCTGCGTTGAGTAGTTCTAAATGGATAAAATGTTTTTGACCTGCGGTCTGCTTGAGGTTTTCCACATGGTCGTCCGCAACGATCTTGCCGTTATTGAGAATCACCACCCGATCGCAGGTGGCTTCAACTTCGCTGAGAATATGGGTGGAGAGAATGACGGTTTTCTCCTCACCGATCTTTCGGATGATCTCCCGGATTTCGACGATCTGATTGGGATCGAGGCCGGATGTGGGCTCATCTAAAATCAGGATTTCCGGGTCGGTCATCATGGCGTGGGCCAGGCCGACCCGCTGATTCAAGCCTTTGGACAGCTCATTGATGCTCCGGTGCATAATTTCGCCCAGTCCGCACAAATCCACAAGCTGTCGAATCCTAAAAGCCCTTTGGTCTTTGTCCAGCCCCCGGATTCCGGCAACGTAGTCGAGATAATCGAAGACCAGCATGTTGTGATACAGGGGGGCGGACTCGGGCAGATATCCGATGAGTTTTTTGATTTCCAGTAAATTTTCGTCGAGGAGATAGTCCTTGACGCGAATGGTTCCGGATGTGGGCATAAAATAACCGGTGAGCATCCGCAAAGTGGTTGTTTTACCTGCGCCGTTGGGGCCCAGCAGGCCGAGGACCTCACCTTTATGGATGTCGACACTGATGCGATCCACAGCGCAAAACTCGTTGTAATATTTGGTCAAATTTTCAACATGGATCATGGTTTTTCCTTTTTATCGACGGTTTGTTTTTATTGGCATGTCTTTTAGGAAATTTTTAAGCGTTCATCAAGGCTAAAAATTTTGGGGGCATTGAAAAATTTTGTTTTATCCGGACAGGCGGTCCCAAAACGCCTTGCCTTTATCCGGATCCATACCGCCGCCGTAACCTGAAGTCCTGTCCGGTGGCGGGGTGTCTCTGGGCCGTGCAATTCGATCTTCCAGGGGCGGGCGGGTGGAGAACAATCTCATCATTTTCTTCCCGGTTCATGATGTCGAGGAGCCCTTCAGTAACCGCCACAACCGCATGTTCCGGTTTTTTGTATTGACGGTTTCCCATAAGGTTAAAATTATATCTTAATCTTAAGTTTAACTGTTGGGTCATAACTATCTGGTAAAAAAAATAAAAAGGCACTTAAAAAACGAATCTTTCGCCGAAGAGATGACGCATTCCACTTTCGCTGGGTCAGGGTTAAATATAAATCCGTTTTTAAAAAATTCAAGCAGACGATTTCTCGCCCGAAGAAAAATCCGCTGGGTTTCCTGTGCGGAGAGGAAAATGCTGGATCCTGGCCGTGAACTTGGCAATTGCCGGAACTTCGGCAAGCCGGTCCAAAAAAAAGCGGGGACACATCAATAAATTTACGATTTACAGGCGCCCATTTCAATGATATTAATGATACCATCGCTTCGCTTGTTCAAGTCCGACGAAATTTGCCATGTCCGCATTCAATTGGCGAATTCTCGAGGCATCGGTTTAAACCACTGCCTTTGGCGACGGTACCCTAAAAAGGTTTTACGGGTGTCGTAATTCTGCATTTTCAGCGCTCTTTACACACTTCAAGCTTTAGGCACCTAAATCAGGGCTCTTTTTATGAGATCCAGTGTCCTCAAATATTTTTCGGCGTTGGCCATTCTTTTTTTGTTCTTTTTGACGGCCTGCAATTATCACATCCAAAAAAGGATTCCCCCGAAAGCCATAAAAGGGGTTCTCGACCTCACCGATTGGGATTTTAAGCGGGACGGACCCGTCGACCTCTCCGGCGAATATGCATTCTACTGGAAGCAATACTTTAATCCGTCAGATTTTTCCAAACCGATCCTGCCTCAAAAAACCGGATTCATCAGAGTGCCCGGGTATTGGAACGGTTATGAGGTCAACGGTCAGACCCTTCACGGTGATGGATATGCCACCTACCGTTTGAAAATCCTTCTGAAAACACAAAAAGAACCCCTTGCCCTCAAAATTTTAAGCATGGGTACGGCATATATCCTTTTTTTAAACGATCAAAAAATAAGTTCGGTGGGGATTCCAGGCATTGATCGGGAAAGCACCGTCCCTCGATATTTTCCACAGGTCGTTGAATTCAGCCCTGAAACAAATCAGATGGATGTCATTTTCCAGGTATCCAATTTTCATCACAGACGGGGCGGACCTTGGGAACCTATCCATTTGGGGGAAGAAAAAGAAATACAAGAAATCAGGGAGGATCGTCTTTGCTTTGATCTGATGCTATTCGGCAGTATTTTCATTATGGCGCTGTATCATCTTTGTCTCTTTGCGCTGAGAAAAACGGATCGATCGTTCCTGTATTTTGGTGTTTTCTGTTTTCTGATCATGTTGAGGCTCCTCACCACCGGTGAAAGATATCTCGTTTATTTTTTTCCGAATATTCCCTGGGAGATCGTGATAAAGATTGAATATCTTTCCTTTTATCTATCAGTTCCTTTGTTGGTACTGTTTGCACAATCCCTCTTCCCCCGGGAAATTCCAAAGCGGATTCCAAACCTGATCGTTCCGATCGGGATTGCTTTTTCGTGCAGCGTAATTTTTACCCCCGCAAGGATTTTTTCATATACGCTTCAGGGATACCAAATCATCACCATCATCACGATTATGTATGGACTCTATGTGCTCGTCGTTGCTTCCATCCGAAAGAGAACCGGTGCGTTTGTCTTTCTCCTGGGATTTATCGTTTTAGCATTATCCGCCATAAACGACATGATGTACGTTGAAAAGATCATACAGACCGGATATTTTGTACCGTTTGGCGTGTGTATCTTTATTTTTTCCCAGGCGCTTCTTCTTTCCTTTCGATTGACCAAGGCCTTTGAAATTGCAGAGACACAGTACAAGGAACTGAAGGATACTTATCAGGCATATAGAGGAGAAATCATCGATCGTGTGCAGGCCGAAGCAGATCTGCGGGCAAGCGAGCAAAAGTATAGAGCGATTCTTCATGGTATGGCCGACATATATTATGAGGTCGACCTGGAAGGAAACCTTACGTTCTTCAATGAACCTCTGTGCAAAATGCTCGGGTATTCCAGAGATGAAATGATGGGGATGAACAACCGGCAGTTCATGACCGAGGAGACCGGCAAGAGGGTCTATGAAACTTTTAGCAAGGTTTACCAAACAGAAGAACCCTCCAAGACTTACGATTGGGAGGCCATCACGAAAGACGGCAGTCAACGATATGTGGAGCTTTCCGTATCTCTGATAAAAGACGCAGACGGACGGCCCGCCGGGTTTCGGGGAATTACACATGACATTACCTACCGGAAGTTGGCTGAAGAGCAGGTCAGGTTACATCAGGAACAGCTTTTCCAGGCCAGTAAAATGGTTGCCTTGGGGACGCTTGTTTCGGGCGTGGCCCACGAAGTGAACAATCCCAACAATTTCATTCGGCTCAATACGCCCACACTGTCGGAGGCCTGGGAAAGTGCCATGCCGATCCTCGATGAATACTACCGGGAGAATGGCGATTTTATTCTCGGGGGGATGAATTACAGCGAGATGCGTGAAAAGATTCCGGTGTTGTTTTCCGGAATACTGGATGGGTCCGGACGTATCACACAGATTGTTGAAGACTTGAAGAATTTCGTACGGAAAGATATTTCAGAGATGACACAGTCGGTGAACATCAATGATATTTTACGGTCTGCCATTTCCCTTATTTCCAATATGATAAAGAAGTCTACGCATCGTTTTTCAGTAGAATACGGCAGGGATTTACCTGTGCTGACAGGCCATTCTCAAAGGCTCGAGCAGGTCTTTGTCAATTTGATTCAAAACGCTTGCCAGGCGCTTCCGGATTCTAAAAAAGGTATTTTTGTCTCGACGTCTTGGGATGAAACGGAGGCGGCTATTCGGATCAAAATACAAGATCAAGGGGTGGGGATTTCCCCCGAGAGTTTGCCGCAAATTACCGATCCCTTTTTTTCCACCAAGCATGATTCGGGCGGAGTTGGGTTGGGCTTGTCGATCTCTTCAAGGATTGTGGAAACCCACGGCGGCAGATTGACGTTCATCTCGGAAATAGGGGAGGGAACCACGGCCGAAATTTTCTTGCCCGTTAAAGAAAGGTGACATCGTTGTGCTTTGAAAATAGGTGATTCCAAGAACCATTGAACTGTCACCGCTCGTCCCGTTGAATTTCGAGGATTCAACCGGGCAAGTGTATTTCCCGAAAGCGTGTTGGAGCGAAGTTTACCCCACCCGCCCCGTAGGTAGTTTGCTGTCGTACCGGGGTGAAACCTATTTGTCTTTTCTGTTTAATCGGGGCGGGAATCCCCCATTGCGGGGCTGCGGACAACTTCAGATTTTACTATAACAAACGTATTCCAACATATTGAAAAATTAATAAAATAATACGTTGAAAGGGGCAGAAGAATGACGGCGTCCATGTATCCTGATTTTCCGGTCATGTTGGTAGATGATGAAGCGCAGGCTTTAGACAGTTTTGAAATTGCCCTCCGTTCAGCAAGTATGAACCATTTCATCCGCTGTCAGGACAGCCGCGATGTAATGCCGATGCTTTCCCGTCAGGAGATTGAAGTCATGCTCCTCGATTTGAGAATGCCCCATGTGTCCGGTGAAGCGCTGCTTCCGCTGATAATCGCCGACTTTCCTGAAATTCCGGTGATTGTTATTACAGGGGCCAACGATGTAGACACCGCCGTCATGTGCATGAAACACGGTGCATTCGACTATATGGTGAAGCCTGTTGAAAAAAGTCGCCTTATCGGCGTCGTGAGACGGGCCGTGGAACTTCGTGAATTACAAAGGGAAAACCGATTGTTAAAGGCCCACGTCCTGTCCGACAAGCTGGAGCATCCCCATGCTTTTTCGGAGATTGTTACAAACAGTGCAAACATGCGGTCTATTTTTCAATACGTGGAGGCGATTTCCAGCAGCCCGCGGCCGGTTCTTATTACGGGAGAAACCGGTGTCGGCAAAGAATTGGTTGCCAAGGCCGTGCATGCCCTGAGCAATCGCATGGGTGATTTTGTTCCGGTAAATGTGGCGGGTTTGGACGACAATGTTTTTGCAGACACCCTTTTTGGACATAAAAAAGGTGCTTTTACCGGTGCGGATCAGGCCCGCAGCGGCCTGATCGAACAGGCGTCCGGAGGAACGCTTTTTCTGGATGAAATCGGTGATCTGAGCCCTTCGTCACAGGTAAAACTTTTACGGCTTTTACAGGATGGCGATTTTTTTCCCCTTGGATCCGATGTCGCAAAAGGTTCCAATGCCCGAATCATCGTTGCCACGAATCAGGACATAGACGGGCTCAAGTCATCGGGCAAATTTCGCAAGGACCTTTACTACAGACTTTGTGATCATCACATCCATATTCCAGCCCTTCGTGACCGTTTGGAGGATGTTCCCATTCTTATGGAGCACTTTTTGGAAAAAGCGTCTGAAACGCTGGGGAAGAAAAAGCCGACGCCGCCTGATGAACTGTCGATCCTGCTGTCCACCTATCACTTTCCCGGAAACATCAGAGAATTGGAATCCATGGTTTTCAATGCTGTGAGCAGCCATAAATCCGGCAAGATTTCCATGGATCGCTTCAAATCGCATATCTATCAGAAGCATCCCGGATTTGAAGCACCCTCAAATAAAATGCTGCAGGAGAAGAAGGCCTTGATATCTTTTTCTGAGCAGTTGCCGACCCTCAAACAGGCTGAACAGCGCCTCATCGATGAAGCCATGAAACGGGCAAACGGCAACCAGTCCATTGCAGCTCTGAGCTTGGGAATCACGCGACAGGCATTGAACCGGCGTCTAAAACTCATCAGACAGTAAAACCCCACGGGTTTGTGTTCGGGGACGCCAAGCCGTTTTAAAATCTCCCGTTGGTTGGAACGGTGCAAATAATTTTGCTTTGTAAACATTTCTTGCTATCCTTCAACGTGCTGATTTAACAGCATCCTGTCAGAAAATCAAAAATCGTGTCAAAAATTGTTGCTCCCTTCTGCAAACTCCCTTTCGCCCCCATATCAGCCTCTTTGAAAAAAAGGTTTAAAATTTATCGACGCCGGAGAACTTTCTCCCATAAACGCAATACCGTATTGATAACACGCCAGTATATGCAGCGCAGGCCGCTGATCTTTCATTCATAAAAAACGGCGACCATGGCGGTATTTGGAGGGCAGCGTCATATTTGGAACGCGATTTGCTCTATAAAACAATAAAACAGCAAAGCGCCCCTTTGTTAGGGCTCAACAAAATCGTCCGGACGATGATATTTCGGCAAAGGGTCCAACAATTATCTAACGAAGATTTTGAAACGACGTCCGGACAATATGAACCTTTCCACAATATGGACATGGCCCGAAACGAAGCAAAGCAAAATCGCGAACATCTTTCATCAGAAATTATGAGGAGAAAAAGCGATGAACCAGAAAACCGATCGTTCCAGTTCTCAAAAACCGACGACAGCCGGCGGGATGTTTCCGAATAACAGCGGGTCCAGGAGGATCAACGTGCTGGGTCTGTGCCTTGGTGCCTCGACCATATCCCTGGTTCATCTGGATTATGAGCCGGTGGAGGATATAGGGAACCCCACAGGGGTTATTCGTCCGCCCCGGGTCGTGAAATATTCACGCCTTCCCCACGAAGGCGATCCCAAGCGGGCCCTGCTGTCCGCCGTCAACGGTTTCGACCTGGGTTCATTCGACCGGATTGTGGCCACCGGCCGGAAGTTCCGGGCGTTTGTCAATCTCACCTCCATCCCCGAACCCGAAGCAGTGGAATATGCCTATCGATTTGTGAAGCCTTCCGGGGTTTCGTGTCCGGCAGTTGTTTCGGCCGGAGGAGAAACCTTTATGGTGTATGTGCTCAACCGATTGGGGCAGATCTCGAATGTATTGACCGGGAACAAGTGCGCTTCGGGAACCGGGGAATTCTTTCTTCAACAGCTGCGGAGAATGGACGTGTCTTTGGAAGAGGCCGCCCAATGG
>JAAXQD010000210.1 GCA_012974475.1 Desulfobacterales bacterium
GTAGTATAATTATTCTTTTTGTTATTTCACTTTTTGAGAGGTTATAGCGATGTTCGATTCCCGTCCGATTATCGGAATTACCATGGGTGACCCTGTTGGACTCGGTCCGGAAATTATTTTTTTAGCCCTTTGCAACCCTGCAATTTATGAAGTCTGTAAGCCGCTTGTGCTTGGAGATCTTCGAATTCTGACTGCTGCAAAACAATGTACGCAGAGCAACCTGCATATCGAATCTGTCAAAGATCCGGACAGCGGCACATATAAATCTGGGTCGGTAGATGTACTCAACCTCTCAGAAATCGATCCGGATAAAACATCATGGGGCAAACCCTCAGTTCAGACTGGAAGGGCAATGATCCACTATATACAGGTCGCCTCCGATTTGGCAATTCAAGGACATATTGCGGCAATGGTAACCTGTCCCATAAATAAAACAGCGATGCGGCTTGCCGGAGTTCCCTATAACGGACATACTGAACTTCTGGCTGAACGAACAAAATCCGAAAATTATGCCATGATGTTTGCCGGAGAAAGGCTTCGTGTTGTCCTCGTAACCATCCATGTTCCATTAAGGGATGTTCCGTCAATACTTTCAAAACAAAAAATTCTGCTGACCATAAAACTGACCTGGCAGACCCTGCAGGAACGATTCGGAATTAAAACCCCTCGGATTGCAGTTGCGGGTCTGAATCCCCATGCCGGTGAAGGCGGAATGTTCGGAAACGAGGAAAAAAATATCATCGCACCGGCCATCGCCCAAGCCAGAAATGAAGGAATTGATGTTGTCGGGCCACTACCGCCGGACGCGCTGTTTTATCACGCTGCAAAAGGACGCTATGATGTTGTCGTATCCATGTATCACGACCAGGGACTGATACCATTCAAACTGATGCATTTTAACAACGGCGTAAATGTTACCATAGGACTTCCTATTATAAGAACCTCTGTTGATCATGGAACAGCTTATGATATTGCCGGTACCGGCATTGCCGATCCGGGAAGCCTGATCGCGGCCATAAACATGGCGGTTCAACAGGCTGCTTGCGCAAGAAAAAACACCTAAATTGAGCGTTTCAAATAGTGACAGCGTAAAATGAAATCAAATGAAAACTGAGAAAATAATCATTCGGGGGGCAAGACAACACAACTTGAAAAACATCGATGTTGAATTGCCTCGCAACAAACTCATCGTCGTCACCGGTCTTTCCGGATCGGGAAAATCGACACTTGCATTCGATACGCTATATGCCGAAGGACAGCGACGGTACGTGGAATCCCTTTCCACTTATGCACGTCAGTTCCTTGAACGTATGGAAAAGCCGGATGTTGACACCATCGAAGGCTTATCGCCCGCCATTGCAATTGAGCAGAAAACAGCCAGCCACAATCCCCGGTCAACGGTAGGGACGGTTACGGAAATTTATGACTTTCTCCGCCTTCTTTTCGCAAGAACCGGCACACCCCACTGTTATGAATGTGGAAAGCCGATTACCGCTCAAACACTCGATCAGATTGTCGACAAGGTCATGTCGTTGCGCGAAGATACCAGGATTATTATTCTGGCGCCCCTTGTCTCAGGCCAGAAAGGCACCCACGATAAACTTTTCAAACAGCTTAAAAAGGAAGGCTTTTCCCGCGTTCGTGTGGATGGAAAAACTCTGGAGATCGAAGCGGTCGGCGCCCTTAAGAAAAATATAAAGCATACCATTGATGTGGTTGTGGACCGTTTGATTGTCAACGAAAAGATCAGAAACCGGCTGGCGGATTCCTTGGAACTTGCCATGTCACTGTCAGATGGCCTTGTCACAGTGGATATCCTTGCCGAAGAACCTGTCCTTTTCAGTGAAAAATCGGCATGTCTAACTTGCGATATAAGCTACCCGGAATTTACCCCCGCAAGTTTTTCTTTCAACTCTCCTCAGGGCGCCTGCCCAAAATGTGACGGTCTGGGTTCGACCACTGAATTCGATCCTTATCTTATCGTTCCCAACCCGGAGTTGTCCTTAAGGGAAGGGGCAGTTGCCCCGTGGGCCAATAGAAATACCGTCCACTTCATTGAATTTTTAGATGCACTGACTGCACACTATGGTGTTGATATTTACACGCCTTACAAGGATCTTCCGGAACGATTTAAAAACGCGCTCTTATACGGCTCCGAAAATGAGTCGATCACATTCTATTTTGAACGCAATAACCGACGTTTTACATATAAAAGACCATTTGAAGGCATCATTCCGAAATTGGAGCGACGGTATTTAGAAACAGATTCCTACCAGTCCAGGGAAGAGATTAAGCAGTATATGAATTTTCGTCCCTGCCCTGAATGCCAGGGCACCAAATTAAACAGGGCGAGCAGATCTGTTCGGGTGGGCGGTCTTACCATATTCGAAATCACGCAACTTTCAGTGGCAAAAGCCCGAATCTTTTTTAAAAAGCTGGAGCTGACCGGCAGAAAAAAAATTGTTGCAACAAGGATTCTGAAGGAAATTAATGAACGACTCGGCTTTCTTGAAAATGTAGGCCTTTCCTACCTGACGATAGACCGATCGGCAGATACCCTCTCCGGTGGAGAAGGCCAGAGAATTCGTTTGGCCACACAGATCGGATCAAAGCTGACCGGCGTCCTCTATGTTCTCGATGAACCGAGTATCGGTCTGCACCAGAGAGACAATGAGCAGCTTCGTGAAACACTTTTTAAAATGCGCGATCTTGGTAATACGGTTCTGGTGGTAGAACATGATGAAGCGATGATACGTTCGTCTGATCATGTGGTCGATATGGGGCCCGGGGCAGGAATTAAAGGGGGATATGTGGTGTTTTCCGGACAACCCCAAGGACTATTGAACGCGGAGGAATCATTGACCGGACAATATCTTTCAGGGGTAAAATCTATCCCCGTGCCATCTAACCGACGACGCAATCGCAAGGAAAAAATTATTATTCGAGGCGCATCAAAAAACAATCTAAAAAATATCGATGTGGAATTTCCCGTGGGTTGTTTTATCTGTGTTACCGGTGTGTCGGGCTCTGGAAAATCGAGCCTTGTTCTGGAAACCCTTTACCGCGTTCTTGCCCGGCAGCTCTACCATGCCAGGATACCGGCAGGCACCTACAACAGCGTAATGGGCCTTGAGCATATCGACAAAGTCATCAGTATCGATCAGTCTCCCATCGGCAGAACCCCCCGTTCCAATCCCGGAACATATACCGGTGTTTTTACATATATCCGAGAACTTTTTTCCAGAACGCCTGAAGCGCGCATAAGGGGCTATAAACCCGGACGATTCAGTTTCAATGTCAAGGGCGGAAGATGCGAGGCTTGCCGGGGAGACGGCATTATAAAGATAGAAATGCATTTTCTACCCGACGTTTATGTTGCCTGTGATGTATGCCGAGGAAAACGGTACAACCGTGAAACCCTTGAAATCAAATATAAAGGGAAAAATATTGCAGACATACTCGAAATGACCGTTAATCAGTCATTCAAATTTTTTGAAAGGGTACGCAATATCCGTCAAAAGTTGCAAACCCTAATCGATGTCGGCTTAGGATACATCCATATCGGTCAGCCCGCAACGACACTATCCGGCGGAGAAGCACAACGGGTCAAGTTGTCCCGGGAACTCGGCAAAAAAGCCACGGGAAGAACCGTCTATATTCTTGACGAACCCACCACCGGGCTCCATATGGATGACATTCGAAAACTACTCAACGTACTGTTAAGACTTGTGGAGACGGGCAATACGGTAATTGTGATCGAACATAACTTGGATGTTATCAAAACCGC
>JAAXQD010000241.1 GCA_012974475.1 Desulfobacterales bacterium
TATTTGTTTTTTATCTTTTTAATCCTGCCAGGCTGGTTAAATCAGAAATTTTTAGCCGGAGTAGAATTTTTCTATTTTTCACTGGAACCGTTATTCTGTGGATTCAATTATTCCCTGTTTAACAGGAAGAATTTACAAAACAATTTAAATGGATCCATGTTGGCTTTAACGAAAGAATATGGATTTTCAATGAATTAAAATAGAAGAATTGGGCATTCTCTCCAAATGGCGGGATCCAACAGGTATGTTTTTGTTTTTCTGAAAATTATATCATGATTATGTGGCTGTCAAGGGCTTTTTCTTTTTTTTGTATGGTTTGAAAGATTTTTCATATAATAAATCGACAGCCTCCATCAGTCGCGCTGTTGAACCCTCATTCCATAATACAAAATGAGCACGTCCAATTTTGTCTTTGTCCGGCATCTGGACATGAATGAGGTTTTCAGCCTCATCACGGGATATGTTGTCGCGCGCCATCAGTCTTTTAACTCGCAATTTGCGACCGGCGCTTACAAGAACAATCCGATCGAACTGTTCTTGCATATTCAGTTCAAAAAGAAGTGGAACTTCTATCACGACAATCTTGGAACCTTCATTTTCCGCACAGGCTATCTTTTTCCGCATAAGGTTCGATATTTCAGGGTGAACAATACGCTCCAGAGCCAACCGTGCAGCATCATCCTTGATGATCATTCGCCGCAGCATTTTACGATTCAATGTCGCATCCCCAAGCAAGACCGTCTTTCCGAAAAAATCCACGATTTTTTTATGCGCCGTCGAGTTCGGAGCAACAGCTTCCCTTGCCATGGCATCGGAGCTGATGACCTTTATCCCCAGTTCCTTAAATCGGTTGCAAACAGAGGTTTTTCCAGATCCGGCACCACCGGTCACGGCAACTCTTAGAACTTTTGTTCTTGTTTTATCCATATGGGTATCCGGATAGACACAGACATAAAATAATGATAATAAACATACACTCAGGAAAATCAAGAATGCAATGAAATTAACCACCCCGTTGCAAACGGGTGGCGCATATGACGATTTAATTCATGATTCCATTCAATAAAGACATCTTGCCCGAAGTAAAAGGTACATACATCGTCGGCGGAACGGTCAGGGACTTGCTTCTCCACCGGACGCCCACCGACTTTGATATTGCAGTCACCGGAGATCCGGAAAATTTTGCTGAAAAGATGGCCCAAAGAACCAAAGGGCACGTTATCAAGCTTGGCAAACCGGGGCAAACGACGATCAGGGTGGCATCGGGTGACAAGATATTCGATATAACATCTTTAAACGGGGCGTCCATAGAAGACGATCTTAAAAAAAGAGATTTTACCATCAACGCCATGGCATACCATGTGTACTCAGAGGAAGTTATCGACTGCCTGGGCGGACTTCAGGATCTTGCCGATAAAAAAGTTCGTATGGTTTCACGGAAAATTTTCGTTAAGGATCCTGTAAGGCTGATACGTGCTTACAGAATAGGCGCTCATCTGAATTTCAGAATTGAGCCCCAGACAGCGTCGGCCATAAAATCTGATGCGAAACTGATACATAACTCAGCCGGAGAGCGAATTCGTGTTGAACTTTTTTCCATGCTCGGCACGTCCAAATCCTACGATTATCTTTCCCAAATGGACAACAGCGGGCTTTTAACCGAAATCCTCCCGGATCTTGCCCCCCTAAAAGGATGCCTCCAGAATCGTCATCATCTTTACGACGCATTTGAACATACCATGAAGGCATATGATCATCTCGAGATCCTGTTGAATGAGTTGAAAAAAATCCTTCCTGATACGTTTACCCAAATTCGACAATATGTCGACAAAAACAGACCGGCGCTTATCAAGTGCGCGATCCTTTTGCACGACATCGGAAAGCCCCTGGTAAAAAGCACAGGCAGCAACGGCAGAAGCCACTTTTACGGTCATGCCCGGAAAAGTGCAGATCTGGCTCGAAAAATCAGCCGGAAACTAAGATTTTCTAATCATGAAAGGCAGTTCATCGATTTTATCATCCGGAATCATATGAAACCGTTGTTTCTTTTTACAGCGCATGAAAAAAAGACGTTAACGCAAAAAAGTTTAACACGTTTTTATAAAAAATGCGGTGATAACACACCGGCCCTTCTTCTGCATGCCATTGCCGATGTAAAAGCAAAACAAAACAGGACGCATCAAAGAAACAGGGCTCTTATAGGCTTTGCAAAAAAGATGATATACGATTTTTTTAATCGTTTTAAACCCATAAGCAATGAACCGCCACTCATAACCGGGCATGATCTCATTAAAGTTTTCGGGCTTACACCGTCCCCTTTGTTTAAAACAATCCTTGATCTCGTTGACGAGGCCAAATTAACCCATTCCATAAAAGACAGGACCGAAGCGTTGGCACTGGTCAAAGAATACTTAAACCTCAATTGATCGCAAACAAAATGGATAGCTGAATTAAGGTTAAACATCAAAACCTGAGTGTGTTAGCCCTTTGAAAAAAAGTTAATCAAGGATTTAACTTCCAAGTCTTGACAAGATACTCCTATTTATATAGTAAAGCTGAGAATATTGATACCGATAAAAAATATATCCAACGTATAAATCTTAAAATAAACTGCGAAAGGAGAATCAGACATGAACATTTTGTTTTTTGGTCCGAACGGCAGCGGTAAAGGAACCCAGGGTGCAATTTTAAAGGATAAGTTCAACACGGCCCATATAGAGTCCGGAGCTATTTTCCGTGACAACATTTCCAAAGGGACTGAATTGGGAACCAAAGCCAAGGAATATATCGACCGGGGAGATTTGGTGCCGGATGAAATCACAATACCGATGATACTCGACCGACTGAAACAGGATGATTGTCAAAACGGATGGCTTCTTGACGGATTCCCAAGAAATAAGAATCAGGCGATAAAACTCGATGAAGCACTTAAAGATGCGGATTTGTCTCTCAATATTGTCATTGAGATTCTTCTTGATCGCGAAATTGCAAAAAACAGAATCATGGGACGCAGACTCTGTGTAAACGACAACAACCATCCCAACAACATCTATATAGATGTCATCAAACCCGATGGAGATAAATGCCGGGTTTGCGGTGGTGATTTAAAAACCAGAGACGACGATCAGGATGGAGATGCCATCAACAAGCGCCACAAAATTTATTACGACAGTGACACCGGAACCCTTGCATCCGCGTACTATTTCAGAGACCTTGCCGCCCAAGAAGAAAAGATTAAATATATCACGCTGGACGGCGAGCCAAGCGTAAAAGAGGTTACAACAGAACTCGTTTCAAAGCTGTAAAATTCATGAATTCGACTTTTTGAATATTCATCGAAATTTAATCTGACCGGCGTTTCAAAAATCTTCATTTTGTGATTGCCCCATGTGCCCGTGAGCTGATTTTTAGTACGGGCACATTTTTTTACACCTTTTGCCCGATGCAATATTGCAAACAATCCGTTTTTGTTTGCCGTATGAGCATTTTTGAAAAAAAGATCCATTGGAAACTTTTTTCTTGCCAATAAATTTAACATACGGTACATCGATCATGTACTTCAATTTCATTCCATCCGCAAACCGGTACCGATCGGCCGGCTGCCCGTCGTCGCGGCTCACCGACGACGATGCCGTCCGCGCTCTCTACGCCATCGACTACGAGCGGATCCCGCCCGACATTCAGACCTTCCTGCTCCATCACAACGAGATTTGAATCGGCCTTCATGGCTTCCAGATCGGCCGGGTTCGGATAGGGCATGACAT
>JAAXQD010000130.1 GCA_012974475.1 Desulfobacterales bacterium
CCGTCAGGCCGGTTTCCCCGGCGAAGTGCACCTGTCGACCCTGTCAAATGTCAGTTTTCCCGAAGCCCTTGAACTGGCGAGAAACAACCTCGGTGTCCATCGGATCGTTCTGCCCAGGGAGCTTAACATCGACGAGATCAAAGCTATGGCCCTGGCCTGTCCCAGGGATCTGGGCCTGGAAGTGTTCGTTCACGGGGCGCTGTGTTACGGTGTTTCCGGCAGATGCTACTGGAGCAGCTATTTCGGCGGCAAAAGCGGGCTCCGGGGAAGATGCGTCCAGCCCTGCCGCCGCGTTTATACCCAAAAAGAACAGAGAAAACGATTCTTTTCCTGCCAGGACCTCAGCCTGGATGTACTGGCCAAAGTCCTTCTTTCCATTCCCGAGATACGGACCTGGAAAATCGAAGGCCGCAAGAAAGGGCCACATTATGTTTTTTACACGGTCAAGGCCTACAGGATTTTAAGGGACCAGGGAACCGATCCTAAAATGAAGAAAGCGGCCCTTGAGCTGTTGGCCTATGCCCTGGGCAGAACCGGAACCCATTATAATTTCTTGCCCCAAAGGCCGCAGAATCCGGTTAATCTTGAGAGTCAAACCGGGTCCGGGCTTTTTATGGGAAGGGTAAAGAGTTCGAAGCAAACGCCTTTCTTAAATCCCAGGGAAGAACTGCTTCCCGGGGATCTGATTCGCCTTGGATATGAAGACGAGTCATGGCACACAACCACCAGAGTGGGGAAATACATCCCAAAAGGCGGACGTCTCTATCTAAAGGTCAGATCGAAACAGCGCGTTGAAAAAGGAATCCCGGTTTTTCTCATCGACCGTCAGGAAAAAGATCTCAAAGAGATTTTAGCTGACCTCGAATCAGAACGTGTCAAAGCACCGGTCTTGAAATCCACGGTTTCGAAATTTGTTGCCCGGCAGCCCAGAAGATCCGGAAAGAAGAAAGAAACGAGTTCAGATCTTCATGTTTATCGTCACCTCGGCAAGACCGGACACCGGGGCTTGTCAGGCCTCTGGCTGTCGAACCCGGCGATAAAAAATCTGCCCAAGGGACTTGGGTCACAGCTCTGGTGGTGGCTTCCACCGGTTGTCTGGCCGGATGATGCCCAAAATCAAAAGGAACAGGTGGATGCTGTCCTTAAAAAAGGTGCCCGGAATTTCGTGCTGAACGCGCCATGGCAAACCGGATTTTTTACCCAATTAAAAAATTTGAATCTCTGGGCCGGACCTTTTTGCAATATCGCCAATGCGCTGGCATTAAAAACCTTGGAATCACTGGGTTTTAGCGGCGCCATCGTCAGCCCGGAACTTGGCCGAAATGATTATCTTCTGCTGCCGAAGCACAGCCCTTTACCCCTGGGAATGGTCATTTCAGGGAACTGGCCCCTCTGTGTTTCCCGGGTTCTTTCGGATCAATTGGACATTGAAACGTCATTTGCCAGCCCCAAGGGTGAAAAGGCCTGGGCAAGAAAATTCGGGTCTGACTATTGGGTATATCCCAACTGGACACTCGATCTAAAGGCCAACCAAGGTGCCCTGGAACAGGCCGGATACAGTCTGTTCGTCCATCTTGTGGAACCGATTCCCAAAGATGTGGATCTGAAAAAAAGGCCCGGGCTGTGGAATTGGAACCTGGAGCTTCTTTAATATTCTAATCTGTATTCTTTGCCGTATGTTATGTTAGGATGTTTTTCCTCGATTTCAGGAGACATTTATTTCAAGAAGTGCCTAAAGTGAGCTAAAATGCCTAAATTGCCTAAAGTTGAGGGAACGCTTTCAGCGGCGTCGGGTTTGAGGCAAAGATCCACTCTCCTCCAACCTCAATTCTCTAATAACGTATAACGAATAATTGGCTCGCAGCGCCTCCCTTGACCCCTGGAATCCTTGGATCCTTGGATCCTCTTCTTCAACCAAATTGGAGAAGAATCTTTGGTGTTGACTTTTCCTATTTTCAGATTATAATAAAGTAAGGAATTCTGAAAGTAATACAATAAGGAGATAGGATAATGCTTGCAAAGATAACCTCAAAAAATCAAATCACAATCCCAAAAAAAATAATTGAAAAAATGCCCGGAGTTAAACACTTTGACATAGAACTTGAAGATGGTGTCGTCATAATGAAGCCAATAAGATTTTACGATACCAACCTGGAGCAGATCAGAGGAAAGATAAAAAAACTCGGACTCAAAGAGGATAGTGTTGCTGAAGCGATAAAATGGGCAAAATCAAAAAAATCCGAGCCGTCATAGATACCAACGTTATCGTATCTGCAATCTTATTCGGCGGTATACCCGGCAAGTTGATTTCTTTATGGAAAAGCGGACACCTTAAACCGTTAGCCTCAAAAGATATCATTGATGAATACATAAAAGTCCTGGCTTATCCAAAGTTCCGATTGACTGAAAAGGAAATCAATTACATCCTTTATAATGAAATATTACCTTATTTTGAAGTTGTTACCCTTAAACCCGGCCTGGGAATAATTCAAAAAGACCCTTCGGACGATAAATTTATCCCTTGTGCCGAAGCCGGCAAGGCCGGTGTAATTATTTCGGGTGATCAGCATTTATTAAACCTTAAAACTTACGGAAAATTAAAAATACTCACTCCTTTACAGTTTTTGGAAAAGTTGTAAACACAACGACTGCCCAAATAAACCCAAATCAACCACTCAACGAGATCTTTTTTTCAAGAGCCGCTGGAGGACAATGATGCAATCCGTATCCATGTTTTACGAATCCATCGAGGTCAAATTGCAAATCGGTCCGGACATTTGCGACATTACACCGGATCTCGATCAATTGGTTCGAGAATCCGATATAAAAAACGGAAGTCTTTACGCTACAATGGTGGGATCAACCGGGTCGATCACCACCATTGAATTTGAACCCGGTGCCGTTGAAGACCTGAAAAGAGCCATAAAAAGACTGGCACCCCCCGGTCTTGAATACGAACACGAAAAGGCTTGGCATGACGGCAACGGGCACAGCCATGTCCAAGCTGCTCTTCTGGGCCCTTCGATTGTCCTGCAGATTCGAAACCGGCAGCTCAGACTGGGAACCTGGCAACAGGTGGTGGCTATCAATCATGATAACGGTCCAAGGGCTCGAACTGTTGAAGTGACCATCATTGGCATTAAACAGGATTGAGGATTGAATAATTGTCAAATTATATAAGAATGTTAACAGATTTTCCCTGAAATATTGAAGGCTCTTCCCAGCAAGATGCGGGAAATCTTCCCGATAAGGTATTCTGTCAATTTATATCTTCCTCGCCATGCTGATTCGATCGACAATCATCAACAGGCAATTTCTTAGGTCGCTTGGATCTAATCATTAGTATTATTTCCGGCGAAATTCCACAACTTTAGACACTTCAGACCCGCCTGCCACAGCCACTTATGAGCAACGGTGTTTTCCATCCTCCGTCTCATTACTTAAGACGACTGAAGGGTTACGAGCAGACAGGCATTGGCGGACAGGTCACTTTAGGTGTTTTAGGCATTTAATACTGGCGATTACCCTTGACAAATGGTTTTTTCCTTACTAATTATTCATCTTTTACGCACATCGAAATGGTGCAGAGGAAACCATTTATTTTAATAAAAAAGCGAAAAACCGAGCAATAACTTGAAATCGCAGGAAGGATCTATTTAGATATTTTCTGTGGAGATTCCGACTCTGAACGAAATGCGTGAAGCGATAGATCTCATCATGATGGGGATCGGCGGATTCAGCCCGCTGACCGGTTTTATGACCCAAGCGGACTGGAAAGAGGTTTGTGAAAATTTTCAGCTTGCCGATGGAACCTTCTGGCCCATTCCGGTAACCTTGTCTGCGTCAAAGGACGATGCGGACAGCATCGGCCAAGGTGATGAAATAGCACTTTGTGATCCTGATACCGGTGAAATTATGGGTACCATGAAGGTCACGGAAAAATTTGAAATGACCGAGGCCGACAAAAAGTTCGAATGTGAGAAGGTCTACAAGGGAGAAGGCACCCCGACTGCCGAGGAATTCTGGAAGATTGCCGGTGAAGATCATCCCGGCGTCCAGATGGTCATGGCCCAAAAGGAATTCAGCCTTGCCGGACCGGTCAAGGTTTTGAGCGAGGGTGAGTATCCGACCAAATATGCCGGCGTCTACATGAGGCCTGAAGAATCCCGCAGAATCTTCGAAGAAAAAGGTTGGAGTGAAATTGCCGCCCTTCAGCTCAGGAATCCCATGCACCGATCCCATGAATACCTCTGCAAGATCGCAGTGGAAGTTTGCGACGGCGTATACATTCACTCTCTGGTCGGCAACCTGAAACCCGGCGACATTCCCGCCGAAGTTCGCGTTGAATGTATCGACAGCCTCGTGAAGAACTACTTTGTGGATCAAAACGTGGTCCAGGGCGGTTACCCGCTGGACATGCGTTATGCCGGACCCAGAGAAGGCCTTCTCCACGCAACCTTCCGTCAGAATTACGGCTGCTCCCGCATGATTATCGGCCGAGACCATGCCGGCGTAGGCGATTTCTACGGCATGTTCGAAGCCCAGACCATCTTTGACAAGATTCCGGCTTCCGACGATCCTGGGAAAAATCTGCTCTGCCAGCCTTTAAAGATTGACTGGACATTCTACTGCTACAAGTGTGACGGCATGGCCTCACTCAGAACCTGCCCCCACGGCAAGGAAGACCGGGTCCTCCTATCCGGAACCATGTTGCGGAAGATGCTTTCAGAAGGCGGAGACCTTCCCGACCACTTTGGACGTGATGAAGTTGTTGAAATTCTTAGGAAATACTACGAAGGGCTCGAAGAAAAAGTCGAAATTAAGATGCACGGCGCCGCAACCGGCGACAATAAAAAATAGTTTGCCAATTGAAAATGCGTTAGTGTTGCCCGTTAATTGAAAAAGGGGAGACGATTTGTCTCCCCTTTTTTAGTTTTTTGAACAGCCAATTTTGATGGCAAAGTAAAAAGCTTCAAATTCAAGGCGCGTAAAATCCGAGAAACGAGGCGTACTCACAGTACGCCGCAGTGACGAGGAATGCAGCGCAACGCAGAAGTTGGACTTTTTACGAAGCCATCAGTTATTG
>JAAXQD010000217.1 GCA_012974475.1 Desulfobacterales bacterium
TGCGTTCCTCGTCACCAAATATTTCAAACCCCGGCATAATACATCTCCTCCATATGTAACGGTTCTCTAAAAACAATCCATGTCAAACCTAAGTTGAGCGGTTTTTATACCCCGGACCTCATTTATTCTTAATTTTAGATGCTGTATTTTGGCTTTTGGCGAAATAATTGCCAAAATAGGCCTTCATTGCCGACCGTGCGTAATAGCTTGCCCGCAGGCCGATATATTTCTCGTGGGCGACGATAACGGACACCGCGAACTTGGCCGCTCCCCCTTTTTCCTCTGCAAATCCCACGAACCAGTCATACCGCACATCGTGGGTGTCGTTATCCATGGAGCCTGTTTTCCCGCCGATATTGAGTCTGGAAAGGATCTTATCTTTCCGGTATCCTCTGAAAGCCTTTTTGGCGGTGCCGGACCTTATGGTTGCGGCCATCAGCGCATTGAGAGTCTTGGATGCCTCGGAGGAAATGGCCTGGCTCATGGAAACCGACTTATTGCGATAAATGACATCACCGTTTTCGTCGACGATCCGAACGACAATGGCGGGTTCCATCAACCGGCCCTGGTTGACGATGGCAGACGCCATCATTGCACCGTGGAGGGGAGAGATGGTTGTTTCCTGGTTGAACCCGCATGCAATTTCCGCCCACTGGTACGGCGTGTCCGATAGATGGACCTCACTGGGATCGACTTGAATCTCAAAATTGATGTTTTGATTGAAGCCAAATGCTTCAGCATATTCTTCGAGGGCGGTTTTCCCCAGGTAGTGGACACCGATTTTTCCAAAAACCGGGTTAATGGACTGTGCGAACGAATCCTGAAATGAAACCCGGTTGGTGTACTTGTTGGTCTTTTTTTTAAGCTGGGATTTGTATAGGGTATGTTTCATGCCATTGTATTTTAATTCACGGTTCGGACGAAAACCATTTTTTTCAATGGCCGCCGATGCGGTAACGATTTTAAAGATACTCGCTGCAGGAAATTTGCTGTCCACACAAAGATTGCTGGACGGATCTGTTTTATCGAAGCTCACCATGGATAATACTTTGCCGGTGGCCGGATCCATTCCCACAATTCCGATATACCGAGCGGTGGATGTGTCGAGTTTTTTTAGAATAAAATTCTGCAGGGGAATGTCAAGGGTGGTGTCCACACTATATCTATCCCCGTTGGTAAAAACATCGATACGTTTATGTTCAAGGTTGACCAAGGATACATCATCGATCAGGTTCTGAACATGCTTTTTATCGCTCAATAGGACACGATCTAAAGCGGCATCTCTTTTTGTCCCATTTGACGGAGAAAAATAATCGGTCTTTAAATGAGAAAATGATATTCCTTCGAGACCGCTGATGATCCCGTAACCCACAGCAAGGATAAGAAAAAAAAGCCCCGCTGCCTTAAAGATGCCTGAAATGAGTTTTTTTTTGTTGGCAGACCGGTTCAGACCGGACTGATAGTCTCTCCAGCTCGGTCTGTCCAGCGTCTCCGTGTCGGTCTTAGTGCTGCGGTGAATCATTTTTTAACGGATAATCATACCTTTTGAAATTCCATGCCGCCGTAAGCTAAAAATCTACAGCGAGTTACGTGCAGATGTGTGCCCCACCCTTCCACCATGCCATTTTGACGTTGCAGCTCAATCAGAGCGGCGAACCGGCGGGATCTTCAGCTGATCGGTGTTCCGGGTTTTACTTTTTTATCCAGGGTTGCAATGGTGCAACCATCCCCTTCAACGGCGGCCAGCAACATACCGTTGGACAGGATGCCCATCAATTTCGCAGGTTTTAGATTTGCCACCACAATGACCTGCCGACCCACCAGTTTCTCAGGGGAATAGGACCCGGATATGCCGGCCACGATGGTCTTTTTTTCTCCCAGATCCACTTCGAGTTTCAACATTTTTTTGGCTCTGGGGATCGCCTCGGCACGAATTACCGTCGCAACCCTGAGATCGATTTTGTCGAATATGTCGAGGGTTATTTCGGGCTTAACCGGAGGTTTATCGGCACCGGATTCATTTTTTGCCTCCAATGACGCCCGATCCTCCTTTAGGTCAATTCTTGGAAAAAGTGCAACCGATTTGGGCAGCTTCGTTCCAGGCAGCAGGGATTTCCATGTTTTGAGGATCTCTAAATGATAAAACGGTTTTTCCGGATCCAGACCCAGATGTTTTTGCATGGTCTTGGCCGTATCCGGCATTATGGGATAGATGAGTCCGGATATGATCCTTAGCGATTCAAGAAGGTTATAGATTACAACCTCAAGCTGTTTCCGACTCGATTTTTTCTTTGCCAGCACCCAGGGCGTCGTCAGATCGACATATTTGTTCATATGGCTGATAAGTTCCCAGATGGTGATCAGAGCCTTATGAAAGACAAATGTTTCCATATGGGTTTCGAATTGGGTGATGGCTTTCAGTGCTTCGGATTCCAGACCCAGCTCTAACTCTTTTTCCACTTTGGCATCGATTCCCGGAACGACGCCGGAGAAATATTTTTGGGCCATGGCCACAATCCTGCTGAACAGATTCCCAAGATCGTTGGCGAGATCGGAATTAATGCGTTGAACCAGTGCAGCTTCACTGAAGTTGGAATCGAGTCCGAAAACCATATCCCGCATGAGAAAAAATCGAAATGCATCGAGGCCGTAAACATTTTTCAGTTGAAGCGGTTCCACCACGTTCCCGATACTTTTTGACATTTTACTTTGATCGACATTCCAGTATCCGTGGACATGAAGTTGCTGGTATACCTCAATTCCTGCAGCCTTGAGCATAATGGGCCAATAAATACCGTGGGGTTTTAAGATATCCTTGCCCACAACGTGCCGGGCACTGGGCCAGTATGTCTTAAATAGATCGCCATCCGGGTATCCCAGGGCCGAAACATAGTTCAAGAGGGCATCAAACCATACATAGGTGACATAGTTATCATCAAAAGGGAGGGTAATTCCCCACTTAAGGCGGGTTTTGGGCCTGGATATGCAAAGATCTTCAAGGGGTTCTTTGAGAAACGACAAAACTTCGTTTTTATAACGCTGGGGTGTTATGAAATCGGGATTGTTTTTTATATGATCGATCAGCCAGTTCTGATACCGGCTCATCTTAAAAAAATAGTTGGATTCTTTGATGATTTCCGGCGCTGTTTCATGGTCCGGGCATTTGCCGTCGACCAGTTCACGCTCTGTGTAGAAACGCTCGCATCCAAAACAGTAAAGCCCTTCATATTCACTAAAATAGATATCCCCTGCGTCGTGGATTTTTTGCATGATTTCTTCGACGATGGACATGTGGGATGCATCCGTGGTACGGATAAAATAATTGTATTGGATATTCAGCTCGGGCCATAGGGATCTGAAAAGCCCACTGATCTGGTCTACGTAGGTCCGGGGGCTCAACCCCTCCTTTTTGGCAGAACGCACGACCTTGTCGCCATGTTCGTCCGTACCGGTCAAAAAGAAGGTCTCTTGGCCACGCATTGAATGAAACCGACAGGCAACATCTGCCACAATTGTCGTATATGCGTGCCCCAGGTGGGGCCGGGCGTTAACATAATATATCGGCGTTGTTATATAAAAAGGTTTATCCATTTTCCTTCCTTAACCTTTCAAAGATCTCATTCCCCGGTTATCTCATCAATCCCGGCTTCTATCTCCTGTCCGCTTTCTAAACGAACAGCGATACGATTAAATATCGCATTATGGCGGACCACTTTCCCCTTCCCGCTTTTGGTCGTTACCTGGGAACCGATTTTCGGGAATTTTTCCCTGACCGCCTGGTACATTTTACTTTCAAAGGTAAGACAACACATGAGTCGGCCACACTGTCCGGAAATTTTGGTGGGATTCAATGACAATCCTTGATCTTTGGCCATTCGTATGGAAACCGGCCCGAATTTCTCGATAAATGCCGAGCAGCATATTTCACGCCCGCACCTTCCGATACCGCCGCACATCTTGGCCTGATTTCGTATGCCAACTTGTCTCATCTCTACTCTAACACCGAATTTTTTAACCAGCATCTTTACAAGCTGCCTGAAATCGACCCGACCGTCAGATGTGAAAAAAAACGTCAATTTGCCGGCATCAAAGGCGCTCTCAACGGCAAAAAGGTTCATTTTAAGACCCAGTTCCCGAATGCAGCTCAAACAATGGGCGTGGGCTTTATTTTCTGTTGCCAAAATCTTTTCTTTTTGACGAAAGTCCTCTTGGCTCGCCAGACGGAACACCTTCTTCAGGGGCTTGCCGGATCGGCTTGCTGCAGATCCTTCGTATGGCACCGGCGGCGTGACAATGGACCCCAAACCGAGCCCCTGTTCGGTTTCAACAATCACTTGATCCCCGCGATTGAGCACGAATGCGCCACTGTCAAAATCATAAATTTTTCCGGCCGGCTTGAATCTTATTCCAACCACTTTTTTCATATATCCAAATTCTTTTTTTTCTAAGGGTTCAGCACTTTGAAATAAAACCGTGTTACGGTTTTATGAAACGCTTCCAAGAAAGCTTGCAGGATCTTATTAGGAAAAGGCTGAAATCCCATATGATCCTGTTTCGGCATCCTTTAGCCTGTGGATCACACTTTTGCAAGTCGCATGACCAATACTTCCAAAGTAAGCCGCAAATTGGTGTTGGCCCGGATATTTTTCTGGGCAGCGTGAATGTTGTTAATCTTTGAAAGAATCGAGGCCACGGTCATATTTGGGGAGGCCCGTTGAATCTTGCTTTTCAAATCGGTGTTGAGTATTCTCCCGGAATGATATTTCCAGACAACAAGGTCTCTAAACCAGGTTTTAAGCACTTCCAGAGAGTCCCCGAGGGCTTTGTTATCCTTGGACAACCTTGCGGCAAATGCCAGGCGTGCGGCCATCGGTCTCATGAACAGTGATTGAACCTCATCGATCAACCAGATCCTCCGGTTAATCCAATTGATCGGATTCTTTTTGCTGGTCATTGAAAAGGCTTTGGAGACGCTTCCGTTTGCCATGGCCGCGATGATCTTTGCATCATCCGGATGCATTCCGCGTTTTTCGACCAGCAGTGCCTCCAGATGCTTTCGGGGAATCGGATTAAACCTGATATGCTGACAGCGTGAAACGATCGTAGGAAGAAGATCCGATGTCTGCATGGCAGTGAGTATCAGAATCGTTTTGTCCGGCGGTTCTTCGAGCACCTTCAAAAGGGCGTTGCCCGCCGAAGGATTCATGGCCTGGGCATCGGATATTATGACCACTCGCAGCTTTGCCTCGTATGGTTTCATGGCAAGTGTGCTGCAAAGACTTCGTATTTGATCGATTCGGATAAAAGCGCCCGACGGTTCAACCAGAATGACATCCGGATGACTGCCGGATTTAATTTTCCGACACGACGGACAACAGTCGCCGGGTCCGCCTTGGATGGTTCGATCCGGTATCGTAAGATGATCAGCCCGGATTTTTGGATTTGCTGAAAAATCCCCCTTCCTCCGGACCCGACAATTGCAGGCCATCGCGAACGCCGTCGCTGTAATCTTTTTGCCCACACCGTCAGCACCTAAAAAAAGAAGGGCATGCGGGATGGTCTCATTTTGAAAAAGCGTCGTTAAAAGTCTTATGGGCTTTTCTTGACCTACTATCGACTCAAAGCCGATTATCGATTCAGAAGCCGACACAACTCTAACAATCTACGCGATTTTTCAATTCTTTTCCAGATTTGAAGAACGGCAGTTTTTTAGGCTTAATGATTACCTTTTCACCGGTTTTTGGATTTCTGCCGGTATAGCTTTTGTAATCTTTAACAAAAAAACTGCACAAACCTCTAATTTCAACACGTTCTCCCTTTTCCATGGCATCGGCCATGTTATCGAAAAATATCTCTACCACCCTTGCTGCCTCTGCTTTGGTAATGTTCGCTTTGGATTTCAAGGCGGAGATAAGCTCCAGCTTGTTCATATATCCTCCTTCTGAATATATCTTTCTGTTATTTGATCGTTTGAAATTTTACACCCCGATCCTGTGGAAACCGGATTTCAATTTCTATAAAATGCGAACCTATAGCAAGTCAAGTGGTTATGATCATATTTTAGGCAGTAATTCAATATCCTCTTCACTCACATTCACGCCCGCATATTGTCCCAGCGCCTCAATATTAACGATAACACGCCCTTTTCCCCTGTGCCGTACGAACGTCCCGACCACGCCGGCAAAGGAGCCGTGGACAACGATGACCCTGTCCCCTTTTTTAAATCTGGAACCTGTGGCAACAGAATCGTTCCCCTGAACGATGATCTTCAAAGAGTCGACGGTTTCCGAAGGCACCGGAATGGGGCCGTCCTTGTTCCCCACCAGACGGACAGCGCCCACGGTCTTTACAATCTCAATATGTTCAGTGGGCTCGAGGCTGGTTTGTACAAACAGGTATCCGGGGAACAGAGGAACTCGGATCATCACCTTGCGGTCACGTCGCTTGCTTCTCACCTGGATCTTTGGGAGAAAAACCCTCAACGATTTTTTTGTCAGGCCTTCGTTGACCACATTTTCAAACCTGCTTTTTGTATGCAGGACATACCATGAATCATCTAATCTATCTATTGTCATATGTTTTTTGGGATATCCATCTAATTTTTCTCAAACCAGAGAAAAAGTCTGGGAATGCGCATCGTTATCGTCGTTAAGCTCATTTTGCCGTGCCCTTATGCAACCATAAGATATATTCTGTTTGTCTCAATAAGTCCAGGGTAATTATTTCGATCCAACACCCCCGATTCCACGAAGTTCGATCATAAATCCAATTTTCTGGTCATCTCCTTCTTTAAGGTATTTTGTGTAAAATGACCAGCATTGGGTTTCGTACAAAAACCCGAGACCGGATTTTAAATTGTTGCCGTTAAATATGTCCCGCTCATATTCGGCCACTACCGAAAGGCTGTCGGATATTTTTAAGTGAAGATCGGTGTAGACGGATTCACTGGCATCTATTTTATATCGATGGGAAACGAATAGTTTGTCCCCGCGCGGATCCCACAGGGTCAATGCGACATTCCTTGACCGGAAGGCGCTGTCGTAATGGGACCAATCCGCATCGGCGTCTATGGCAAAATATTTTCTCGGAAAAATCTGAAGCCTTATGTTAATCGGTGAAAACGGCTCCGGATCGTCCTCGTTTGCTTTATCGATGTCATAACTTTGTTCGAGCTTGAACCAGCAAAACTGGTTGTAGGTATGGGTCAGCGGTTTATAACGATCATCGTTGACGAGTTTGTCGGTGGGGGGGGTGGCTCTGTTTTCTGTGGGTGTCCCCGATTTTGATGTCAACGTGTTGGTCAAGGAATACGTAACGATATTTTTTCTTTCAATCCGATCTAAACTGTCAAACAAAGGGAATTCAGATTGATCTTTCTCAGGGATGTAGTCGTAGATGATTTGGGGCATTACGGTGTGTTTGATCCGTTGGACACCTTCGCCGTTGAGGTTGAATATGTGATAGATTTCAGAAGAAAGGTCGACCTTTACATCGTACATGTTTCTGTTGAGCGTGCTTTTGTCCGAAGGGCCGTCTTCGTCTTTATCGAAATGCCAGACCGTCTCTCTCACCCCCACAGAAGGTTCGAAGGAGAAATAGTTTCTGAATCGGTACGGGAGATAGAGCCTGGGATAAACATCCCCCCGATGACCTCGCAGAGCGTCTTCACTGTAAAAATAGGTGTATTCGGATTTCAAATCAAAATAAAACGGCGAGGTTAGGATTTTTTGTTTTGCACCGTCGAAGGTTATGGCCGGCAGTTGCTGCAATGTGTCATCGGTCTCCGATTGACGACGGTTGATGACATCATCATACCAGCGCAGCTCGGCATTGAGGCTGTAGAGGGACCAGTTTCTGTTGACATTCAATCTGTTGAGCCGGACCGGATTGTCATACTCATCGAGTTCTCTTCCAAAAACTTTGTTAAAATACGCCCGGGTTTCGTCGAACCCATTGTATCCATACTGGAATTCACGGAGGTAATCCTGATCGCTCACATAGTCTATGTCGAGCCTCGCTAAGAACCCGGAAGGCAAGGCCTGATCATGCTTCGCCCTGAACCAGTAACGGTCGGAATTGGGTCGCAATACATCGTCACCGTCAAACCCCCATTGGTCCGATCCCGGAGAACCGTCATCGACCTTGCGGTCATCTAAAAAATCGAACATCAGCGTTCCTTTGGACTGTTCATCCAACACATAACGGTATTCTGCGCCCAGTTTCTCCCCCCGTTGGCTCATAAAATGAGAGTAAAACGTCGCATCCGAACTCTCGTTGATGGCCCAGTAAAGGGGCTGGAGATAGACCGCCCCTTTGCGGTCGTCATAACCGAATTGGGGCGCCAGCAAACCCGACTGACGTTTCAGTTTTGCCGGAAATACAAGGTACGGTGTATACAAAACGGGAACTTTTTTGGCCCAAAGGGCTGCATGCTTTACAACACCGTACCCTTCCACGGTAATCTTCAGGTTTCTGCCGGTGATTTTCCATGCCGGTTGATCACCGTCACAGGATGAAACGCTGGCTTTGTCAGCCGTGTATGAATCTTCGCCGACCTTTTGTATTTTATCCCCTTTGATATAAAAATGGTTTTCCTGGAGGAATATGGTTCCATCGTAAACGGTTCCCGTTTCCGCATCCAGATTCATTTCCATACGGCTGCCGGTGAGGATGTTCTCTCCGACGGTCATAACCACATGGCCGTCAGCGGACACCTCCATGGTGCTCTGGTCAAAAAGGACATAATCCGCACTGAGATTTTTATTTTTTTTGGTGATGACGACCTGGCCCGTGCCGGTATAAACCTTCATTTTATCATCATAGGTGATTTCATCGGCAACAATGTGCCAGGGAACGTTCTTGTCGTCTTTAAACAGCTGCGAAGATTCCTGGGCCGACGCATGGCCGAAAATCAGAAGAACCATCAACGGGAAAAATACCCATCGGACGACGGTTCTGAAGATTCGGGTCGATTTTAAAAAAACGGCTGGTGGTTGCAAACCCTTATGGACGGTAGGAAAAAACAGGGGGTGACCCGGGCCGGTGGCAACAGCGCTGTAATCATCCACACACCCCTGGAACAAACGTCGCGAATTTTGCAAATGGCTCATATTATCCGATCCGGAACAATAACATCTTGAATAAGAATGAAATATCAAGTATAAATCTCATTTCAGTGGAAAAAGTCAAGATGTAGTTGTCAAATGGACACGGTGTCTTTGGACCCTTTCGGATATTATCTATGAACGTTCTATTAACCAACGATGACGGCATTCACGCTCAAGGGCTCTGGGTGCTGTATGAAAAACTCCATGGCCGGCACGCTGTAACGGTGGTTGCCCCGGATCGTGAACGGAGTGCCGTGGGACACGGCATCACTCTGCATCAGCCCCTCCGCACCGCCAGGATCCAGGTCAACAGCGGCGGCATGGGATATGCCGTCGAAGGAACCCCGGTGGATTGTGTCAAGATCGGTCTCATGGAGATCCTCGACGAAAAACCGGATATGGTGATATCCGGGATCAACCCGGGTGCCAATGTGGGGGTCAACATCAACTATTCCGGAACGGTTGCCGCCGCTAAAGAGGCGGCTTTATACAAAGTCCCTGCAATTGCGGTGTCCATACACGGACGCACCGATGACGCCTATGATTGCGCTGCGTCGTTTACGCGAACCCTTGCAGAGCACGTCTACAAAAAAGGGCTCCCTTTTGGAACCTTTCTTAACGTAAACGTACCGGATATGCCAATGAACAAGGTCGCGGGTATTCGGATAAGCCGGCAGGGAACCGCCCTGTACAAAGAGTATGTCGAAAAAAGGATCGATCCCCGTAACCGCACATATTACTGGCACGGACACGATGCGCAAATGGCGTCTGACAATCCTGATATCGATTGTGCGGCCCTGGACGACAATTTTATTACCATAACCCCGATTAAATGTGATACCACAGATTACGATATGCTTGAAGAGCTCAAGCAGTGGGATATTCATAAGATGTCTTTCTGAATGGTGATCTTTGGTTCTGATTTGAGGTTCGACGGTATGAAGAAGCGATTTATAACGGACATTAAAGCCGGTGACGTGGTCGATGACGTCTTTGTTTTGGCCGAAAAGATTCTGTTACAGAAAAGAGATGGGAACAATTTCTTAAATGTGGTCCTTTCCGATAAAACCGGAACCCTGAAGGGCGTTGTGTGGGATAACGTGGATCAGATCACAGCCGGTGTCACCTCCGGTGATTTTGTATCTATTCGGGGAACGGTCGGTGAATACAAAGGGACGTTGCAGCTGGTGGCAAAAACAATGGACCTCTGCCCCCGCGAGGCGTTGGATCCAAAAGATTTTCTGCCGGCAACCTCCCGGGACATCGACGGTATGTTCCAACGGCTGGTGAAGATAACGGCGTCCCTGACAACACCCTACCTGAAGAAGCTTTTTGATGCATTCTGGGAAGACGAAGAATTTGTCCGCAAGTTTAAAACTGCACCTGCAGCCAAAAAAATGCACCATGCTTACATCGGCGGACTCCTGGAACATACCCTTTCCATGACCAGCCTGGCGGACAAAGTCGCCGGGCATTACAGCGGCATCGACAGGGATCTCCTGGTTTCAGGGGCCGTTCTCCACGATATCGGAAAAACAGATGAGTTTGAATACCAATTCAAAATCGACTATACCGATGAAGGCCGGTTGCTCAACCATATCGTGATCGGGCTCAAAATGGTCGATGAAAAACTTTCGGGAATCGAAGATTTCCCGGAAGACCAGATCTTTTTGTTAAAGCATATGGTTGTCAGCCATCATGGCGTCAGGGAGTTCGGCTCCCCGGAGCCCCCCAAAACCATTGAGGCTGTTTTACTGAATTATATTGACGAGATAGATTCCAAGGTCAACGCCATCCGTGAATTCATGGCATCGGAAGATCCCAATGAAACCTGGACGTCTTACCATAGACTCCTGGAGCGTCACTTTTACATGGGAAAGAAAAGTGATCTAAAGTGATCTAAAATGATCTAAAGTGCCTAAAGTTAAACAGGTCAGATCAAGATACGAGCGATGCGCACTCTACGAGCCGGAGGCCAGGGCGGGCTTTATAGCTCACTCTTGTTCGCCGATTCACTGTGGCGGGTTAGACACTTTAAACTTTAGCTCACACTTGTCCGCCGATGCGCTGTGGCGGGTTAGGCACTTTAAATTTTAGCTCACGCTTGTCCGCCGATGCTCTGTGGCGGGTTAGGCACTTTAAACTTTAGGCATTTATATTGTTATGTTTATTTCTCTCGAAGGGATAGAAGGCTCGGGGAAGACCACCAACATTCGCCACGCCGTCAGGTTTCTCCAGGACAAAGGGCACGACTGCGTGATTACCAGAGAGCCCGGAGGCACACGGATCGGGGAAAAGATACGGGCCATTCTCCTGGATCCTTCGAGCAAAGAGATGGATCCTTTGACGGAGCTTCTCTTGTATACGGCAGACCGGTCCCAGCATATCAAAGAATTGATATCTCCTCTTTTATCCGCAGGCAAAACCGTGGTGTGCGACCGTTATTATGATGCCACGGTGGTCTATCAGGGGTATGCACGGGGGCTCGATACGGAGTTGATCCTTCGATTGCACCGATTGTTATTTGAAAATCTAAAACCGGATATTACCCTTCTCCTCGATCTCCCGCCGGAGATCGGCCTGTCCCGGGCCTGGAAACAGATCGACCAGGGAGACCGGGACCGGGTGGAAACCCGGTTCGAAGAAGAGACCCTTTCGTTTCACAAAAAGGTGCGGTCCGGATATCTTGAAATGGCCCGCCTCGAACCGGAGCGGTTTCGCATCATCGATGCATCCCAAGAACCGGATCAGGTCCGGAAAGAGATTACACGGACACTGTCTGAAGAAATCGATGCAATACCCTAGAGAGTGTTGCTTCAAACAGACGGTTAAAAAACACGGAATATCGACACCATGAGTTTCTCCATTCTGGACAAAATTGGGAATACGCCGCTGGTTGAAATAAAAAATCTCAACCCGAATCCCCAGGTAAAAATCCTTGCAAAGCTCGAGTATTTTAACCCGGGGGGGTCCATCAAGGACAGGGCCGCACTGTTCATGATCGAAAACGGCGAAAAATCCGGAGAACTGACCCCCGACAAAACGGTCATCGAAGCCACCAGCGGAAACACGGGCATCGGACTGGCACTGGTGTGCACGGTAAAGGGGTATAAGCTTCTATTGACCATGTCCGATGCCGCCAGCGTGGAACGCCAGAAAATTCTGAAAGCACGGGGGGCGGAAATTTTACTGACCCCCGGGCACCTGGGAACCGACGGCGCCATCGAAGAGGTTTATCGTCTGGCCCGTGAAAATCCCGACACCTATTTCATGGCCGATCAATTCAACAACCCGGCCAACTGGCAGGCCCACTATCACGGAACAGCCCCTGAGATCTGGGAGCAGACCGATGGAAAGGTCTCAATGGTCGTCGCCACCCTGGGAACCAGCGGGACCCTTATGGGCCTGACCCGACGAATGAAAGAATACAACCCCGACATCCGCATCGTCGGTGTCGAGCCGTATCTGGGGCACAAAATCCAGGGTCTGAAAAACATGAAAGAGGCCTATCGTCCGGAAATATTCGAAAAGAATCGTCTGGATGAAATCGTGAATATCGATGACGAAGAAGCCTTTGAGATGACCCGGCGACTTGCAAAAGAAGAAGGGATTTTTGTGGGGATGAGCAGCGGGGCCGCCCTGGTGATCGCCCGGAAGAAAGCCGAAGAACTCACCCATGGAACCATTGTGGTGATCTTCCCGGACGGCGGAGAACGGTACCTCAGCACGACGCTTTTTGCCGTAAAGGAAAAGATCAGCCTCAAACTGTTCAACACCCTGAGCCGCAGCAAAGAGCCGTTCGAGCCCCTTTTGCCGGGAAAGGTCACCATGTATTCCTGCGGGCCCACGGCACACGCAAGAATGCACCTGGGGGAATGCCGGCGCTTCATCTTTTCAGATCTTTTGTGCCGGTATCTTGAATACCGGGGGTATGATGTCACACACATCATGAACATCACCGATCTGGACGATAAAACCATCGACGGATCTGAAAAAGCAGGTATGGATCTGTCCGAGTTCACCCAAATACATATCGATTCGTTCAAAAAAGATCTGGAGGTTCTCGAAATCAAGCCGGCCTCCAAGTACCCGAAAGCCAGCGAACATGTTCACGACATGGTTTCCCTGTCTGAAAAGCTCGTGAAAAACGGATATGCATATGAAAAATTGAGATCTTTGTATTTCGACATCTCCCGCTTTTCCGATTACGGCAAGCTGTCGGGGGTGGATATCAATAAAATCAGGCTGGGAGCAACGGTGGATCTGGATGAATATGAAAAGGACAATCCCAGGGATTTTACGCTTTTGAAACGATCGAGACTCTCCGAGTTGAAACGGGGAATATTCACGAAGACCGACTGGGGTAATGTCCGTCCGTCCTGGCATATTCAGTGTGCCGCCATGTCCATGAAATATCTCGGGGAAACCTATGATATTCATACCGCCAGCCGTGAGCTGGTTTTTCCCCATCACGAAAACAAAATCGCCATTGCCGGTGCGGTGACCGG
>JAAXQD010000119.1 GCA_012974475.1 Desulfobacterales bacterium
CCATAAAATCCATACATTGTTTTCACCCCTTGATTAATATTTATTCAAACACGGATGAATTTACAGGGTCTGTTTGGACGACAGGTTGCGTGGTTTAGAGTGTGTTGCCGGTGGGTGGATCAACATCTCAATATAACGGATTATAACCCGAGATAGGCGGTCTTGATGTGGGGATCGTCCAGAAGATTTTTGGCCGGACCTTCCATGACAATTCGGCCAGTTTGTCCTTGATTTTTTCCGTGACCATACGGAACTGTTCCAGCTGATCATAGATGGCATTCAATTGAGTCATATCCCGTTCATTGACCACCACTAAAAAATACCCACCTTTTTAGCGCTTAGGTGGAGAATTTTTTCAGCACGCTGATTGATATAGACGATATTACCGGATGCATCGGTGATGACGACACCGTTGCTGGTTGCGTAAAAAATCTGTTCATATGTAATGTTTTTGTCCATGGTAAAAATCGGATGTTTTTTTCTACGCTATCTTGTGTTTCCACAAACTATAATATTTTCTCAAACACGGGTCAAGGACGAGCTTGACCCTTTGCTGAATATATGGGTATAAATCATTCGGGGTGAATCAAGAGATGCAAAAACAGAAAAACTCACGAGGGTGTTTTCTCTGCGGACTCGAAAATGATGTTTCATTAAAGATGAGATGGTACGAAGATCATCAGGTCCAGGAAGTACGTTCGACAGTAACGGTTCCCGATCATTTCAACGGTTATCCGGGCGTTGTACACGGGGGGATCGTTTCAGCGATATTGGATGAAACATCCGGCCGTGCGGTCATGTTGAAATCAGGCAAAGATGCTTTGATGGTTGCCCTCAAACTGGAGGTCACGTTTCGCCGTCCCACCCCAACCAACACGCCATTAATGGCCGTCGGCTGGGTGATTAAGCAGAGTTCGAGCCGGGCACAAGTTGCCGGAGAGATCCGTCTTCCAGACGGAACCATAACCGCCGAATGCAAAGCCATCGTCGTTCGCCCTCCCCAGGATATTCTTGACAAATGGGAAGCAGAGAAACCTTACTGGAAAGAATACGATGATTGATAAATATTCTTTTGGAAATATCATTGTAAATGGAACCACCTACAAGGATGATATTAAAATCATTCGAGGCAAAGTGGTTTCCCCCTGGCGGAGAAACCGTAGTCATAAGGTGGACCTTAATGATATCAAAGATATTATTGAGGCCAAACCCGGTGTTTTGGTGCTGGGTAAAGGCCAGCCCGGTTTGATGAAGTCGACCCGATCGTTAAGGGAATTTCTTCAAAAAAATGACGTTGATTTGATCGAGGAGAAGACATCCAAAGCGGTAAAGACCTTCAACCGCCTCTTTATTGAAGGTAAAAATGTTTGTGCTGGATTCCATTTGTCCTGCTAATGCAAGTCCACCAAGGAGGTTTTAAATGCAGATTTTGGTTCTCTATTTTTCAAAAGGCGGTAATACAAAAAAGTTGGCTGAAGCTATTGCAAAAGGCGTTGAGAGTGTCCAGGACGTTCGGTGCGTTCTGAAACATACCGATGACGTAACCAAGGAAGATTTTGTTGCCTCGGGTGGCGTCATCGCAGGCTCTCCCGTCTATTTCGGAATTATGGCTGCCCAGCTCAAAAAGATATTCGACGAATTTGTGGGTGTACGCAAAAAAATGGAAGGCAAGATTGGAGCCGCCTTTGCAACTTCCGCAGATCCGTCGGGCGGTAAGGAGACCACCATGATGTCCATTATCAAGGTAATGTTGATTTACGGCATGGTGATTGCCGGTGATCCCATGTCAGCCACCGGGCATTTCGGAACGTCCTGCGTAGGGTCGCCGGACAGCGGCTCCCTGGAAAACGGGATGAAACTGGGCCGAAGAGTTGCAGAATTGGCTAAAAAATTAAATGGTTAACTTGATCTTTGCTAAAAAATACATTTCTCCATATCCCCGGCATCGGGATCCAAACAGAAAAGCGATTGTGGGAATCCGGAATTCAAAACTGGGATGACGTTACAAATGATCGAACAGCAGGTCTATCCCCGAAAAAACGGAATACGGTGGTCGAGCACCTCAGGGAATCAAAAGAACAGTTTGACTCCATTAACCCGAACTACTTTTTCGAGTTAAGCCCCTCCAGCCACCACTGGCGATTTTTCCCTGAATTCAGCGACGCCACCGTTTATCTGGATATCGAGACAACGGGACTGAGCCCGCATTACGAAACCATCACCACCATTGCGCTTTATGATGGAGAATCGATTTTCTATTATGTCAAAGACCGCAATCTGGATGACTTCCCGGAGGATATAGGGAGATACAAAATCATTGTAACCTACAACGGCAAGAGTTTCGACCTCCCTTTTATCGAAAGACATTTCGGGATCAAGCTGAATCAAGCACATATCGATTTAAGATATGTGCTCGCAAGCTTGGGGTATAAGGGGGGCCTGAAAGGCTGCGAAACCCGGTTGGGATTCCATCGGGGAGATTTAGCAGATATCGACGGATTTTTTGCTGTCCTGCTTTGGCATGATTACCGAAAAAACAGGAACGAAAAGGCTCTTCAGACGCTGCTGGCGTATAATATTCAAGATGTCCTGTCCCTGGAAATTCTGATGGTTATTGCATACAATCTGAAAATCGAAGACACGCCCTTTTATTTAAATAGGCTGCCGGAGCCGGTGTTGCCGGAAACACCGTTCGAAGTGGATATAAACACTGTGGAGCGGATCAGGTCCGAACAAAATTATTTTGCTCTCCTCTAACCCAAATCCCCATTTTTTCCACCTTGACACCATCTTTGGATTTATTTATATTTTTTAATTTAGTCTAAAATTCTAAAGTCTGATTTTTTTTGTTAGGACCTTTACCTATGGCGCTTAAAAACACACAGGAATTTATCAAAAAACTCGAATCCGAAGGCGAACTCAAAAGGATTTCCGCAGAAGTCGATCCTGTATTGGAAATAACGGAAATCGCAGACCGGATGAGTAAAACCAACGGTCCCGCCTTGCTTTTTGAAAACATTAAAGGTTTCTCATTTCCGCTGATGATCAATGCTTTCGGCAGCTTTCGGCGGATGGAAATGGCGTTGGGGTGCGATTCCTTCGATGATATCGGCCGCCGTATCGAATCGCTCATCAAAATCAAACCCCCAGGAAGTTTCACCCAAAAAATACGGATGTTTTTCGACTTGAAAGAACTGGCCGGCATTACCCCCAAAAAGGTAAAACATGCGCCGTGCCAGCAGCAGGTTTACGGTCCGGACGGACCATTGCTGGATATGCTCCCCATTCTCACCTGCTGGCCCCACGACGGCGGTCCGTTCATAACCCTTCCGATTGTCATTACAAAGGACCCTGAAAGCAGCACTCAGAATGTCGGCATGTATCGCATGCATAAATATGATAATGCCACCACCGGTATGCACTGGCAGTACAATAAAGACGGCAGCCGCCATTTTGACAAATACAAATCCCGGGGAGAACGTATGGAAGTGGCGGTGGCCCTTGGCGGACCCCCTTTGGTGACCTATGCTGCAACAGCACCGATGCCGCCGGATATTGATGAATTTTTACTTGCAGGTTTTATCGGATCACGCCCCATTGAAATCACTCGGGGAAAAACGGTGGACATCTTTGTCCCCGCCGAATCCGACTTTATCATTGAAGGGTACGTAGATCCCAATGAGGACCGGGTTGAAGGTCCATTCGGAGATCATACCGGATTTTACTCTCCTGCCGATCTTTATCCGGTATTTCATGTAACCTCCATCACATGCAGGAATGACGCTGTTTATCCTTCGACCATTGTGGGGAAACCGCCCATGGAGGATTGTTATATGGCAAAGGCAACGGAAAGAATCTTTCTGCCGTTGTTAAAGATGCTCGTTCCGGAAATAGTGGATATGGAGCTCCCCATGGAAGGCGTGTTTCACAACTGCGCCCTGATATCCATTGACAAGAAGTTTCCCGGCCAGGCAAAAAAAGTAATCCATGCACTCTGGGGCCTCGGACAAATGGCCTCCACGAAATATATTGCCGTATTTGATAAAGATATTGATCTTCGCGATTCGAGTACGGTGGTCTGGAAGCTCCTTAATAACGTAGATCCCAAAAGAGATCTGTTGGTATCGGAAGGGCCCCTGGATGCTCTGGACCATTCGGCGCCGTACCCGAATTTTGGCGGGAAAATGGGGATAGACGCCACAAGAAAAACCCGGGAAGAAGGTATGGGCCGGGAATGGCCTGAAGAAATCAAAATGTCTGAAGAAATCATCGAAAAAGTCAGCAACCGCTGGAAGGAATATGGATTTTAAGAAATTCTCAGAGCTCATTATGATCGAGCAGACCTTTTTTGCCCTTCCTTTTGCATTGTTGGGTGTGCTGTTTGCCGGTGGTGGAACGTTTAAGACCTGGTTCTGGGTCATCGTCGCTCTGGCTGCAGCCAGAACTGCCGGCATGTCATTCAACCGGGTTATCGATGCTGAAATCGATGGGAAAAATCCCCGCACCCGTGACCGGCTGGTTCCAAAAGGAGAGGTTGGGTCTTCGGTGGTATGGATGGCGGCGGTAATATCCTCGCTGGTGCTTGTGGGTGCTTCGTTCATGCTCAACAGGCTCTGTTTTTATCTGTCTTTTCCAGCGGTTTTAATGCTGTTAACCTATTCTTATCTTAAACGCTTCAGCGCTTCGTCTCATTTTTATCTCGGCCTGGTTGAAGCCGCCGCCCCCGTCGGCGGATACATTGCAGTCACCGGGGAATTTGGGCGTGTTCCTTTGGTTCTGGGGCTCGTTATCTTGACCTGGATTGCCGGGCTCGACATCGTATACGCCATACAGGACATCGATTTTGATATTAAAGAAGATCTTCACTCCATACCGGCTCGGCTGGGGAAGAAAAAGGCCCTCGTCATCTCTGCAGCCTGCTATATTGGCTCCATAAGCGCAATGATATATGCGGGTTTTCTGACACATAAGAATGTTCCCTACTGGACTGCGGTTTTATTGGTCGGAATAATATTTTTTTACCAGCAGAGACTTGCCAGGCGTAAAAACATCGCTTTGGCTGTAAAGAATTTTTTCAAAGTCAACATGTATATATCCCCGATACTTTTTTTCGGAACTCTCACGGATGTTTTTCTCGGACAAATTTTATAAACGTCGAACAGAGGATTAATATAAGGCTGAACACAATGATCGTTGTCGGAATTTCAGGTGCCAGCGGCCCCATCATGGGCATTCGTTTGATTGAAGAACTCCTCAATTCAAAAGAGCGGGTCGCAGGAATTGTTTCACAGGCTGCCGGACAAATTATTGAATACGAAATGCTCAATGAAAAGGAATCCTTTACATCCTTAAAAGAACTGCTTTTAAAACGCGGCGTTTCGCGCAACCATAATCTTTTGAGCGAATTTAAAAATCATGATTTCTTTACCCCGGTTGCCAGCGGATCTGCAGAATTTGAAGCGATGGTTGTCATGCCCTGCTCCATGAAAACATTGTCCGCCATTGTCCATGGATATGCCGATTCACTGATTACCAGAGCCTGTGACGTGGCATTAAAAGAACGGCGAAGATGCATCATCGTTCCCAGAGAAACACCGCTGAGTGTTGTTCATACTGAAAATTTGCACAAGGCAGCCCTGGCAGGAATTGAGATCGTGCCGCCGGTTCCGGGGTTTTACACCCGGCCTGAATCCCTTGATGACGTGATCAATTTTGTTGTGGGAAAGGTGTTGAACCTTTTGGGAAGAAGGCATGACCTGTTTGAAAGCTGGGGAAAGAGGGAAGTATAACGTGGAATTTCTGGATACGTTACAGAATAAAACACTCCGCAGCATTGCCGAAAAAGTTTGCAGCAAAGTTCCCGTCAACAAAGAAGATGCCCTTTACATGCTCACAACCGACCACATCCTCGATCTTGGCGCCATTGCCCATCATATCCGGACCAGATTGCACGGAAACCTTGCATACTATGGTGTAAACATGAATCTTAACTACACCAACATATGCGAGCTTCGATGCCCGTTATGCGCCTATTCCTGTGATGAAAACGACGAAAACGCGTTTCTGCTTTCCATAGACGAAATTGACCGGAGGATACGAAAGGCTTCTTTGGTGGGAATTGATGAAGTTCACATCGTGGGCGGGCTCCATCCCGATCTTGGTATCGATTATTTCGAGCAGATGTTAAGACGCATAAAAAAGATAAAACCGGATATTCATATTGTTGGTTTTACTGCGGTTGAATACGATTATTTTGCGAAAAAAAACAAAATTTCCCTTGAAGAAGTGTTCAAACGGCTTATGGATGCCGGCGTCGAAGCACTCCCCGGAGGCGGTGCTGAAATTTTTTCGCCCCGGGTCCGCGATATCATCGCGCCGAAGAAAATATCAGGGTCAAAATGGCTGTCCGTAATGCGGACAGCGCACAAAATGGGTCTTAAAACCAATGCCACCCTGCTGTATAACCATATCGAGACCCCGGAAGATATTGTGGATCACCTTTCACAGATCCGCGATCTGCAGGATGAGACCGGGGGATTCAAAACCTTTGTGCCCTTACAGTTTCACGGAGAAAACACAAAAATTGACCCACGCCCATCGACCTCCGGTTACGACGACATCAGGCTCTATGCTGCGAGCAGGATTTTTCTTCACAATGTCCCCCATCTTAAGGCATTGTGGATGTATCTGGGTGATAAAATGGCTCAAGTACTTCTCCGGTTCGGCGTTGATGATATCGGCGCAACGTATCACAATGAAAAAGTGGTTCATGCTGCCGGTGCACAAACACCCGATTTTGGATCCGAGCCGTTTTTAAGAAGACTTATCCATGAAGCCCAACTCATACCTGAACGAACAACAGCCAGTTACCGCAGTTCATCGGGCAGCCTGAAAAAGGAAATTGTATGAGGCTCGGGTATATCGACTATCTTAACTGCTATCCCTTTTATTACCGGATGTTTGAAAAAAAACCTGTCCCAGGAATCAGCATCTATCCGGGGTACCCGTGCATGCTCAATAAAATGATGGCGGACCGGCAACTCGACATGAGTCCCATTTCTTCCGCAACCTGTGCAGAAATTGCTGACGATGTGGCCCTCCTTCCCCAATTCTGTTTAAGTTCGGTGGGATATGTGGGATCGGTGATTCTTACGAGCAAAATTCCCATTGAAGAATTGAATCACAAGAAAGTGGGAATTACCAGCGCATCTCATACGTCAGCGGTGCTGTTAAAAATTCTTCTTAAAAATTATTACAATGCAGAGCCGTTTTACATACCCACCGATCCGAGGCCGGTGCTTAAAGATATGGATGCCGCTCTGGTTATCGGCAACGATGCCATGGCAATATCCTCTGAACCGGCATCCTATAGTTATGACCTTGGGGACCTGTGGCTTCGCAAGACCGGTTTCCCTGTGGTATTTGCCGTGTTTGCAGTCAGAAAAAGCATCGTTGAAAAATACGCGTCGGAAATCAGAGCGGTGGTTTCTTCATATCACAGCGCTTTGCGCCACCTCAAAGAGGATAAAGAGCAGGTCGTTTCAAAGGCAAGCGCAAAATATCCGGATATTATTTACGACATAAACAGCTACTTTGACCTGTTGCAGTTTAAGTTCGACGAGGATTTGAAAGATGCCTTGATGTTTTACTATTCAATGGCCGGAGACATGGGTCTGATAAAAAAGGTGAAAGGCTTAAAATATTTGTCTTTTGAATAGAAATGGAGGACATAATTCAAAACAGCGATCTTTATCATAATATATGCGGGGGTAACAGAATCACCTCCAAAGAAGCTCTGGATCTATTTTCCTGGGACATCATCGATCTGGGGAACGCCGGAGATATGAGAAGAAAACTGACATTCCCCAAAGAAAAGGTCGGATTCATCGTCGATCGGATTGTGAACTTTACCAATATTTGTGAGGCGGCCTGTGCTTTCTGCGCATTTCATTCCCGGGCAAATCTCATTCAATCTTATGAACTGACCATTGATGAAATTTGCCGGAAGGTTGAAGAACTGGTTGCTGTTGGAGGAACCCAGGTGATGCTTCAGGGCGGACTTCACCCCGATTACACACTGGATAAATACATCCACATGGTGACGTCCGTGAAAAAACGTTTCCCGGAAATCCACCTTCACTCCTTTTCTCCTGCGGAAATTGTGCATATTTCGCGGAAAAACTCGCTGTCGACAGATGATGTCGTAAAAGCATTAAAAGAAGCCGGCCTCGATTCCGTACCGGGGGCATCAGATCTTTTGGTTGACAGAATCCGCGCCAAGGTGAGCCCGAAAAAAAACACCGTGGATGAATGGCGGGAGGTCATACACTCGCTATGCAAAAATGAAATGAAGTCATCAGCGACCATGACCTACGGCATGGGAGAGACCCTTAAAGAGAAGATAGAACATCTTGAGGTCATCCGCGATGTTCAAGACCGAACCGGCGTTTTCCAGGCGTTTATTCCCTGGTCTTTTTCACCTCCAAGGACGCAAATGGCGGATCTCCTCCCGGCAACGGGTATGGATTATCTTAAAATCGTGGCCATCTCGAGGATATTCCTTGACAATATCACCCATATTCAGGCGGGATGGCTGACCGAAGGTTTGAAGCTTGCACAGATCGCCCTGACCATGGGGGCCAACGACATGGGCGGCGTGCTCATGGAAGAGGTTGTGGTAAAGGCTACAGGAATAACAACCCGGACCCACCAAAAGGAGCTTGTCCATATCATTAAAAACGCCGGAAAGATTCCTGTTCAAAGGGATTCTGTATATCAGGCCCTAAGGAATTTCCGGTGAACATCAGCTTGGGTGGGCGTTTTATATCGAAGTATTGCATCTTCATTAACCGTTTAAATTCTGAATAGATTCCCACGGGCATACGCCCGTGGTCCTCTGCCAATTTTGGAAAGAAGCATCATGACAACACTCGATATTGCTTTTTCAACATGCCCCAATGATACCTTTATATTTCATGCAATGCTTCACGACGCTATCGATACGGGAAATTTGCGCTTTATTCCCCATATGCACGACGTGGAAGATCTTAATAAAAAAGCTTTTTCTAAAACATTTGATGTTTCAAAGCTTTCCTTCTATGCCTATCTTAAACTAAGACAAAACTACGAAATCCTTGATGCAGGATCGGCTCTGGGGTATGGATGTGGACCGCTTCTTGTGGGAAGGTCGGCTGATCTATCCTTGCCCGAAGCAAAAATCGCCGTACCCGGTGAATATACAACCGCACATCTTCTGTTAAAACTATGGCGTCCTGAAATTCGCAACGTCGAAATAACCCGGTTTGACAACATCCTTGAAAAGGTACAAATCGGAAAATATGATGCCGGGCTGATCATTCACGAGGGCCGGTTCATCTATCCGGAATATGACTGTGTCGAGATCGTCGATCTTGGCAAATGGTGGGAAAGTGAAACAGGGCTTCCGATCCCTTTGGGCTGTATCGCTGTCAGAAAAGATCGTCCAGCCATCGATCTGAAAAATGATATTGAATCTGTGCTTCGGAATTCGGTGCAATATGCTTTGGAAAACAGACATGCGTCCAGGGAATTTGTAAAATTACATGCCCAGGAAATGGATGATCGGGTCATTGACGGACATATCGACCTGTATGTCAATAATTTTACCGTATCACTTGGAGAAACCGGTGAAAAAGCGATACAAGCCCTTGAGGAGATGGCACGGTGGAAAAAAATTTTGTAACTGCAATGGTCATGGCCACCCTGCTCGAAGCAAAACCGTTTGTTCAGGGAATGTCTTTGAAGGAAACCCGGAACACACCGTTTCGGCTATTTCAAAATGATGATGTTCTCTTGATAATTTCGGGCATCGGCAAAGCAAATGCAGCCATGGCAACCGCCTACTGCTGTCACAAGTATACGCCTGCCTGCATCTGCAATCTGGGTGCGGTGGGAGCAGCAGGCATTGGCCATTCTCTGGGTGAAATATTTCACATTGATGAAATTATCGAATACGACAGACCTGAACTGAAATCGGGAACACCCCGTATTCATAAACCGGATACTATAGATGGGTTCCGGACCGCAAAACTCGCCACCAGCGACCGAGCGATTCTTGCTCCAGAAGAACGAAAAAAAATCTCCAAAAATGCCGACCTGATCGATATGGAAGGGGCCTCAGTGGTTCAGGCGTGCAGGAAGTTCCGGACAAAGTGCTTTATGTTTAAATTTGTCAGTGACACACCGGAGCATACAAGAAGTGAAAATATCGTTGAAAATATCAGAGGGTATCGCGCTTTTTTTTACGAGTATGTTTGGGATTCCGTGATGCCTTTTTTACATAGCAATTTTATTATTGAATCACAAAAGCACCTCGGCTTCCATCCGGCAGAGTGAAGCAAGCGGTTACGCGCAACCCATCTTTTGGAATGAAAAACAGCCTTATTTACCACAGCATTTTTTATGCTTAATGCCGCTTCCGCACGGGCAGGGGTCATTGCGCCCGACTTTCTTTTCGGAGACCTGTGGTTTTGGCGGATTCAATAATCTTTCTAAATCGGTAATATCTTCCGGTTTATCCGGTTCCAATCCGATTGTATATTGCCACCCGTTTTCTTCAAAGATTGATGCGACTTCTTTCAATCTATCTTCTGTTTGTACACAAACAACAGCAGGGTTCTTTTCAGTACCCAATTTTCCCGTCTTTTTACCATTGAATATTTTTGCCATTTTTTCACCGATAAATAAATATTATAGGATTCATCTGCCGCCTAACGAAGAGCGTTTATCCATTATCCCATAAAACCTTAAACTTGGAAATATAAAAAATCAAGCTGTTAAAGCGGATGATCTCGTAAAAAGTGCAGACTTAATCTCTTCATGGAATCGACAGGGTCAATCATTTCCTGCCCAAGCATTGAAATTATCAATTTTACATATCGTCTATCCTTATACTATATATCTCCCATTTAAAATCTGAAGTTTCCTGCAGCCCCGTGAAACTGGATTTACGCCCAGTTAAACCGAAAAGACAGATTGTTTTCACGGGGTAAACTTCGCGTCAATACGCTTGCGGGGTATGCCATCGCTGTTGCAGTTCATGTCAGTGTGAAATGTAACCGCTTAACATTTCAAGGGCATTTTGGCTTCATCGGGGTGTAAAATCCAACCTGAATCTGGAAAATTTGGAAATGATACATTCAACAATGAGTGAAGCAGGCGGAACGTTCGCCGGCCGAAAAAATGAAGGGCTTGCCGCCCTGAAAAATTTCTTTTCATCTATCTTTATCTATCGATCATTTCGTATCTTGCTGAGTGCCATTTTTTTATGGTCCGGGATTTCCAAGCTGATGGACCCTAATTATTTTGCTCTTATAATAGATGGTTATGGTTTGTTAACCGATCCATTGACCATGCCGGCGGCCATAGTCTTCTCCATAATAGAAGTTCTCGCGGGACTGGGACTCTTGGTCGATATCCGTGGATCTCTGGCTGTCGTCACCGGACTGTTGGCGTCATTTATGGTGATTTTGAGTTATGGTATCTGGCTGGGACTCGATGTCGATTGCGGGTGTTTTGCTCCCGAAGATCCGGAATCCGAGGCCTTTCGTGGGTTGCGATCGGCCCTTTTACAGGACATTGCCATGATGTTGGTTATCTTTCACCTTTATTTTTGGCGTTATCGCCAAAGCATGGCACCCAAACCGTTAACAAATCTTTTTAGAAGCTAAAAAAAGAAGGCGGCGTGATGATTCGAATGGGAAAACTTATTTTCGGTTTTATGGCCGTCGGACTCTTTCTGATGCAACCGGCAAATCCGGCATTCGCCAAAAACAAATTTGAAAAAGAGGTCGTAAAAGAGCAGGAAGCCGTCAAGTTGGTCCGTGAAGTTCAGCAGGGCGGTTACGACGTGATCACAGCCAAGGAGCTTAAAGGCCTGATCGATTCCGGCAAGGATATTCTTATTATCGACACCATGCCCTATGATGCCAGTTATAAAAAAACGCATGTCCCTGGTGCAAAGCAGTTTTTGTTTCCCATTCCCGAGATGAAAACGTGGGATACCAAAGAGACGGATGGCAAAACCCTTGACGATTTCAAGGCGCTGCTCGGTCCCGACATGTCAAAAACCATCGTCATCTACTGCGGATTCGTCAAATGTACCCGAAGCCACAATGGGGCCATGTGGGCCCAGAAGCTGGGCTACAAAAATGTTTTCCGATTTCCCGGGGGAATTTTTGCCTGGAAAGGTGCCAAATACCCCATAGAAAAAGTAAAATAAGGATTCAAAATGGGTTTAGGACACACACCTCCAACCCGTGATATTTCAAGTTCGGGGTAATATGTCTTTAAAAATTTATTATGATACGACCGAACCCAAAAAATTTCCGTTTGGACCGCAGGGTGGAAGCACTGATTAAGAAAATCCGGCAATTGCCCGACACGCTTCAATCCTAAGCGACTGTTTTATATTTTACCGATGGAATACCCTACACCACTTTGATGAAATATCTTGACCTTAGCATTAAAGTAGAAGAAGAATAGCATACAACAATTCCAACCATGGAGCATTCATACAGTGAAACTGAACCTTTTCAAAAAGCCGACCCTGCTAAGTCTGTCAAAAACGTGCGGTTGAGCCGCAAAAATCGACCCGGTCGGGCTCGGAAATTTGTTGGCAGGTCTACCCAAAAACGAAGATCCCAACTTGTTGGTGGGCTATGAAACCAGTGATGATGCCGGCATTTATCGATTGACCGACGACCTCGCCGTCATTATGACTGCCGATTATATTACGCCACCGGTAAACGATCCGTATGTATTCGGCCAGATTGCGGCCGCCAACGCCATCAGCGATGTTTATGCCATGGGCGGTCGTCCTATCGCCTGCCTTAATCTGGTCAGTTTTCCCGCTAAGAAGCTGCCTTTTGATGTCCTGCACCAAATCGTCGCCGGCGCTTTAAGCAAGATTACCGAAGCAGGAGCGGTGCTGGCAGGGGGGCATTCCATCGAAGACGAAGAACCCAAATTCGGGTTGGCGGTGACCGGCGTCGTACATCCCGACAAGTTCTGGACCAACCGGGGCGCCCGGCCAGGAGATGTGTTGATTCTCACCAAACCCATCGGAAGCGGCGTACTGTTTAATGCCAATTTGAAACAATGGGTCTCCAAGAAGGCCATGGATGCCTGTGTGGCAGCCATTTCAACCCTCAACCGAACCGCTGCTGAGGTCATGGCGGGTTTCGACATACATGCCGCAACCGATGTAACCGGATTCGGACTGTCCGGACACGGCTTTGAAATGGCCAAAGCTTCTGAAGTCTGTTTGGAAATCGAAGTTTCCCGTTTGCCGATCATGGACGAGGCACTGGCGGTCTATAAAAAAGGGATGAGAACCAGCGTAAATGCTGACAACAGAAAGATGGTGGAAAAATATATGCGGTTTGAGGCCGATCTCCCCATCTGGCACCAAGAGATTGTATTTGACCCGCAAACCAGCGGCGGCCTTTTAGTGGCGCTATCCGAAGCCCAGGGAGAAGACCTCATCAACGCCTTAGGCGCAGCAGGCGTGGCCGCGGCAAAAATCATCGGTCGCATTCGTGAAGTGAAAGCGGCGACGTATCTGGTATTTAAGTAAAGAATCCGGTCTAAAGACCCTCTACTTTCTCGGCGATAATCTTGGGCAAAGGTATCGCCTTCCAGGTATGATCGATGGCCACAAAGGTAACACTCCCTTCCGCCAGCAAGCGAGTTTCTGGAGGTCGATAAAAATGGAACTGAAAAATGATGGCTTTTTCCCGGATCTCTTTGATGGAGGTATGCATCTCTAGCAAATCCCCATAATAGGCCGGGGCTAAAAAATGGCAGTCGGCAGCCACTTTGGGCATACCGAATTTTTCTTCCTTGTTTCGAAAAAAAGTGCCGGGGTTTATGCCGATATGACGCAGGAATTCTTCAATGCCCTGATGAAAATATCTGAAATAGGCGACGAAGTAAACAACACCATAGGGATCGGTATCACCAAAACGAACCTGAACTTGGGTTTTATGAACGAGCATTTTTCCCTCCTGTAGATTACAACATAACTATTTTCTTGAAAAATTTATGCGTTGTGTTTAGAAGTTTGCAAAGGATTCAAATTTCCAAACGATTGTGGTTATAAATACAACAAAGAGGTCATGATGCGATTTTTCAAACATTCTATTCTGGTCTGCCTGCTTGTCTTTATGTACATAAACCCGCCGGCCCGGGCGGCTGGAGATATCGGGGTAGAGCTGGTTCGCCTGAAAACCACCGATGGAATACCGCTAACCGGTGTGATGCGAACGCCCCATAAGGCCCAAAAAAATGCCGGGGTGGTCATGATTCACGGCTACAGCGGCAATTTTTATTCGGGCATCATGAGCTTTCTCCCGAAAGCACTTGCAGATCGAGGGTTTACCACCCTTGCCCTCAATATGCGTGATCATGACCGGGGTCCCAAAAAGAACCGTTTTGAAGACAACCGCCATGACATTGCAGCGGCAGTCCATAAAATGGCACAACTTGGATATAACTCCATCTTTCTCTACGGTCACAGCATGGGAACCAACCGGGTCTTATACTATCTGGCGAAAACCGGAGATTCCAGGATTAAAGGCGTGCTTTTAACCGGTCCTCCGGGCAATCTGTTCGAGTGGAATATTCATATATTCGGTATCGAAACTGCAACCCGCGTTCTCCGCCAGGCACAAGATCTGGTGGCCAATGGAAAAGGAGGCCAATGGATGCTCATCGATCTCGGCCCTTTGGGGAAGGCGCTTTACACCGCCGAGCACGTTGTGAGCCTTAGAGGACCGAATACAGTCTCTGATCCATACTGGAACATCGCCCGAATTTCCAAACCGGCTTTCATTGTTCACGGCCTTGCTGACCGACTGGCCAATCCTGACATTGCTGACCGGCTCCGAAGCAGCGGAACGTCCGCCTCCGAGGTGACGGTGCTCAAAATACCCGACGCCAATCACCGTTTCAGCAATCACCAAGAAACGCTTGCGAACGTTCTATCCCGGTGGATGATTGAGCAGATCAATCCTTAATATAATTGTTCTAATTCATGGATAAGTCTTTTAATTTCTTTTTTTGTCAATTTAAGTTTAACTTTTCCTCCGCCGGGATGGGCAAGACTTAACGTACAGCCATCTCTATGTTCATCCACCCCCCATTTTTGTCCTTTGGGAAATACAGCGGATTTGTCCAGCCAGTCGTCCGGGTCAAATTCTGCAATCTGGATGAGAACGCCGAAGGCATCTTTGGGATGAATAAAGATCTCCTTCCAGAAATCGGCATATTCATTATACCCGAAATAAGGAATATTATGATCCTCCAGCTTCTGCATGGCTTTTTGGATATCCGGGGCCTGCAGGGAAATATGGTGAAGGCCGCCGTTTTTATTTTTTTTAAAAAAATTGGACAGAAAACTTTCCTCCCCGGTAGAACTTATCAACTCGAGACGAGAGAGGTCTCCAAATGAAAAAATTTGCCAATGATATTTCAATTTATGGTTTTTATCGCCCGCGCCGGGGATCGCCCCGAGTATATCTTCAAAAAAATGGCGTGCTTTTGCATAATCATTCGCGGCGATTGAGATATGGTCGATCCTTGAAATCATTTAAGAACTCTCTTGAAGACTGTTTCGAACTTGAGAGTAAATACCCGGAGCCATAACCAGAAGGCGGTCATTGATCTTTTGCCCATTCAGATATTCATTGATGAAAAAGTCGCTCCCATCCATCTTGCAGATTTTTCCGCCGGCCGCCTCAAGAATAATGCCGGCGGCTGCAAGATCCTGATAGGACTCATTGGCGATCACGGCAGCTTCTGCACGACCCATGGCCACATAACATATGTGGGCGCCGGTGCAGCCCAGATCGCGGATTTTTCCCGGAAATGTTGAACGGTAACGGTGGTGAAATCGTGAATACGTGAAGAGAAGGCTCTCGTCGTTGATATTCTTCATATCTGAAACGCGAATTTCTTCATCTCCCAGAAAAGCATTTTGGTCGGCCCGTGCATGAAAAAGATCGCCGGTTGCAGGCATGTAAAACACGCCGAAAATCGGCCAGAAATTTTCAATGAGCGCCAGAGAGATACCCCATATGGGAATGCCCGCCTGAAAGTTGGCCACACCGTCCAATGGATCGAATATCCAGATATAGCGCTTTTCATCATGGGTATAATCCGTGTTCGTTTGATTGTTTTTAAACACCTGGTGTTCAGGAAAACGATTGTCCAGTTGATCCTGAAAAAATTCCATCAGGTGGGAATCCGCCTCTGTAACAAGATCTTCGTCGAATTTAATACGGGAATTCCCTTTGCCATAATACAACAGCGCCTCTTCACCTGAACGGCGGATCACTTCCATTGCGAATTGAGTCAACACTTCAATCCCATGACGTTTTTTAGCAGTCATCTGCCCTCCTTATTTAAACGTGCCGATCCATCTTTATAAAAAGTGGAATGAATTAAAAAACCTAAAAATCTCCCAGGGGCCTTTTAAAGGTAAATTGGGCGGGATCTTTCACCAGCTTTTGGGATGCTTCTTTGGTATTGTTCCCCAAGGCCGAGAAGGGGAGAGATACAATAAAAACGGCGCATCCCAAAACGGTGGCAACGATTCCCAACGGTCTGACAAGCACAAGATCAGCGGTCATGGCGCCGGCGGTATTTTTCTCATCCAGGGACGCCTCCCGTGCCAAAACGGAAGTCCCCATTGGAACCAGAACAAGCGTTGCAATCAAAAAAAATACCATGGATTGTTTTGCAATTTTATGCATATTCTCCTCCTTAAATCGGTTGTAGAATTTCCGAGATGTTTATTTTATCTCCTTTTTTCGGGTGTTAATATAAAGTTGTGGTGCTGATAGCCCAGGCAGGATATTTGGATTTTTTTCGGGTGTGCGTTTTGAGAGTATGATGACGTTAATTTTTTGAAAACCGACGATGCGCATAACTTATTTAGAAATGGTTGAAAAATATCGACATTAACGCTATATTTTGGAAGGTTTTATAAAGAACGCTGCACGATTTTATCCGATTTCAATTGCAATGGGATTGAATCGAAATGTTTTTAAAATATCTAATTTTCACGGATAGTTTCCAGATAACAGCTTAAAGAAAAGCCGGTTGGCTGTCAAGAAAAAAGCCACCGCTTACCATCATGCTTTCTTTATACCCATAACAACAAGGCACTTAGCCCAGTGACATCCGCTTCGATTTACATAGAGGTCGCCATTGCCCTTCCGGTACATAACACGTATACATACCGGGTTCCGGAAGGCCTTTCAGCGCTGGCCACCACAGGAAAAAGGGTCCTTGTTCCGTTTGGTCGGCGCAGGGTAACGGGATATATTTTGGGTTCCTGCAAAGAAATCCATCCGGAAGAGATAAAAACGGTTCTGGATATCCTTGACGAATCGTCGCTGTTTCCGTCATCCATGATACCTTTCTTTAGATGGATTGCCGATTACTACATGCATCCCATCGGAGATGTCATCAAGAGCGCACTGCCGGGCGGACTCAATGTTTGCGACGACCACATTGTGAGTATTACGGCAAAAGGGGAACAAGCCCTTGTCAAGAATTCGGTGACACCTTTGGAAAGCGAGATTTTAAATCTGCTGACCACAGCACCCTGCCGCCTAAAAGAACTCCGAAAAAAACTCCACAAGCAAATCCCCAATGCCCTGATGTATGCCATGGAAAATCGAGGACATATTGAGCACTCATGCAAACTTAAAGGTGGAACAACAAAGCCGAAGGTAGAACGGCATGTGGCGTTGACCGGTTCAAATATGCCCGTGGACGGTCTTTCCAAATCAAGAAAAAAAATCCTTGAGATGATCGAAGCGCAGGGTGAAATCTCGGCGAGAAAATTAAAGGCCGTGGTTCCGTCTGCCCCGAACTTAATCAAACATTTAGAAGCGGACGGTTATATTTCAATTTTTTATAAAAGGGTTTATCGCGATCCCTTTGGTGAAACCATCAACTCGGACATCCCGCACAATCTTACCCAGGAACAAACAACGGTGGTCTCCACCGTAATGGCATCTCTGGGTCAAAAATTTTCAACCTACCTTTTAATCGGCGTGACCGGCAGCGGCAAGACCGAAGTTTACATGCAACTTGCGGCAAAGGCCATCGACGGCGGTTATTCCGTTTTAGTTCTGGTTCCCGAAATCGCCCTTATATCACAGATGGAGCGGCGTTTCCGGGCACGATTTGGTGAGCGCGTCGCCGTTCTTCACAGCGCACTTTCTCCGGGAGAACGCTATGATCAGTGGACCCGAATTGTACGGGGTGAGGTCGCCATCGCCATTGGCGCCAGATCTGCCGTTTTTGCACCGTTAAAAAATATCGGCATTATCATCGTCGATGAAGAACATGACACATCCTACAAACAGGACAGTCGTTTGCGATACAATGCCAGAGATCTTGCCGTCGTAAGGGCAAAGCTTCAAAACGGTGTTGCCCTTCTGGGATCCGCCACGCCGTCTCTACAGTCCTACTATAATGTTAAAACAAATAAATTTAAGGGGGTTACACTAAAGAAACGTGTTGAAAAACGACCGCTGCCCAAAATAACAATGATCGATCTGCGAAAAAATAGAGATGTCAGGGGAATCCAGCGTTTTATTACTTCCGAACTCCACGAGGCAATGAGAACAACCCTTGCGCGTGGTGAGCAGGTTCTCCTTTTTCTGAACCGGCGAGGCTTCGCCAGCTATCCGGTCTGCTCAGCCTGTGGTGAAGCCATACAATGTAAGAACTGTGACATTTCTCTGACACTGCACCAAACGGCCAATGCATATAAATGTCATTACTGTGGTTTTACACGGGCGGCGGTATCGAACTGCAAGACCTGCGGGTCCTCAAAGATAAGGCTGCTGGGACTCGGCACTGAAAAGATCGAATCTACGGTGAAGACCCTTTTTCCGGATGCCACCGTGGCCAGGATGGATCGTGATACCACCCGGAGAAAAGGATCGATTATCAAGATACTGAAAGGCCTGAGAAACCAAACCATCGATGTTCTGGTGGGAACTCAGATGGTGGCCAAAGGACATGACTATCCGAATATTACCCTGGTGGGTATTATCTGTGCAGATCTCTCTCTCAACTTTCCGGACTTTCGAGCCGCAGAACGAACCTTTCAGCTTCTGGCCCAGGTCGCCGGACGTGCCGGACGGGGGTCTGTGCCCGGCAATGTAATCCTTCAAACCTACAACCCAGATCACTTCAGCATCTTATCTGCGACAGCTCAGGACTTTCAGGCCTTTTACAACGATGAGATAGGGTTCCGCGAAAATCTGAATTATCCCCCATTTTCAAGAATGGTCCAACTTAAAATATCCGGGAAAAACAAGGAAAAAACCCGGGACCATGCCCAGGCGTTGGGAGATCTCTGCTTTGATTTAAAAAGAAACGATCGATCCTTTTTGAGATCTTTGGAGATTTTAGGCCCCATTGAAGCGCCGATCCCAAAGATTGCCAAACACTACCGTTGGCAAATATTATTAAAAGGCCGAAGCGTTAAACCGCTCCGCGAGTTTCTTCACAAGGTGTGGTTTGAGAACAGGGCTGCCATCCAAAACCGGGATGTCAAGGTTGTTCTGGACGTGGACCCGTTTTTTATGACTTAAATCCTGTATTCAGATACGGGTTGCCTGGCGTTTGCCGTGTCGATCCTTGCACAGGCAAAACAAACGGAACAGCTTAAAACAAAAAGATGCAACTTGACATTACAAAGGATGCAACTTAAGTAGTCTGTTCATGCCCTGTCGAGCAACCGGATGATGGGCCCCAAGATCCGATTTCTCAAACCCAATTACCACATATTATATATAGGAATTTTTCAACATGAAATTTAAAATCTGTGCTGCTTTCTTTCTACTGTTCTGCTTGGTTTTTTCCCAAACCAGTGCTTTTGGCGCCTCGAAACAAACGCCTCAATCACCATCCGCCGTTGTACCGGAAAGCCGTTACACCTTTGCTCAAGTTGCAGACGGCACTGAAGTAACCCATGGTTTTGTTATACAAAACAAAGGAACCGCTCTGCTGAAGATCGAGAGCGTCAAAACCGGGTGAGGGTGCACCGCTGTCTCATACCCGAGACAGATCCCTGCCGGCGGCGAGGGAAAGGTTGTCATCAAAGTCGATACATCGGGCTACGGTGGAAGAACGATGACCAAAACCATAACGGTCAAAACCAATGCACCCGACCAACCCGTACTTCATCTGATCGTTTCTGGTAATGTTGAAAACTTTGTTACCATCGTCCCGAAGCGGGCCACTCTCCGCGGTTTTCCCGGCGATAAAATAATATCAACCGTAAAGATCATACCTGAAAAAAAGTATCCGTTCAGAATTTCCGACGTCACGGCAATTAATGGCAAATACATCCGTTATACACTGGAAAAAAATAAATCTTCAGAAAATATGGAATATGTTCTGACGGTTGAAAACCTGAAAAATGATAAGGGCCGCTATTTTGATACCATCAAATTAACAACGGACAGCAAAATACGGCCGGAGATCAAAATCTATGTTTACGGTTACATCTCAGACCGGCCGACAAACCCCAAAAAATAAGATGAAAAATATCAAAGTTGTTGCTTTCGATTGTGACGGCGTTATGTTCGACACAACCAAGGCAAACATTGCTTACTATAATCAGATATTGGACCATCTCGGTCAGCCGCCATTGACCCCCGATCAATTTGCTTACTGTCACAGCCATACCGTAGACCAATCCATTGAATTCCTCTGTAATGACCCGGAAAATATCCAGGCGGCCCAGAGTTATCGGAAAAATATGAGCTATCTCCCGTTTTTAAAATATATGGTCATAGAACCCCATTTAAAACAGCTACTTAAAATGCTCAGGCCGACATATAAAACCGCAGTTGCAACCAACCGATCGGACACCATGGACCGGGTTCTCAAAGAACACGGCCTGGAAGGGTATTTTGACCTTGTGGTCAGTTCCATGGACGTGGAGCGTCCCAAACCTCACCCAGACCCGCTGATCAAGATTCTGGACCATTTTGGAATAGAACCGAACCATGCGTTATATGTAGGGGATTCGAACCTCGACGAAATTGCGGCAAAAGCCGCGGGGATGCCGTTTGTGGCGTATCAAAACAGATCCCTTTCCGCTGAGTTTCATATACACAGCTTGAAAGAAATCACAAAGATCCTTGATTTAGAAATAGGGTGGCAAGAAGACGTCACATAAAAAACATTGACTTCCATGGATTGAAGAAAATCTGCGCTGTAAATTTATTATATGGGTCGGTTATTGGTTGCCCAACCCATTGTTATCACCGCAGTCCGGGCATTCCCAGGTTATTCCGTTGCAAGACATCCCCCAGAAATTTTCCAACATGCATTCCTGACAAATAGCAAAGCCGCACCGGCATCTCCAGCAGAAAAGTGGTTTCTCCCTGCAGCAATGGCAGCCGCTTTGTCTGCCAATGCGGCGTCTTTCTCTATAAGGCGTTCTTTTTACAGAGTTTTTCATGTTCGATCTTTATACATTTGTTCGTTACCACATCAACGCCTGCTTCTGTTAACAGTGCTGCAGCTTCCGGGTTTTCGATGTTCAGCTGCATCCAGAAGACTTTCGGCGACAGGCGGGCGGCTTCAAGGGCATGGGGCACAATCTGTGCGGAATTTCTGAATACGTCCACAATATCCACTTTTTCCTGGATATCATCGAGTGTGGCATGGGCTTTTTCTCCCAGAATTTCTTTTTGCCCGGGCCGGACCGGAATTATTCTGTATCCTTGATTTTTGAGATATTTTGCGACCTTATTGGAGTCCCTTTCGGGTTTGGGGCTTAAACCCACGATGGCAATGGTCTTTGCATTTTCGAGTGTTCTTTTGATTTCATCATCTTCGGTAATTATCTTGCCGGGTTTCATTTTATAATTCCTTAAGCGATCTTGCTGTTTTACTGAATTACTGATAGGAACAGAACGGTCAACAACACATTATGGTAGAAAATTAATGCAACAAAGGATCCATGTCAACCGGCACCGAGCCGGAACGAACACAGCCCGCAACACCATCTGAAACCATATGAAAAATGACAGAACAGTATATCTTATAGACGGCAGTGCATATATTTACCGTGCCTACCACGCCATACGGGGGTTGAGCAATTCAAAGGGCCTTCCAACAAATGCAGCGTTCGGGTTCACCCGAATGTTAATAAAACTCATTGAAGATCGATCCCCGGAGTATGTGGTGATGTTTTTTGATGCCAAGGGACCGACTTTCCGGCACGAAATATACCCGGACTACAAAGCCAATCGTCCCCCCATGCCTGAAGACTTGTCGGTTCAAGTCCCCTATATAAAGAAAATCACCCATGGATTCAACATCCCGGTTATGGAAATGCAGGGTTTTGAGGCGGATGATCTTATCGGCACTTTCAGACGACGGGCTGAGGCAGCCGGATTTTCGGTTGTAATGGTCACCGGGGACAAAGATTTCGTGCAGCTGGTCACCGATACGACCATTATCTGGGATCCCATGAAAGAAAAAATCATCGATTTAGAAGGCGTTAGAAAATCTTTTGGTGTTGAGCCCGAACAAATGATCGATGTTATGGCGCTTTCCGGCGATTCGTCGGACAATATCCCCGGCGTTCCCGGTATCGGATCCAAAACCGCCCTGTCTTTGATTCAAACCTACGGAAACCTTGAGCATCTTTATGAACAAATCGAAACGATTACAAAGAAAAAACAGCATCAAAATCTTGTTCAATACAAAGACCAGGCCTTTTTGAGCAAAAAGCTGGTTAAAATCGATACGGATGCGCCGGTTCCATTCAATCCTGAAAACTTAAAATGCCAACCACCGGACAACAGCAAACTGTCTGGCCTTTTTAAAAAGTTGGAATTCAGGCAATTGCAGCGGGCCTTCCCTCAGAAGGCCGATCTTTCAAATAAAAATTACCGTCCGATATTTGACATGTCGGCTCTGTCGGATCTGCTCGTTCTTCTGGAAACAGCCGAAATATTCGCCGTCGACACCGAAACCACCTCCAAGAATCCCATGGAGGCACGGATCGTAGGTTTGTCCTTTTCCATTAAGCCTCATGAGGCGTTTTATATTCCCTGTGCCCATACGTATCCGGGTGCTCCTGCACAGCTGGCGCTTAAAGAAGTATTGAAACAGTTGATACCGGTGCTGGAAAATCCCAAGATCAAAAAGGTCGGTCAAAATATAAAATATGACTGGATGGTTCTTAAGCGACACGGAATAAACCTGGCTGGCGTTATTTTCGACACCATGTTGGCATCCTATTTGATCGACCCTTCAAAACGTGCCCACAACCTGGACCAGATCGCCCTCGATTTTCTGGATCACAAAACAATTACCTACGAGGAAGTTGCAGGCAAAGGCAAAAAGAACATTAGTTTTGCAGACATTCCCATTGAAAAGGCCGCCCCCTATTCTTGCGAAGATGCAGATGTTACCTTAGCAGCCTATCATGTTCTGATGCCGAAAATCAAAGCCTCCGGTTTGATGGAACTGTTTGAAAAAGTCGAAATGCCCCTGGTGCCTGTTTTGATGAAGATGGAAATGACCGGGATATGTGTCGATCGGGAAAAGCTCCAGGATCTCTCAAAATCGTTTGAACACCAGCTCGAGTTGCTCGAAAAAATGATATATTCAATTGCCGGAGAAGAATTTAATATAAAATCGACCCAGCAGCTTGGAAAGATACTGTTTGAAAAACTCAAACTGCCGGTTCAAAAAAAGACCAAGAAAAAAACCGGATATTCAACGGATGTTAGCGTGTTGACATCCCTTGCAGACAAGCATGAACTCCCTGAACTAATTTTAAGACACAGAACCCTTGCCAAGCTGAAATCGACCTATACGGATGCCCTGCTCGATATCGTTCACCCGGAAACCGGAAGAATTCATACCTCCTACAACCAAACGGTGACCGCCACCGGAAGATTGAGCAGCTCTGATCCGAACTTGCAGAATATACCCATCCGAACCGAAGAGGGGATAGAAATTCGCAGAGCATTTATTCCCAGAAAAGGGTGGACGTTGGTTTCCGCAGATTATTCCCAGATAGAACTCCGTATCCTGGCCCATTATGCCGATGATGAAATTTTGATTCAAGCTTTCAAAGCTGATGAGGACATTCATACACGAACCGCAACAGAAGTGTTCCAGGTCTTTCCGTCGTTTATAACGTCGGAATTGCGACGGCAGGCCAAAGTGATCAATTTCGGTATTGTATATGGCATGAGTCCTTTCGGCCTTTCCAGAGAGCTGGGCATCAGCCGTAAAATGGCCAAAACCTATATCGACAATTATTTCTCCAGATATAAAGGTGTGAAAAGGTTTATCGACCAGGCCATCGAAGATGCCAGAAAGACCCAAAGAACCAGTACCCTTCTGGGGCGAATCAGACTTCTGCCGGACATCAACAGCCCCAACAAAATGGTCCGGGAGTTTGCAGAACGTACCGCCATCAATACACCGGTGCAGGGGACAGCCGCGGACCTTATCAAACTGGCCATGATTTATGTGAACACCGCCTTCGGAGAAAAAGGCTTTAAAAGTGCGATGCTCCTTTCAGTGCATGATGAAATCGTATTTGAAGTCCCGCCTGAAGAGCTCGAACCCGTTAAAAATCTTGTGAAAAAAACCATGGAAGGAATCTGGGATCTCAAGGTGCCCCTGAAGGTGAATGTGGTATCGGGCAGTAATTGGGCTGAAGCCCACTAACCCGGATTTCTCATTAAACACGTATTCGATTTTTCGAAACCGTCACCGCTTACGCTTCGGATTTCTCGGGAGTTTCTTCCAAACCTTTCACTGTTTCTTCCACAGTTTGGTAGATAGACTTGAATGTCTCGTGAAAACCGGCGGGGCCCAGCCTTCCGGTTTCGATGAATTTCACAACGATTTCTTTGGTGGATCTGAGAATCAGCTCATCGACAGAACTCATTTGCGGCACCTTTCGTTAGGAGTTTTTACAATAAAATTGATCTGTTAACAGAAAAAACCTTCGATGTCAAGATTCTCACGAACCGTTTTGTCCCCGGCAGTTAAAAAATAATAAGGGTTTATTTGACACCAAACGTTTTCTTAATTATTAAAAGAGTGGATAATACCGGCCCATTGAAAATTTTCAATCTATTTTCAATGAACTACCCCGCAGCAGAGCTGCGAGGTATCAAAATGAATTTTTATCTTATTAACCCCGATGCAGAGCATCGAGGAATTCTTTTGATTAAATTATAATGGAGCAAGGAAATGATACCACCTTTTGAAAAGCATATAAAATACAATATTGAAAGTCCGGACATTGTAAAAACCGACGTTCTGACGCCCATCGAATATCAATATCGATCCCGAAGAGACGTTGATATCGTCATCCGACAACCGGAATACACATCGGTATGTCCCATGACCGGATTGCCCGACATAGGATGCATAACCATTAAGTACCGGCCGGACGAGAAACTCGTTGAACTGAAATCCTTGAAATTTTATCTGTTGCAGTACCGAAACGTCGGTATTTTTTATGAGCATGTGGCCAACCGGATTCTCGATGATCTTGTTGCCGTTCTGTCGCCCAAATTTATGGAGGTTACCGGGGATTTCACAGCCAGAGGCGGAATCACGGCCAGAGTTACGGCGGTCTTCGAGGGGAAGACATAATGTCCAAGACAACCAAAACGCACGGTGCAAATCGGTATCACGTTGCTGCTATTTTATTCTTATTCCTAATTTTATCACTGATTGGAGGGTGTACAACCTACTCGTCCATGGAGAGAAAAACCAAGCGAATGGTCAGAGATCTTCGGGCTCCAGACAGTGATCTGAAAAAAAGGATTGGCATTACGCTTTTTGAAAACAAAACCGCTTTTTCTGATACGGAGATGCAACAAAGCTTTTTAATCGATCTGACGGAAAAGATAATGTCTTCATGTCCGGACGTCCTTTTGGAAAAACCGGGCGATTCCGGATATCCCGATTTTTTGGTAAAGTTACCCAGAAAGGCGTCCGGACGGATCGGCAACTACGATCTGGCCAAGTCCGGCAGACGGTCCGGTTTGAATTCAATTGTAACCGGAGCGTTAAATGATGTCAGAATCGATAAAAGGAAAAAGGGAATCTGGTGGTTTAAAGACATTCATCACTACGTCCAAGTGCAGATTGTAGCTGAAGTATACGATACCGAGACCGGCGCAAAGCTTCTCGACGAAAGTTTTATGCGTGAAATCGAAATCGATGAATCAGACTTGGAATCCACCGGTGCAGACGCTGAAATCAAGGCGTATATAAAAGATGATATTTTTAAGCAAATCGCCATTGATACGGGCGAAAAAATCTGCAATGCCGTGGTGTTAGATCCCTGGACAGGATACATTACTTCGACCGTTGACGATAAGATCATCCTATCCTCTGGAGAACGGGTGGGAATAAAGCCCGGGGACATATTTGAAGTTTATAACAGTATGGATACCTTCCAGGGCGTGGACGGTCACCGATTCTTTATACCCGGTCTTAAGACCGGAGAGATAGAAATAACTGCCGTCTATCCCGACACTGCTGAAGCTGTTCTTATTTCAGGGCAAGATATTCGGGCAGGCTTTACGGTTCGGCCAAAAGATTAATTCCACGGGCATAAAAAGTCTATCTTGCTCTTAAAAAACAAATGATCAATTAGGGTTCAACTTTGTAAGCGACAATCGATCGGTCAACCCCCTTTACGGTGACCGAAGGGAGGGTTTCAACTTTTATTTCGCCCGAAAATTTTTGAAACGTCGCATCGCTGATGAGGATTTCACCGCCCTTTGCCATGCTTTGCAGCCGTGCGGCGATATTGACCGGCATTCCTATGGACGTAAATTCTTTGATTCTCAATGAACCCAAAATGCCGGAAAATACCTTTCCTGTTGATATGCCGATGCCGATTTTCAACCTCAATCCATTTTTTTTGTATAGTTTTTCATCGATTTTTTTTGCGCATCTCTGCATTTCCATGGCCGTTTCCACAGCACGGGTCGCATTGTCATCATCGGCCACCGGCGAGCCGAAAACCACCATAATACTGTCACCAATATGTTTGTCCACGGTTCCGTTATACCGATAAGCGATCTCACCCAGCGGCGTGAAATAGTCGTTGTTTAAAAAGTCGGCGATTTTGTCAGGTTGAACATGCTGAGACATCCGGGTGAAATCGCGAATATCGGAAAAAAGAATCGAAGCTTCATGGTACGTCGGCTTCAGAACCCCCGACGATTTTTCGATCTTTTGGTAAACCTGTTCGGACACAAACTGCTTGAGGCGCTTTCGAACGTGGATGGTGTGGATTTTGGCCCTGAGTTCCATATTGTCAAACGGTTTGGTTAGAAAACCGTCAATCCCGTCGTTGGTAGCCTGAATCGCCGCTTCCATGGTTGCGTATCCCGTAAGGACGATGCGGGTGATTTCAGGATTGATGGATCCGATGATGGCGAGGGTTTCGATGCCGTCCAATCCCGGCATTTTGTAATCGGAAATTACCGTTGTCGTGTCAGAAATGTTCTCTTTCACAAAGGCAATGCCGGTTTCACCGTTTTCGGCGGTATGGGTATTATACGGCTCCTGTTTAAGGGCACGGACCACCGAACGCCGGATGCCTTCTTCGTCATCGATGAAAAGCAGTTTGTCCATCGGTTCTCTCTTGAACTGCATCAGCTCGCCCAGTTGAATTTCAGGGATTCAACAAGGCAAGCGCATTCCCTGCAAGCGTGTTGAAGCGTAGCGGAAATCCCGCCTTACGGAGCTGCAGGGCGCTTCAAACTTTGGAAGTTGATGGAATTCGACCTCGAACTCTGTAAATCAATTTTTGTGCCAAAACCGGATTTCTTTTAAACCCATTGGAAACGTTGGGGTCGATTCAGCACCGTATACTTGAAATTCTTTGTTTTAAAGACGGTTACGGTGGTTAAAATTTTCCATCTTGATGATTTTGGTTTGCGCATTTAATCGAACCATAAAATCCATAAAAGCAGAATGCACAGAAAACGGTTCATATGCGCACATGTTTTTGTGCATTTTGACGCCGGCGATGAACCGATAACCACGCGGGACGTATAAACAATCTTTAGAAATTTCTTTTCGATACCGAAAGGAAAAAAGACCAAATAGTGTCTTGATATATCGTTGATAAAAAGTTATAAGATAAAATTTTTAGTATCCAGCTATACAGAATCTTCGAGGGTTAAAACTGATGACGTCGCCGAATTATAAATCCTGGCCTTTCAGAGAGGCCGACAAGTTACGCAAACGATTTTCAAAATCCGTAAATATTCCCGTCCAGTTTGAAACCGGCTTTGGACCCAGTGGGTTACCCCATATCGGCACATTTGCCGAGATCGCTCGAACGACCTGGATACGCCGGGCCTTCGAATTTTCAACCCAGCGTCAAACCCAACTCATTGCTTTTAGTGATGATATGGACGGTTTGAGAAAAGTACCCTTAAATATGCCGCAACAGGAAATGTTGACTGAAAATTTGGGGAAGCCCCTATGTCGCATCCCCGATCCATTTGATGCGTGTGAAAGTTATAGCGCATATATGAACAAAAAATTGCGTGAATTTTTGGATAGCTACAAATTTGATTATGTGTTTCAAAGTTCATATGAAGCCTATACCCGGGGTGATTTTAATGAAGGTTTGGCCATCATCCTTCAAAAGGTTGAAGATATCAAACGGATAATTCTCCCCACCATGGGTGAGGAAAAGCGTACAAATTGGTCTCCGTTTTTCCCAATCTGCGAAAAATGCGGACGGATTTACAGCACCCGGGTGACCGCCTATGACGCTGAAAAAAATACCATCGACTACATCTGCGACCGAGAAGAAGGTTTGGTAAAAAATTGCGGAAATAAAGGGACGATTTCGATCTTTAACGGCCATGTCAAAGTGGGTTGGAAAATTGACTGGGCCTTGCGCTGGTATGCTTATGACATTGGATATGAGATGTATGGAAAAGATCTGATCGAATCCGCAAAGCTTTCCGGTAAGATTATCCGGTTAATGGGCAAACAGCCCCCCATAGGATTGTTCTATGAACTCTTTTTAGACGAAAAGGGTCGGAAGATTTCAAAGAGCATCGGTAAAGGGTTAACCATAGAATCTTGGATGAGTTACGCTCCGTTAGAGTCTTTGTTGTACTATATTTTTCAGAACCCAAAGCAAGCGAAGCGGCTCTTTTGGGGGATTGTACCAAAATCGGTGGATGAATACCTCGCGGGTTTAAATAATTACGAAAAATTGGATGCCGAGAAAAAGCCTGATTCGACGATTTGGCACCTTTTTAATCAGGGCACAGCGGTTCCTGATTACAGGACATCCATCAATTTTTCATTGATCAACAACCTCATTTCAGCGGTGGGTGCGGATGATATAGACTTAATATTAGAATATCTAAAACGCTATGATCCTTCTATGGATGAGTTCAGCGCTGTCATAGAAGATTTGGTAAAGAAGGCCATGAACTACTATCGGGATTTTATCTTGCCGAACAAGCATTATCGCACCCCGACCGAAAAAGAAAAAGAGATGTTAAAAGGTCTTCGGGATGAACTCGCAAATTATGATGGCGATGATGAAAACGAAATTCAATCCATCCCGTTTTCGGTGGCTCGATCGTTTGATGAATCGCCAAAGAACTTTTTTAAAACCTTTTATGAAGTGGTTTTTGGTCAAGAACGTGGACCGCGCTTTGGAACCTTTGTGCAACTGGTTGGCAAGGAAAAAGCCCTTTCATTGTTGGATACGGCCGCCAACACCTGATTCTGACATGGATGGCCCCAGTTGTTCCCAAGGGGCCCGGACATTGGGGATCGGTTTTCCGACCATAAACCAACGGTCCTCTTACCTTTATTATGGGTCATCAAATCCGACCCATTCAACATTGCAACCAATTGATATCATAAATTTAATATGCTGTTGCGGCCGTGATGGGACCGTCGGTTCGAGCCGGATCAGGAGCACCGAACATTTCAAAAAAAGTCGGTCTGTCTGGCCGGCTCTTTTTCTTGGACGCTCTCTTTTTACTCAACCCCTCCCCCTTCTTCCCTTGACATAACAATTGTATTGGCTTAAAAAACCTTGTCATTTTGTTAACAAAACGTTGATGCGTCATGATTAAAAAAAATCGTATGTCCTATCCGTGTTCTTCGCTTATTACCGGCGTTGTCATATGCACGGTTCTGGTGATGATGCCCTTTAAGTCCTGGGGATTGGATCAATTCGGGCAAAAACCAAGATTCGTTGAAGCACAACATTCAGACAAGTCTGTTGTCCATCTGTATTTTTCCGACAAAAACAATTCGTTTCTCATTGCAGAAGCGTGGAATCTGGGTCATTCTGACAATCCGGCTGAATTTGGCAAAGTCATCGTCGAAGCTCTGGCAAACGGTCCCCGCACAGGACTTATCCGGACGCTTCCTGAAGGTACGACCCTCAATGCATTCTATGTTACCCGGGATGGAACCGCGTATGTCGATCTGTCGGATAAAATAAGGCAGGCTCACCCCGGCGGAATTAAATCGGAACTTTTTATTATTTATTCAATCGTAAATTCATTGATATTGAATATCCCTGAAATCGACGCGGTGAAGATCCTTATCGGCGGACATGACGCCATGACGCTGGCCGGCCATATCGATCTTCGCTTTCCCTTTAAAGCCAACATGCTTCTGATACGATGAAAAAAAAGATCCACATAAAAAATATAAGGAATATCGGCATTATCGCCCATATTGACGCCGGCAAGACCACCGTAACAGAGCGTATACTTTACTATACGGGCCGCTCCCACAAAATCGGCGAAGTTCATGACGGTGAAGCGGTTATGGACTGGATGCCCGATGAACAGGAACGGGGCATTACGATTACCTCTGCCGTTACAACCTGTCACTGGAAGGGGTGCACGATCCAGATCATCGATACACCGGGGCATGTCGATTTTACCATCGAAGTTGAACGTTCGCTGAGAGTCCTCGACGGTGCCATCGGCGTCTTCTGCGCGGTTGGCGGTGTAGAACCCCAGTCGGAAACCGTATGGCGACAGGCGGACAAATATCGGGTTCCAAAGATTGCCTTGGTCAATAAGCTCGACCGGGTGGGTGCCGATTTCTTGGGCACAATCGAAATGATGAAAGAGAGACTGCGTGCGAATCCGCTTATTTTACAACTTCCGGTTGGCGCCGAAGATGATTTTACAGGCGTCATCGATCTCATCAATATGAAACAGATTATCTGGGAAGCCGAGACCCTGGGTGCTACGTATAGTTCGGAGGAGATCCCTCCGAGCCTGCTCGATTCCGCAACGGAATATCATGAAAAACTTATTGAAACCGTCGCTGAAGTCGATGATGATATCATGGAAGATTATTTATCAGAAACACCGATTGCCCCGGAAAATCTGATTGCTGCCATACGAAGGGCAACCATAGACTTGAAGCTGGTTCCGGTTTTTTGCGGCAGTGCGCTGAGAAACAAAGGGATACAACCGCTCCTTGACGCCATTGTGATGTTTCTTCCGAGTCCTGTAGACATCCCCCCCATCAAAGGTGTACACCCTGAAACCGGAGATTCGATGGTATGCAACGCCAAAGACACGGAACCCCTTGCGGCGCTCATATTCAAAGTCGCCATGTCAGAAGGCCGCAAACTGTCCTATGTAAGAATTTACAGCGGGACAATGCGCGTCAAAGCCGATACTTATAACCCTTCTCGGAAAATAAATGAAAAACTTTCCCGAATATTGGAAATGCACGCCAACAAAAGGGAGCGGATCGATGCTGCCGGTGCCGGAAGTATTGTCGGGGTTGTTGGATTGAAGGAATCGACTACCGGCGAAACACTCTGCTCTATGGATCATCCTGTTTTGCTGGAAAAAATGGAGTTCTACGAGCCGGTCATTTCTGTGGCTGTGGAGCCAAAGACCCAAGCTGATCAAGAAAAATTCGATCACGTCCTTGAAAAATTTATGGCTGAAGACCCGACCCTCAAGCTTAAAAAGGATGACGATACCGGACAGACAATTTTGTCCGGTATGGGAGAGCTTCATCTTGAAGTTATCATCAGCCGCATGCAGCGTGAATTTAAAACCAATGTAAACGTGGGAAAACCTCAGGTTGTCTACAGGGAAACCATTGCAAAAAAGGGGCGGGCATCTGCTGTATTCGACAAGGAGGTTGCGGGGCAGCGACACTTTGCCGAAGTAACCTTGAAACTGATACCACTGGACCGAGGTGTTGAAAAAAGATTCAGATCTGAAGTGGACAATGAAACCATACCGGATGTCTTTATTCCCGCTATCAAAGAAGGGGTGATGGAATCTTTGGAAAGCGGTTCGCTGATGGGCTACCCGGTTGTGGATGTAGAAGTGGTTCTCATGGGCGGGGTGTATAAAGAATCCCTGAGCACGGAATTGGCGTTTAAAGTCAGTGCATCCATGGCGTGCAAAACAGCGATTGAAACCTGTAAGCCATTTCTCCTTGATCCGATTATGAATGTGGAAATTTTTATTTCAGAAGCTGTCATGGGCGATGTTATCGGGGACCTTAATTCCCGCGGTGGAAAAATTGAATCCATTGAACACAAAATGGGGGCAAATGTTATCAAAGCCATCGTTCCGCTTTCACGCATGTTCGGGTACTCAACCTCATTACGATCGGCAACTCAGGGCAGAGGGACATTTACAATGCAGTTCTCTCATTTTGACCGGTCTTGACGGCAACCGGTTTCAAAACCTCCTATTTTTCAGCTTTCGCTTTTTCTATCTGCTTTCCTTTGACGTCTTTCAACATGTTTTCAATAACGGCCCTTTTATTTGGATCATCCATAAGCTCCAAGGCCTTTTTCAGATGAAAAGCGGCATTTTTCAAATCCCCTTTTTTTTCGTAATAAATCCCCAAATTATAATGGGCATCATCTAGTTTTCCAAGCTTCCCATAGGTTTCACCCAGGAAATAAAAGGCACGTGGATAGTTGTATTTTTTTGCGATCAGCGCTTCAAACGTGGCGGCTGCATCCGTAAGATGTCCCAGCTCTGCCTGGGTTCGTCCGAGATAAAAGAGAATTTCCGGATCATTGGAAATGATGCTGGCGGCGCCTTCGAGAATGCGGGATGCTTGCTCATACTGGCCGTCGTTGAAATAGATCAGGCCAAGATCTTTCAAGATATAAGGATCGAATGCTCTTTTGCCCAATGCTGCTTTAAGCTGCTCAACGGCACCTTTGGGGTCACCTTCCCTTTCCAGAACCAGGCCGTATCCGTAATGTGCCAACGGATTGGCAGGATTCTTTTTCACCGCCGATTTAAACTGTATGAGTGCGGTGCTTTTATCCCCGTAAACAGCAACAAGTCGTGTGTGAGCCCTTTCAAAATAATAAGGATCCATCGGCGCTGCCTTTTTTTTATGTTTCTCGAGCCAGGTGTCGATATAGGCCATCCGTTCTTCTGCACCGGGATGTGTCTGTAAATACGTTGGAATCTCGTTTGAATCGAACCACCGTTTGCTCCGGATTTTTTTGAGTACATCCATCAGTCCTTTGCCGTTATATCCCGCTTTTCTTTCTATGTGGAGGCCGATCTGGTCCGCCTGCCTTTCGTCTTCACGGCTGTATGCCAAAGTCATGGATTGAGCGGCAGCCATAGATCCCATGGTGACGGCATTGGCTGCTGCTGCTGCTCCCCCGGCGGCGCCAAGGAGCACACCGGCCACCATCCCGGCAAGGGTGGCCATGTTTATTTTTCGTGCCCTTTCTATTTTTTGGGAAATATGACGGCACACCACATGCGCTATTTCATGGGACAGTATACCTGCAAGTTCTTCTTCACTATCCATGGCTTCAAAGAGTCCGCTGTTTATAAAAATATGGCCTCCCGGGATTGCAAATGCATTATAAACATCTTCTTTTATGACATAAAAATGATAGTAAAACGGCTGGGGAGGAAGCACCGAGAGTATTTTGTTGCCGACTTCATTGACATAGTTGGCGATAAGAGGATCATCGATAATCTCGTAGTGAGCTAAAACGACTTTTATGAATTCCCGTGATAGCTCCTCTTCTTCTTGTAGGGTAATGCCAAAAGCGCTTTGAGGCGAAAGAGTGCTCCCCATGATAATGAGCGCAACCCATAGCAAAGTCATTTTTTCGAAAAATTTCATAGTTCCTCGACAGAAGAGACCGATCTCCATCGATTTTTTAATTCAACCAAAAACAAAACCGAAGGTACTATTTTTTATCCACTATTATTGAATATTCACTGGTTAATAGTCAATTCATATCTGCATATGCCTTTTCAAACATCATATTTTATGATAGAGTTTCGCGAACATGAC
>JAAXQD010000063.1 GCA_012974475.1 Desulfobacterales bacterium
ACAGTGAAACGTAAAAATTTATTGGCTGTAGGACAAAAGAAACGGGGCCTTTTTGAAAAAATCATCGATGATTTCATTGAACCCGTAGGCCAGTTTCGAATTCCTGGCTTCGAGTTCCGTAAACCATCTTAACCGCTGCCCCTCCCGGAGGTCTATTTTTTCGATATCCAGGTTTGCCCGTTTCCAAAACGTATACTCTACCCGGTCGGTGAATTCCATAACGGAGAGCCGTTCAAATTCCTCGAGGGTCAGGTCCATCTCCTCTTTCATTTCGCGGACAATACACTGCTCGGGCGTCTCCCCGTCGTCCACATGCCCTCCGGGGACATCCCACATGTTCGGATAGGGAATGGTGGGTTTGTCATCTCTCAGAAGCAGCAAGACCTTGCGCTGATCATTGACAAAAATTATGCTGGTTCCTTTTCGTTTCATTTAAAATAAATATCAGAAGATGCTGATCAAACGAGAGAAAGCCCGGACACAGCTCCGCTTTCTCGATTACAAGGGGAAAGCTTTGCATCTATTTGAGATTAAAGCTTAATTAAACGAAAGTCTTTGCAGGTGTTTATTTAGGAGTATCGTAAAACAAATTAGAGGACAATTTACCCGGGTTCAAAGGTTCGGTCAAGGAATTGTTTTTGGGATTTTTTACAGAAATTGACGATGGTTGCCAATCCATGGTAACGTAAATTTATTCATCGATACCGATGATCTTTTTACGTCTGCGGTGTTGGCCGAACAACAGAAATTCGAACCAGGGGGGGTAGCGTTGTCTCTGGAAAAATGGAAACCGGCGGTCTCCAAATACTGGCTGATGGTCCTGGCCGGTTTAATGTGGACTGTGGTGGGCATTATGCTTTGCCGTCTGGCATACATCTGGCTGAAGGCGGTTCCCTGGAGCCGGGCTCTGCCCCTGGGATCTCTCGGCCTGGTTTTTGCGCTGGCAGCCTACCGATACCCCTTTTCAAAAATCGCCCTAAAAAATATCGACCGGCTCTGCCTCATGGCAGACAAATGCTGCATCTTCGCCTTTCAGGCCTGGAGAAGTTATCTGGTTGTCATTTTTATGATGCTCCTCGGCATCACATTGCGTTACTCGCCGTTCCCCAGACATTTTCTCGCCGTCATCTACGCCACCATCGGCGGCGCATTGTTCCTTTCGAGCTTTCACTTCTACCAGCGTATCTGGAGGGTAAAAATCAGGAAACAGTCGTGCATATCATCGTCTGATGACAAGAAATGATTAGTGCCGATCCACGAATATAATAGGCATATGGCGTGTCCAATTCAGAAATGAGCATTTTTTTCGTCGAACAAGGCCGCACAAGGGTTTGTGGCAAGGCGTACTAAATGTACGCCGCAGCCGGAAACCCGCGGAGAACACAGTTCGGCGGAAAAAAGGCCATTTATGGATGGACACTGATTAGGTTGCCAACCTATCGAGCACCGTTTCCGCCGCCTTTATGGTTGCGTCGATATGCTCCGTGTCATGGGCGGCGGACACGAAAATGGCCTCAAACTGTGACGGTGCAAGATAGATACCTTCTTCCAGCATCCCTTTGTAATAATCCGAAAACATTTTCAGATTGCAGGTTTTTGCGTCGTCGAAATTCATCACCGCCCGGTCTGTAAAAAAGAAGCCCAGCATCGATCCGGCCCGGTCGACCCTGACATCTATCCCTGCGTTTTCCGCAGCCATTTCAAGGCCCGTGGCCAGGCGGTCCGACTTTTTGTCTAAAGTGTCGTAGAAACCCGGCTCGTCGAGCTGTTTTAGCGTTGCAATCCCTGCGGCCATGGCCAACGGATTTCCGGAGAGGGTGCCGGCCTGATATACCGGACCCTGAGGTGCGACGTACTCCATGATTTCACGTTTGCCGCCATACGCTCCCACCGGCAGGCCGCCGCCGATGATTTTGCCCAGACATGTCAAATCCGGAAGGATGCCATATAGGGCCTGGGCCCCGCCCCGGGCCACCCTGAACCCGGTCATGACCTCGTCGAATATCAGCAGACTGGCGTTTTCTTCGGTCAGCCTCCTTAGGGCCTGTAGAAAACCGTCTTTGGGCAGCACCAGTCCCATATTCCCTGCAACCGGCTCGACAATGATGGCTGCAATCTTTTCTCCCTGCTCTTCCATGACCTTTGAAACACGGTCGATATCGTTGTAGGGCAGCGACAATGTATGAGCCACAAAGGATTTCGGCACACCGGGGCTTCCGGGAATGCTCAATGTGGCCACCCCCGAACCGGCTTCCACGAGGAGGGTGTCGGCATGGCCGTGATAGCAGCCGTCAAACTTGATGATGGTGTCTCTTCCCGTAAATCCCCGGGCAAGCCGGATTGCACTCATGGTCGCTTCGGTTCCGGAATTCACCATGCGGACCATCTCTATGGACGGAACCGTATCGATGACCATTTCGGCAAGTCTGACTTCAAGATCGGTGGGCGCGCCAAAGCTGGTCCCTCGTTTCAGAACCGCCGAGACCGCTTCGATAACCGCAGAATGCCGATGCCCCAGGATCATGGGTCCCCAGGAACCGATATAGTCGATAAAGGCATTGCCGTCTTCGTCATAAATCATGCAGCCGTCCGCATGATTTATAAAAAGCGGTTGCGTGCCCACGGCTTTGCAAGCCCGGGCAGGGCTGTTGACGCCCCCGGGAATGACATCCTGTGCCAGGTCAAAGAGAGCTTGGGATTTTTCGCAATTCATGGTTTCATCGTCCTTTCTTTATTTTAATTCATCCCGTTCGGTCCCGAAGCTCGGGATCTTCACCATGCTTCCACACCCAGTGGGGAATTCAAATTTAAACAAACATATTGACATTTTCCAACAATTTCATCGAAAATACCAGACACGATTTAACAGGTCAAGCAGGCTTTTTCCACAATGGCACAACAGAAATCCCTTAAACGGCTTTCAAAGCTCATATCTTACGTCCTGGGCCACAACCCTGCCGAGTTCGGTCTGGTTCCGAATCCCGACGGATTCGTAAAACTCAAGGAATTCTTAAAGGCGGTCTCCGAAGAAGGCGGATTAAGATATGTGCGCAGATCCGACATCAATGAAATCCTCACCACCCTGCCGGATCCGCCCATTGAAATCAAGGACAATTATATCCGCGCAAAACATCGCGACAAATTGTCGGGGCTCCGTCCGGCCCAAAGTCTTCCCAAACTTCTCTTTACCTGTGTCCGGAGAAAAGCCTATCCCACGGTTGTGGAAAAGGGGATATTTCCCATGGGGTTCAGTCATGTCATTTTGTCGTCAAAACCTGAAATGGCCGAAAGGATGGGAAAACGCAAAGATCCTGAGCCTGTACTCCTGTCCGTCCAGACCCGGATATCCATGGACAGAGGGATCGTATTTTACGAAGCCGGAGACCCGCTTTTCCTGACCGAATCGATTTCTCCCGGATGTTTTACAGGGCCTGCCCCGCCCAAACCAAAGGAAGCGCCCGAAAAGCAAAAGACGCCCGAAAAAGAGATATTGATAAAAATGCCCGGCAGTTTTTTAATGGAGTTCAAAGATAAAAAGACGGTCCATAAACCATCGAAACACAGCGCAAAAAGCAGCCAAACCACCGCGGATAAAAATCAAAAAAAGATCCAACAGAGAAAACGAAACCGGGAACGCCCGCCGTGGCGGCGGTAAAGCGCAGTTTAACCC
>JAAXQD010000190.1 GCA_012974475.1 Desulfobacterales bacterium
TCTGCCCTTCTTCAAGACATAAAAGAAGCACTTTCAAAGAGCAGGTAATGGACCTTCTCCCAGAAGGAGGAAATCTGAATCTTTGTCTAACCTGTGGAATTTGCTCTGCCGGCTGTCCGGCAACGGGTTTGGAAGATATGGATCCTAGAAAATTTCTACGTATGGCATCTCTCGGTATGGACGATGAGATTCTGAATTCCAAGTGGGCTTGGATGTGCACCATGTGCACCCGTTGCACGTATGCTTGTCCCATGAAAATCGATATACCCGCTCTAGTCTTTAACATTCGCAAAAACTGGGACAAGGAAGAGCAACCTAAAGGCATCCGGGGATCATGCGAAATGGCGTTAAAGAACGATACTTGCAGTGCCATGGGTGCCAATGAAGAAGATTGGCGTTTTGTGGTGGAAGATGTTGCTGAAGAAGTGCGGGAAACCCAGCCCGGTTTTGAAGCTCTCCAGGCGCCCATGGACAAGGAAGGTGCTTATTTCTATCTCAACCAGAACTCCCGAGAACCTGTAACCGAGCCGGACGAGATGGTGCCGCTGTGGAAGATTTTAAATCTGGTGGGGGCTGACTGGACTTACGGATCCAAGGGCTGGGCCGCGGAAAACTACTGCCTGTTCTGTGCGGACCTGGAGAATTGGGAAAAAATTGTTCGGGTCAAGGCCAAAGCGGTGGATGATCTGAAATGCAAGGTCTGGCTCAATACAGAGTGAGGGCACGAACTTTTTGCGGTCCGGGTCGGACTGAAAAGATTCAACATTGAACATAATTTTGAGTGTAAGAGTATCATCCAGTATTATGCCCAGTGGATTCGGGAAGGAAAACTGAAAGTTAATTCAGACTGGAACAAGGACCTGAAGGTTAAGTTTACGCTACAGGACCCATGCCAACTGGTTCGAAAGAGCTTTGGCGACCCGGTGGCGGAAGATATGCGGTATGTTGTCAAAACAGTTGTGGGCGAAGAGAATTTTGTAGACATGGCTCCCAACCGGTCCAACAACTACTGCTGTGGCGGCGGGGGCGGGTTTCTTCAGTCAGGATTCCCGGAAGCCAGACGATATTACGGTAAACGCAAATTCGAACAGATCATGGCGACAGACGCCGATTACTGTATTACGCCGTGCCACAATTGTCACGCGCAGATTCACGATATAAAAGAACATTACGAGGGAAAATACCATACGGTTCATTTGTGGACCATCATCTGCCTTTCCCTGGGGATTCTTGGCGAAAATGAACGTGTGTACCTGGGATCGGACTTGGCCGAATTCGGTTTATAACCGGTTTTTGTTCCATTATACCGGTCCCCATATTCCAAAAAAATCCCTACCATGAACCTGCCCCGGGAATTTGGAGCAGGTTTTTTGTTCCTCGTCAATAAATTCTGATATATTTTTGCTATTCTTAACACTTTGTTTGATTCCGGGGCGTCCGGGTTAGGGTTTGGTTTTCACATGCAGGTTTTTTGCATATTGGGCGATGAACGGATCATGCGTTCAAAATCGCCGGCCATATTTTCAGCCATGCTGAAACGAATAGGGCTGAAAGCCGCATATGTGCCGTTTAAAGTGGATCCCGGTCAGATCGGCCAGGCGCTGCAAAGTATTAAGGTCCTGAACATTGCCGGTGCCAATATCACGATCCCTTTCAAAGAGAAAGTCATACCCCATTTAGATGTTCTTTCAGAGGGGGCGAATATCATCGGCGCAATCAACACCATCGTATGCAACGGAGGTATACTGAAAGGATACAATACCAATGCCATCGGTTTCATGGATGCTATCGGCGACGCAGGGTTTGATGTGGAAGGCAAATCGGCCCTTATTTTCGGAACCGGTGGAGCAGCCAAGGCCATAGCATTTGTTTTAAACTGGCTGAGAACAACGTCTATTTTTGTTGCCGGCCGCGACATAGAAAAAACGCGTCAAATTGTCGAACGCTTTGGAGGAGAAGCCATATCCCTTTATGATCTTCCCCATCGAACTCTGGATGTCAACATCGTGGTCAACGCCACGTCTGTTTCAAGCCCTGACGAGTCCCCCGAGATGGCCGCATTGCTTGAAAAGATTAAAATAAAGGACTGCGAAATGGTGGTCGATCTTAACTATGAGCGAAGTGAAAATTTCTGGCAGGATATGGCCCTGCGAAATGGTGCGCGGTTCATGGATGGTTTGCCGGCACTCGCATATCAGTCCAGGCGGACCCTTGCCCTATGGACAGGAATCCAGGTGCCGCCGGAGGAGTTTTTGAAAGTGCTCGATGAAATTTTGTAGATTTGAGGGGGCTGCCGGAATCCTCGGTTGTAAAAATTCCGTTAAATTTTCAATGGATTCACTTCTGGCGTTCAGTTTTTTACAGAGCTCTCTTTCCAAATATTCAGGCAGTTAGCGTGGCCCGACCCAACCCGATCCACGCTTTGTTATGCCCCGGTAGTATGCTCAAGTTCTGTCTTTGTGGTTTTAATTGGAATAATTCTTTGCTCGATATCAGACCATACCTTACGCTTCATCATTCTCAAATCATATTCAGTCTGTAGGTTCAGCCAAAACTGAGCCTCAATCCCAAAATAGCGCTGTAGCCTCAGGGCGGTGTCGTCAGTGATGGATCTTTTCCCGTTGACAATTCCAACATTAAATGCATTACCATCATGCCACTCAAAGCAAATACGCCACTGTTTGTTAATGCTGATAGCGAATTGCCCCTTCCTATCTCCCTTTAGGGCATGAAACTTATTGCCCGGATTAAGCATTAAAGCCTCCAGACTCGGAGCGGCATGTAGAACCATAAGCCTTGTTCTGGCTTGCCGTTCAAAGGATTGGAAGCGGCGGACTCGCTTTGAATTGAAACAATAGTTTCTACACTTTGATGTTTTGATTATTGTGAAAAATATTCTCAGGGTCATACTTCTTTTTAATCTGTTGCAGTCGAGCAAAGTTCACGCCGTAAGCCGCCGCCACCCGGTCGCCTTCGTCTCCAGTCATGAAGTTCACATAGGCGCCAGCTGAGGCGTAGGGCGCAGACGCTTCAAAAAACGTACGTGCCCATGCAATACAAGTTTCATCTTGCGATACCTCATCCCATCGTCCGTGCACGTTCAGGACAAACTTTGCGTCCCGATGACCATATGCCATGGCATCCGATGGAACGCGATTGGCTGCGCCTTCGATAAGCCCCACGAATATCTCACACTGTGGTGAAGGCAACTTGCCCGCAAATTCGATAATCGAATCCAGCGCGCCATCACTAAGTTCCGTGAAATTATGGGACTTCCAGTAGTTCCTTGCGCCAGGCGTGAGCAATGGGTCAAAGGCCTGCTGCCACTGTGCGTATGGCTGAGCACCAATGTGTTCACCATAAGCGTCTCCAAAACTACGCAAAGAATTGATCAGCTTCTCACCTTCTGCTATATCGCCTGCATAAAAGATGGCCAGCACAATAACTTCTTTGCCATGTACATTCACGGGAAGAAAAGGCAATGGTGGAGCCTTGCGAAGGACGACCCAAACATTGAGTTCCTCAGGTGCTGATTTTACAAATTCACGATACTTTTCAAGCACTTGCTTTGCTTGGCCGATCGGGAAAACAAGCAATCCAGCCAATATTTCAGGTCCCACGGGATAGAGCGCGAATTCGAACTGGGTGACTACACCGAAATTGCGAGACAAGATTATCGATGGTCATACCGTATTTACGCGTCAACCATCCAAAACCGCCACCCAGCGTCAGTCCTGCAATGCCGGTGGTTGAATTAATGCCCACCGGTGTCGCCAATCCATGGGCCTGTACCGCTTTATCAAAATCACCGAGTGTGGCACCGGGTTCGACATAGGCACGCCTTTTTTGTGCATCGACGCTTACAGTTGTCATATTAGAAAAATCGATCACCACGCCGTTATCGCACAAAGAACTCCCGGCGATGTTGTGCCCACCACCTCTGATGGATATCTCTAATCCGTTTTCACGGGCATAAGAGATTGCATGGGGTACGTCGTCAGCTTCTGCGCACTGTACGATGACAGCCGGCCGGCGATCAATCATGGCATTCCATATCTCCCGAACTTCGTTATAATTCGGATCATCTGGAAGCACTATTTGACCCTTCACGTTGTTTTTGAGCGTCTCAATTTTTTCATTCGATTGTATTTTCATGGTGTTGATCCTTTCATTTGTGAAAACTGTAAAAACCTATTTTTAAAATTTTCGTTTCACTAGGGACAAACTTTTATAATTCTCCCGTTAAGTAGGCTTTAATATTATTTAAACATGTGTATAAACACGACGAAGTCAAGAAATAAATATCACAATGTGGTAGATTTGTTTGGGGGATGAAGATATGCCATTAATGACCCCCCCGCGGTTGTAGTTAATTAAGACAAAATAAGTCGGCTATTTTGAATTGAGCAGGTGTGATCCCAGAGGGAATAGTGCATGGGATAACCTTGATTAGTGATTAATATTATCAATATATAATTAGC
>JAAXQD010000213.1 GCA_012974475.1 Desulfobacterales bacterium
ATTGAAACCAAGTTTTGAGACATAAATTCAGAAACAAAGGGTAAATTAGAAACTATTCATATAAATGGAGTTAGCCATGGAAGCTATCAAAATACAACGAAAGATTGATTCAGAGACACTCCACATTCCTGAATTAAAACGTTTTTTAGGAAAATTTGTTGAAATCATTTTATTAGAAGTTCCCTCGAGTGAACGCACTGAAATGAAAGGAGATATTAAGGAATTTATTTCAGCGGCGAATCGGATTGATATTGATGAAAATGCTATCCAACGATTGAGAGAGGAAAGCATGATATGATTTTAGTCGATACAGGCATAATTATCGACTTTTGGAAAAGACCTACCCAGGAAGCTGAAAAAGTATTTCTTAATGAGAATGTGGCCATTTGTGGAGTTGTGACGGCCGAGCTTATACACGGTGCAAAAAGCGAAAAGGATATTCAAGAAATCAACAAAGCTTTGACTGGCTTCAATTACATCGTAATAGACGACACAATCTGGAACGATCTAGGGCTGCTTTTGTATCAGCTTAGGACAAATGGAATCACAGTGCCATTTCAAGATGCTTTAATGGCTGTCATGGCAATAAAATTAAATTTTTCCATTTGGTCGAAAGATAAACATTTTGATATGATACAAAAGGTTGAGCCAAACCTTAAAATATTCACCTTGCCGTAAATTAATAGAGTTTATGCCTGAAAGGTAATTCTATTTTCCTCAAATTCCTGTGCCTAAATTGTGCCCAAAATGTGCCCGTCAAGGTCTAAGTTTTCGAAAAATTTCCAAACAGAACCAAAAACCTAAAAAATTCTTATAGGCAAATCAACCAATTAGAAATACACAAGTTGTTGAATTTGCTAGAATTAGTTTAGGAATCCATTGCTCTATCCACTGAGCTACGAGGGCAACATATATTGCTGAAAAATTACACCAATTGAGAAGTTTTGACAAGCCTTTTTCCATGAATAAAATCGCTTTCCGATTTTGTATGGCGCAGTTTTGATGTCTGGATATACATTGAGGAAGGCGTTGTGAAAAATAATCCCGTCTATTCAGGCGAGAATCATTTACTTGCCGGAAGATTTCCGGTTTTTGCAGTTTTTGGGGCCAATACACAATCTGCACCTATCGTCACTGCACATTTGGCAGAAATAGCAATCCTTGCACGGATGCTTTTTGGGGCCTTCTTGCGGTACTTCGGGAACATAAACTTTTCCCGTTATGCCGGGCAGTTCAACAAAGGGCATGGGTATACTCCTGTGGCAGTAGAGTTTCGACCCGTCTAATTAGTGCCTATCCACGAATCCCGGAGGCACAATGTCGTGTCCAATTCAGAAATGAGCATTTTTTTCTTCGAGCAAGGCCGCACAAGGGTTTGTGGTGAGGCGTACTGAATGTACGTCGCAGCCGGAAACCCGCGGAGAACGATGTTCGGCGGGAAAAAGGCCATTTATGGATGGACACTAATTAAGATAAGAATAAAATGGGCCGGATCAACCCCCTTGGAATGCCAAATCCTATGGTATCGCAGATGCAATACAATACACCTTGTCAGATTATGTATCGTTGGGGATATATCAGAGAATACCAACCGCTTCTTTTTTTGATAATGGCGACAGTCTGTTTTTCCCTTCTCTCTTGTGAGCAACTTCTATTTCTTCAATCTCGGTTTTGCCCCCAATACATAAAGAATGTTTGAGGTTAAACAAACGCCGATAAGTGCAAACATAATTTCGTTTATGCCAACAATAAATGTCAAGACCAGCCAGTAAGGACTATGAATCCAAGCAAAGATAACGGTTAATAGGATAACGATGCCGGCAATCAATACAGTTATTCTTTCAAGATACCAGCTGTCGGTTTGGGCGATATACATTCTGGTTCCTCCATTGATCAATATCATCGCATCTAAAAAAAATGTATGGATTTCATTCTGCAACGATTTTTTATACGTATCCTTTTTCTGATATTCCGTTAGCCTTTGTTTTAGCGTTGTAGTGCAATTTATTACAAGCGGTCTGTTTGGGCGGGACAACATCAGGTTATTGAAACCAATCTTTGTTGTTTGTCTGTTCTCGTTCTTTTTTGGGGTCTTCTTTTTCTTCATTTTCAATCATTTCTTCTTCGTCTTCTCTGTCTTCTTCCCTAACATAGAGGATCGTTTCTCCGCAAATATCTCTCATTTTTGTTGCGGTATTGTCTACTTTAACCATGGCTTCGGAAGGTGAAGTTTTCAAAACCGTTCCACAGATTAACCCTTTGCCCGAACATGAAAGGAAACAGACGGTAGCCCCCAATATAAATCCTTCGTTTTCCCCACCATCGATGAAAACATGCCCTTTCCATTTATCCATTTTATAAGCACGTGCCCCAAGGGCGATGCTGGAAAAACAGGTGACAACCACCACGATTATTGCCAGTATGATGAGAAAGGCTTTCATCCGATGCATATAATCCTCTCCAAGGAACATTCTGGGTAATGCATTATAAATCAGGCCGGATCAACAGCAGATAAAATCAGATTGAGGATACAAGTTGAGATAAGAGTTGCAAGTGTGAAACACGCCTCTCATTTCACAATATCCTCAGCTTGTCAAGAATATTCAAGAAAAACAGGATAATGTGCCAAAACAAATGTTGACAAATGCTGTGGTATTTGTGAGGATATAGATCCCTTCATTAAATAATGCCTTACCACAACAACTTTTAGACCGACAAGGAGTCAATTATGAAAGGGTTTCTCTATGTAGCCAGCTTTTTTTGTATTGCAATGGGATGTTGCACGATTTTATATACCGATGAAACCAGAAAATTTGTGAAAAGTATATTCAACGAGATCGATCGAAAATTTATCTCCGCCTTTGAACTTATAATAGGTATCCTGCTTTTGATTTCCGCAACTGCAAGTCGTCAAGCGTGGTTTATAAGATTAATTGGGTTAATGGCGATCATCGAAGGTGGTGTTATCTTTTTAATTCCTAAAAACTTGTATGATGAACTCATGGATTGGTATCTTAATTCAGCATCAGATCAAACATACAGGTTGTTTGGCATTTTGTCGTTGGTATTTGGAACTGCAATTTTATCCTGGATCATGTAAACACAAAGGAGCCTTCCCCATGACACTCACAAAAGTTGAGATCGTAGAATCGATTCACAATCAAATCGGTTTGCCCAAGAACAAATCCACAGAAATTGTCGAAACCCTTATAGAGATCATCAAAAAGACACTGGCATCCGGTGAGGACGTTCTGATCTCCAATTTCGGCAAGTTCTGTGTAAAGGAAAAAAGGGAACGGAAAGGCAGGAATCCCGCAACCGGGGATGATTTGATGCTTGAACCAAGGAAGGTTGTTACGTTTAGGTGTTCAGGGAAGTTGAGGGATAGGGTTGATGGTGAATAACCGGTAAATTCGCCAGAAAACCAAAAGCGACGACCGGCGGCATCAACAAGAAAAGAAAAAGGACAGAGATATCGAAAAGGGGCAAACTGTCCAACAAATGGTGGCAAAATTACGTTGGTTCATTCAATAAAATGCATCGCCATAGTTTTGGCATTGTGCCCATATCCAATATTTCCTTCTTTGTCGATGCAGATGATACCACCATGGGCGTGCAACGAGTTTAATTCTTCAATTCCGTATTCGGCGGCACCCATGGCATTTGCCGCCTCCCTGAACTTTAGATGATTGACAACTTGTTTTCCCAAGGATAGAACGAGAATCTTTTCTCCATACCCTGTGCATGAAACACCGCCGTATTTGGAACAGTAGGTTCCTGCACCGATGATTCCCGAATCACCCACCCTTCCGGGCACATTCATTTTAAGCCCCCCGGTGGAGGTGCCGGCAGCAATGCTGCCGCTCGAATCCATCGCCACGCAGCCGACGGTCCCTAAAGTAAATCTTCCTTCTTTAAGATATCGATCGACATGAAATATCTGCTCATACGTCGTTTTTTGGCGAAACTCTTCCATGATTTCCATCCATAAGTTTACCTTGGGTCTGGTTCTCGGGTCATACCTTGGAAAACCTTCAGAATGTGCGAATTCAGTGGCCAGCCTCCCTGATAAGATCACATGCTGGGTCGTTTCCATGATGCGTCTGGCAACGGATATGGGGTGTTCCACATCTTCAATACCAATGACGGCACCGGCAGATAGATCATCCTTCATAATAGAGGCATCCATCCTAACCCTTCCGTCTAATTGAAGGTAACTCCCAACTCCCGCATTCAGAAACGCCGAAGCCTCCAAATTCCGTATTGCAATTTCCACTGCTTCAACCGCATCTTTTTCCAACAACACTTCGTACCCTATTTTGCAGGCGTTGATGACATCTTTTTTTCGATCCGGTTCATCATCGCTGGAACGACTTGCGCCACCATGAACGATTATTTTGGGCTTCATAGCTACCTCTAAATCTTATAATTCATTACCTGAAGAAAACCATCCCCCTTTGTTTACAGCACGTTCACAAATTCGGTTTAAAATTCATATTTTTCGAACTTGTTCTTAAAAAATTGACCCATAAAATATTGGGGATATCGCTTCGAAACCTTGAACCCAAGACCTGTATTTTCTTATATTTATTTTGTTTTGTAAAGTCCGTTTACAGAAAATTACTTGCTGCAGGGTTGTTTTTTGGAGTATTGTGAAGAAAATGAAACGTGAGTAAAGGAGGTGCATCATGGCACAAATGGACCACAAGGAATCGGCTGATTTTATTCGAAACGACTTGCGACTGAAAACCCTTCCTGTTGCCGTCAAGTTTTTGAAAGAAACGGCGGCGTTTCCCGAAAAGACCCGTCAACCCTCGGTGGTTTTGGGCAAGCGGGTCACCATTTGCCAGGGGGTTACCATGGCGCGAACTTACGGGTGGACCGTGGGGCTCACCCAGGAAGATTTGATCTGTGTTCCCGGGATGATCGCTTTTGGTTTCAGCGATACTCCTGATTCGGCGGAGACACTTGGAAAACTCTTTTGTGAAGTCGAATTTTCCCAAAGCGAGGAAATGGGGCGCAACGAGGCGGACACCATGATTCGTCTGGAGAATAGGGAATGTGAAGCCATTGTATTGGCGCCCTTGCGAAAAGGGTTATATGATCCGGATACGGTGGTATTTCATGGCAATCCCGCCCAGATGATGCGCCTGATTCAAGGACTGGTTTATGAAGAAAACCGGCGCATTTTAGGAAACTTCGGGGGAAAGGTGGAATGCAGTGAATATCTCATTGCGCCATACAAAACCCAGTCTCCCCGAATCGTCATTCCGGGTATGGGAGATCGCATATTTTCCATGACACAAGACGATGAAATGGTATGCTCCATTCCCGGACACCTGCTCGAAAAATTGGTTCAGGGCCTGAAGAAAGCAGGAAAAAAGATCGGCGCCCGCTATCCCGTGACATTTTACCAGAACTTCCAGCCGGAATTTCCAAAACCCTACAAGGTCTTGGGAGAGGCGTTGGGCATTGTGTGATCGGTGAAAAATCGAGCCCATTAGAACTTTGGCTCACATAAGGTAATATTTCTGAAGTGCCTCTGGACAAGGAGCATGGTATGGACAGATCCGAGAAAGCGGTTCTCGTCTTCAGCAAACAATTCGGCCGTCACAGTTATGGGACCGGTCACCCGCTCAAAGTGGAACGGCTCCAGCTGACCATGGACCTGATCGCCGCCTACGGATTGTTTGATACCCCGGATGCGCCCTGGGTCGAAGCCCGGAACGCCGATGAAACGGACCTGCTGAAATTTCATTCCGCTGAATATCTGGCGATGCTCAAGCTCGCCAATACGGGTCGGGCGCCTCCCCAAGCCCTGCAGTTCGGTTTGGGAAGCGGCGACAACCCTGTTTTTCCCGGTCTATTCGACTGGTCTTTGCTGGTTGCCGGCGCAACCCTTGAATGCGTCCGCCAAGTCATGGACGAAGACTGCCGGATCGCTTTTAATATCGCAGGCGGTTTGCACCATGCCCGGGCCGATCGGGCTTCCGGATTTTGCTACCTGAACGATCCTGTCATCGGGATCAGCCGAATGATTGAAAACGGCTTGCGGGTGGTCTACCTGGATGTAGACGTACACCACGGCGATGGGGTCGAGGCGGCGTTTTACAACACCGATCAAGTTCTGACCATCTCGCTCCATCAGCACGGTTACACCCTTTTCCCCGGTACAGGATTCCCGGATGAAATGGGGGAGGGGCCGGGCCGGGGTTACACGGTCAATGTCCCGTTGGCGCCGGGAACCGATGATGATTTATACCTTTGGGTGTTTATGGAAGTGGTGCCGCCCCTGGTGCGGGCGTATGATCCGGATGTGCTGGTGACTCAGCTGGGGGTGGACACCCTGGCAACAGATCCACTTGCCGGACTGAACCTTACCACCAACGGCTTTATTAAACTGGTTGAAGAGATAAAGTCCTGGAACCGGAAATGGGTGGCACTGGGCGGCGGGGGATACAATATGATGAACGTGGCCCGTTCCTGGACCGGGGCATGGGCGGTCATGAAAGGGGCTGATATTCCGGATGTTTTGCCGGAGGCGTTTGTCAATCAGCACCGGGCCGAACTGGGCCGGACCTCCACGCTTTCGGATCCGGTTTCTGACATGGAAGCCGCCGTGGCCGACAGTGCCCGAAAGCTGGCCGCATCGGTGGTGGCCGGAATCAAGGAGAATATCTTTCCGGTTCTGTGCGCTTGAAACTGCGTGGTATAGGATCATCCATTGTGTCGACAGACACGGCCGTGTCACAAAACCGCCGCGAACCGGCAACGCTATACGGATAGAATATGGAAACGGTAAGGATAATCGGTGGTGCGGGAAAGGAGAGTCGCTGACCCGGAGGCTGAACTGGAAGGATCGTGCCAAGGGCACAACCATCAACCCTGGCCCAGAGGACCAGGGTTTTCAAGAGTAGATAAAATGTCAAGAAGGACTCAGTGTATCGAGATAAGATTTTAAGGACTCGAACCGCTGAGGCGCTTCGAGATCGTTGCCTGAATTCAAGTCGCTGACGTTGACCCAAACAGGCTCATCCAAGGATTCGGGCAGGTGCAGTTCATCATCCGAGGTGATGGTGATAAAGGCCTCGGCCCCTTTGTGCTCGATTCTCTTCATATACCATTCAAAACCGCTGCAACTTGACGATATTGTGAAACCGTATTCTTCCATTTTTTTATCGAGTTCCATTTCCTATCCTTTCCAGAACGTTTTCATTGAAGGGCCTGCGAAAGGGCTCGCAGAGCGCAATTCAACATAGGGGAGATGGTGTCATTTGATAACATTGTACTTTTCATTTCATGGCTATAGTGGTATGGAAAGCATACCATAAAGAGAAGAATAAAGATACCACCGGTGCTCAACTCAACGAAATTTTTGCTGGATCCAGATAATCGCTTCGAGCACCGGCTTTAATGGGAGAGATAGATGCTGCAAAACGAAGAATTCAGGGCCAGGCTGGAAGAAATCGAACGACTGGCCGATGCACTTGAACATCAAAAATCGAAACTGCTGGAGACCGCTGCCCAAGATGCCGGGTTTCCTGTAAAAATCACCGCAGTCGAGGTCGATTTGTCGGTGGCGTATTTGCGAACCATGAAAGAAGAGATTCCACAGGTGGCCAACAGACAACCTTACGGTACGGTGGCCACCATATTTGCCTACGATGCGCCGGCGGTGGTGCTGGCCCGTCTGGGTGGATCGGCCCTGCTGACGGGCAATCGCTTGCGTTTCAGCGTCTCTTCCCAGACCCCTCGAACCGGAGCGCTGCTCGGCGAGATTTGCAAACCTTTCGAGTCCATTGAACCGGTCATCGGTGAGGACAACCGCGAATTCGGCCGGCAGTGTATAGCGGACCCGGATGTCCGGGTTCTTTTTATTTCAGGCGGTTCGGCGGTTGGAGAGGTGTATCGAAAACAGCACACAGCCTTTGACAAACTCTTTTTTGCAGGGCCTGGGGGCATGCCGTCGGCAATTGTGTTTGAAGATTCAGATGCACATGCAGCCGCTGGTTTTATCGCACGGCGGGCATTTGTCAATGGCGGTCAATACTGCACCACCTTGAAAAAGGTGTATATCCACAGCAGTCTTTATGAAACTGTCCGTGAAGACATACTCGGTCATGTGAAAAACATGAAGGTGGGAGATCCTTTTGACCCTGACACCGATATCGGACCGATTCGGGTTGAACGGACCCGTAAAATTATTCAAAATGCACTCAGACAGTGCCGGCCTGCACGGTTAATCGAGGGGGCCATCGACGGTGAAATGATCTCTCCGCTTGTGCTTGAAACCGATAACAACCGCATCCCTGATCTTGAACTCTTCGGCCCTTTCCTTCTTCTCAAGCCCTTCGATGATCCGCAACACGCCGTGACGGAACTTGTTCAGACGCGTTACGGCTTTCTTCTGGCATTTTTCGGGTCGCCGTCAGATCAGACAAAAGCGCGCTTTAATTCTCACTTCGGGATGGTGCACGATAACCCTGACTTCACGTTTACCCCCTTGCGGCTTCCATTTGGCGGAAAGGGCGGCAGCGGTTGGATCCTCGAGCGCCGGGGCAATGATTGGATCGAGCGAGACGGGGCATTTCTTTACAGCAGGGAGCTGGTTTCAGGTACCGGCTGAAAAGGGGCGAGACCTTTGCAAAACGCCCCTTTTTGCCCAATTTCTGCGTCTATCTCAAATTGTAATCCTCGAAATACTCAATGTATTCCTGTGGTTAAAATTTTCGCTTTCCTTGAGCTTGAACAAAAATGACCATTTTTCAAAGGTCTCGGGGCCTTTAACACATTGAATGGTTTGTACCGCCTGTCATTGCATCGATAACACAACAGCGCGTGTCAACGGTGCAGATATTTTGATTTCAGTTCAGAAATTCGTCTGAGTGATTCCCCCCCTTTTGCCTGGATCGATTCGGATCGGCTCTGGGCATCCAATATTTCTTTGAATGCATTTTCAATGTCCGGCCCTGCATGGCAGATCAAGGCAATGTCGATGTCCGACACTAGAATCCGGCGAATGACGGTATGGATGTCGTAATTTTTTTTAATGGCTCCCATGTCCAGATCGTCGGTCATGGTAAGACCGCCGTAGCCCATACGCCGGCGGAGAAGATCACCGGCAATGGCGGTTGACAGGCTCGCGGGCCAATGAGGATCCATCTTTTTATAAAGAATATGTGAGAGCATTATTCCCGCCACATTATTCTTTATGGCGGCTTGAAACGGGATGAGATCGGAAGTTTCCATGGCGTCGGCATCCGTCTCCAGATCGGGCATTTCAAGATGTGAATCGAGTATGGTACGCCCGATGCCTGGAAAATGTTTGGCAACCGCCATAATCTTATTCGTCTGCAGGTGTTCGATGACCACCACTCCCAGTTGAGACACCCATATGGGGTCGGGGCCGAACACCCTGTCGGCCATTACACCCTCTACGCCTTCAGGAACAACGTCCAGGACCGGCGCCAGATTCATGTTTATTCCCAGCGTTCGGAGTTCGTTGGAAGTGGTTCGGGCAAATACCATGGCATCTTCAGGACCTTTCATCTTTGGATTGCCCGGGAACTGGGTAAGGGGTTCTTTGAGCCTGGCCACCCGGCCCCCTTCCTGGTCGATGGCGATAAACAGCGGCGGCTGGCCGCAAGCGCGAGCATACGCCTGAATCGAGGCGCACAATGCTTTGATTTGTTCGGGATTCACCAGGTTCCCGGCAAAAAAAACGATCCCGCCCACCTTTAAGGTGTCGATGAGAAACCTGAGCTCCGGGTTGAACTCGATTCCGTCGAACCCCACCATGAGACGCTGGCCGGCGGCCTGCTCCGGTGAAAGTGCTGCCATATCCATTTGGTCTCCCCTAATCGTGTTGTTCAGAATAAGATTCTAAAAGATAATCACGAAAACGCGAAACACGCTTCCCGCTTATTGAGATTCAACGAACAAATACCATCCCTGCCCAGTCTTTTTCAAATGATTTCCAGACACATTTAAAACGGTTTTGGGTGAATTCATTCAAAAGGTCTGAAACTTCATCCGGTTTTATTCCCGAAACCACAACTGCACCGTCTTTTTCGGTGATGTGAGCCATGTGAGAACAAAGCTTCTTGAGGGTGGGATATCGGAGGTTTGCGGTGATCAGTGTAAATTTTTCATGGATATCCTGGATGTTATGGTCATGGATTGCAATCCGATGCTCCAGGTGGTTCAATTGAATGTTTTTTCTGGCTTCTGCCCTTGCACAGGGATCGATATCGATTCCCTTGGCCGTTTTTATCCCCAACAAGACGGCTGCCATTGCCAGAACACCGGATCCGGTTCCAATATCCAGGGCCTTGGTACCGTTTTCTTTTTTTAAACACCGGGTTTCGAGCATTGCGTTTTCAATCCCTTTGACCGCCAGTCTCGTTGTGGGATGATCGCCCGAACCGAATGCAGCGCCCTGCTGTATGTCGATGACCACGTCTTGGGAACCGGGTCGGTAAAACATGCCGTGGGGTTTCAATACCACCCGATGGGATATGCGGGAGGGTTTGTTGAAGGATTTTTCGAGGAAAGAACAGCCAAAATGATAAGTATATATGAGTTCCCGGTCTGAAACCAAACTCCGGACGACGGTTTTAAATTCCTGACGGTCCATTAAAAACCGCTCCGAGAGTGCCCTTTCCAAAGCACCGGGGGTGAGCTTTTTTTTGGACGCATTCACACAAGACAATACCTCCCGGCGGATTGCATGACAGTGGGCCACGGCGCTTTTTTGGTTTTTTTCAGATACGCTCATTCATCGCTCTTCTACCGGCCCAATTGATACTTTCTAACAGCACGGTTGTGATCTCTAATATTGGTTGAAAACTGGTGCGTCCGGTCCTTTCTGGAAACAAAAAAGAGAAACTCGGTATTTGCCGGGTAAAGGGCGGCTTCTATGGCCTTGATGCCGGTGTTTGAAATGGGTCCCGGCGGCAGACCTTTTATGGTATAGGTGTTGTACGGTGTCGACGTGACGAGATCTTTTCGGGTGATGTTGCCGTTGAAATTTTTTATGCCGTAGATCACTGTAGGGTCGCTCTCTAAACGCATTTTCCGGTTTAAACGATTGTGGAAAACAGAAGATATTACGGGGCGTTCTGCTGCAGTGCCTGTCTCCTTTTCAATGATGGATGCAAGGGTGACCACCTGGTGAAGGGTAAGCCCCATGCTTTTGGCCTGTTCTTTCCACTCCGGCAGGAAAACAGACCAGAACCGTTTTGCCATGGCGGAGATAATTTTTTCAGGCAAGGTCCCCTTGGGGAAATAGTAGGTATCCGGGAAAAGATACCCTTCAAAGGTTTCGGCATCGATCCCTCGGGTACGGACCAGATCCGGGTCGTTGGCGGTCTTTAAAAAATCGATTTCGGTTCCGAATCCCGCTCTGGAAACCGCCTGGGCAACCTGCTGCAGATTATAGCCTTCCGGTATGGTGAGCCTGTGAAGCAGGACCTTTCCTTGAACCATGATCTCGAGTATTTTGTTTGGCGTCATGGCAGAGGATAGTCCATATTCTCCGGCTTTGATTTTTTTGTCATATCCCTTGATGCGGGCCAACAGTCTGAATTTGGTGGGATGTTCGATAATGCCGCGTTCACGGAGCATTTTAGCGAAAGATTGAAATCCCTGGCCGGATTTAACAACCACGACCTGTTCGACGGGTTCAGTGCCTGCAGGTGTATGGGCGTAGTTCAGGATGTCCAGATATACGGCTGCTGCAACGAAAAACCCGAAAATCAGCGTCGATGTGATGACGATCCCTAATTTCTTCAAAGTTTGATTGTCCTCGTTTACAAAGTCCTAGGATTTTATTCCATAGCCCAGCCAATTGTCAAAGGGGTAATGCAGGCGTCTTGATTTTAATAGGTTGCGTGATTAACGTTGACAAGGGAGAATTTTGTTGATTCGTTGAAGTAAGTGGTCGTTAACCGGTTGAATTGAAACCGATGAAGATTTTGAACGGCCTCAAAGGACAGAAGGATTCACATGAGCCGGCAGCGAAATACAACTGAAGATTATCAAGGATTTGAACAGGGGCCTATCCGGCCGCCCAGTGAGGCATACAGCCTTCTGATTCGTGTCACACGGAACTGCCCATGGAATCGCTGTACGTTCTGCCCCGTATATAAGGAATCGCGGTTTTCCATCCGTCCGGTGGAACATGTCAAGCGGGATATCGATACGGTTCACAGGTCTCTCGAGATCATCCAAAAAGTGGCCGATGACCACGGCAGCCTTTCTCGAACCGCTGTTCGGGAAGCGGTGGGCAATTATGAACAGCCGGACCCCGGAGGGTTTAATGCCGCTTTGAGCTGGTTTTCCGGTGGAATGCGTTCGGTGTTTCTCCAGGATGCAAACAGTCTTATCATAAAACCATTAGATTTATTGGAGATTCTGCTTCATCTCAAGAAGCGTTTTCCCTGGGTCGAACGAACGACCTCATATGCCCGCTCCCATACCATCGCCCGGATCAAGGATCGTGATCTCAAGAATTTCAAAGACGCCGGTTTGAACAGAATCCATATCGGTCTGGAATCCGGTTCAGACCGGGTTCTAAAGATGGCCAAAAAAGGGGTTACCAAAGAAACCCATATCAAAGCAGGGCTCAAAATAAAAAAGGCCGGGATGGAGTTGTCGGAGTATATCATGCCGGGCCTGGGTGGAAAAGCCTATTCCGGGATTCATGCCCGGGAAACGGCGGATGCCTTAAACCGGATCAACCCGGATTTTATAAGGCTTAGAACCCTGGCAATTCCCAACAGTGTCGAGCTGTATGACGATTATGCGGCCGGCAGTTTTGAAAAATGTACGGATCTGATGATGGCCAAGGAGATTCTGATTTTGCTGGAATCGTTGAACGGCATCACCAGTGTGGTCAAAAGCGACCATATTTTGAATCTTTTTCAGAATTTGGAAGGTAAATTGCCCCGGGATAAAGCACGGATGCTCGATATCGTACACCGTTTTTTGGCAATGGATCCGGATCGGCAGTGTGTCTATCAGGTGGGGAGACGGTTCGGATTTTTCTCCCGTCTAAGGGATATGGAAAACCCCCGGAGGCTGGCCAAAGCGGAAAAGGCCTGCCGGCAGTTTGGCATTACTCCGGAAAATGTGGATGAAGTGATTGATGAGTTGATGAAAAGATTCATATAGTTTCCAGTTCGGAAATGGTCTTTTTCCGCAATCTCAGTGTCAATCTTCAAAATCGCTTGTGCGGCATACAGATATGTATGCCTCCGCGCAATTTTTCGATTTCCTTGACCTTGCGGAAAAATTCTCATTTCTGAACTGGAAACTGAATCTAAACCTTAGACCGATATACACGGATCTGGACTGTTTCATATGATAAAATCGTGTTACAATTTTATAAACGATGATATGATTTTGCTTAAACCCTCTTCAATCGAGTAGCCGAAAGGTTCTCATTAATTTTCATGCAAGATTCAGGAATAAATTTTATGCAAACGCAAAGGAGTTTACATGACTGAACAGAGCGGAGTGATTGTTTACTCGGAAGATGGAAACCTTGTTGTACC
>JAAXQD010000223.1 GCA_012974475.1 Desulfobacterales bacterium
ATCTTATAGGGTTAAGGCTTTTTTGTTTTTTTGAGACTGCTATAAATGCGTGTGTTGTCTTGCAGAAAGAAGGTCGGATACAGAAACCAGATCAAAGAAAGGCCCCTTTTCATTGAGCTCTTGTTTGAAATCATAAAGGGCTGTCAGGGTGGAAAGGTGAGGATGTCCGATGCCGATGGCTGCCCCATGTTTTAAGGCATATTGCTTTAAATGTTTGAGTTGTCGGCGGACAGCCCGTATATCGGGAGAAGTGTCTAAAAAGACGTTCCTCGGTGCGGTCCTCATGTTCAACCGTCTGGCCATTTTGTAAGCCTGTGAATGACTGCTCGTCAAACTGTCCACAAAAAAAAGATCCTTCTTTTTGATTATTTTCAATGCCTGAACGACCTTGGTGGAGCAGGATGTAAACTTTGAGCCCATGTGGTTGTTCACACCCGTTGCTTGGGGAATTTGCGACAGATTCTCTGCGATGGTTTCTTCGATTTTACGATTTCCGTATGAGATGTAAACGGCGCCCGGCCCCGGGTGGATTTCGTTGCTGTATGGTTCCATGGGTTGGTGCAGCATGACTTCAAGGCCTTTTCCGGTTATTTCCTCTGCGAGATCCTTGGAATGCCGCAGTTGGGGAAGGATGGAGAACGTCATCGGAATTTTCAAGGACAAAAACGCCCGCACCCGGGAGACGCTATGCCCGATGTCGTCAATGATCAAAGCGATCCTGGACGCCGGCGCTGAAAAAGACATCCCTTGGCCACGGGGTTTGGGCATGGGCCAGATGCGCCTTTCATTGGCTTCGGCGATGGAAAAAAAGTTCAGTCCGAACAGGGTGCCGGCGAGGTAGGTCAGGCCATTTACCAAGAAAGATCTTCGATGATTCCGCTGGGTTTTTTCTTCTTGATAGTTTCCCTTCATGATAAGCGTTGGATACAACTTATTGTGATAAAGGTCAAGGGAAAACACAATATATTGTGAATTTTGAAAAAGGATCAAATTCAAAACCTTGAGGATGTTTGCTGAAGAATGGATTTTTGAACCGAACCGGCCAGGGTGTTTTTCGTCGCCGGGCCGGGGATTCGGTCCGGCGGTTGGTTCAGTCTTTACAATATCGTCATGAGGTGATTTGCACGCGGTTGCTTTTACTCGGGTTTTAGATGAACATACCCTGACGATCGATTAATGTTCCCCCTAAATGAGCGTAAACAAAACGGGAAAATATTAGATGTCGACGATCTGTGTCTTTATGGAATTTCCCCGGATGTGAAGCAAGGCGAGAGACGCTGGAAAATTACGGCGCGGCTGTGCCGCACTGCCGGGATTCAGAAAGAGCACGCCGCTATTTTCTGCAACAGAAGGGCAGTGTAAATGACCATGGATGATGGCGTCAAAGCCCGACTCCGAAGGGGCAATATCGAGCCTGTGAATATCGTGAATGACATACAGGAGAACGTCAGCGACTTCGACGGTCTCTGTTAGGGGGAGTTTCTTTAAGGATTTAACCCTGTCCATGTTGCCCCGGACCGCCACCACCGGCGCGATGGTTTGCAGTTCCTTTAGAACGTCGCTGCTGCCGACGTCTCCGGCATGAATGATGAGGTCGACGCCTTTAAGGGCTTTGGCGGCCGTTGTCGGAAGAAGACCGTGGGTGTCCGAAATGACCCCTACGACAACATTCCCCTTGTTTTCGAAATTGACCGGCATGAGCGCCTCTTCCACCCGGCATGCAGCACCAGGGATTGACAGGATCTAATCTGCACGTTCAATAAAATACCCTTTTTCATCCATATAATCTTCTTCTATGAGCCGTCTTTCAACGTTTTTTATTATATCCATAAGAATATCTTTGCTCCATTGTTCACCGATGGACATACCCTCTTTGACAAGAACCGGCTGAAGCGATAAAATTTTTTTTCCGACAGGACTTTCATGGAATTCAATTAATGCGAGTATTTCCTGGTGGGTAAAATATTTGTCGTACATGGGTACAAATCGATCGAAAAAACCGCCCGGAGCCCACAGGTTCAATCGTATTTCTTCCATGCACTTTTCTTTCATTATTGAAACGAGATCCGGCGACAACCCCGGATACTTTTCACGGGTTAAGGATAGGTATTGTGAAAGTATATATTGGGACATAATGTCCACCTGCGCACTCATCCCCGACATCTTTATGAGTCTGTGAATGTCCGTTTTTTTAGCAGGATCGATGGGCGGGTTTTCTCCATACACCCCCGGGATGAAAAGAAACAGTGAAACGATCGATAGCGCATAGAAAAAGCCATATTTTTTTATTTTTTTCATCGGGGCGAAACCTGTTTCACCGGGGGCGCGCTCTTGTGGTTTGCGACAAAAAGATCTATCTTCCAATTATCCCAGCGTGTTGAGGAAGTTATTGACTCTCCTCCTTATCCGGAGGCACGAGCTCTTGATTTAGAAGTACAGGCTCGATGATTTTGACCGGAAGATGGAGCGTTCTTTTCATTATCCCCAACAGTCCCGATCCCACCGCTGTGGGTGAAATCGGCGTCACCCGTGGATTGTTCAGATCTCCCTCTATTCGCACCGGAAAGGAGATCAAGGATCCCCCAAGAATATAGTTCACCCCCGGTAGATAACGGACGATAAAGTCGACGGCTTTTAAAGGTGCCACCAGGGCCGTAATATCCATTTTTTTCTTGAAATAGTCAACATATCCATGACAGACGATCCCCATGGACATACCGTCGATGACCATTTCGTTTAAATTTAAAATGCTTTTTTGAACGTCTGCTTTGATATGGATGGAATGGTAGCCAAATCCTTCTGCGGAAAGATCCGGCATCTTCCCCTTAAACATTTCTGTAACCTGAATGAAATTGGAGATATCTATCAATAGGCTATAAAATCTGCCCGCGTAGATCCGGCCCTTGGCGGCATCAAGTTCTATATGTCCTCCAATGGATTGAATCAGTTGTTCATTCTGACCATGGGCCGTCAGTTCTCCGTCAAGATTGTAGTCACCGTCCACTTCTGCGGCCTTGTCCAGCAAACAGGAAATGAGGGATTTGAGCTTTTGCCCACGTACAGACGGTTTCACATGGACGCTGATTTCCTCGGGCGATATTTTCAACGTGCCCGGTGTGGAAATGGTGCATAAACTCGCATTTTTGAGAGTAACATCTGCAGACCGATCATTGAAGATTACGTCGGCCTGGAAGGGATTCCAGGTAAACCCTTTATAGGTCAAGCGTTCTGTTTTTAGTTTCAAGACGCCGCGTATGGGATTTGTCCATGCTTTTTCGTCCGCCGGGTCGGGGTTTTTTTTACGGTATTTATCCATGGCTTGACGGAGTTTGTCGAGATCTATTGCTTCGGAGTAGAGTTCCATATTCAAGTTGGGCTCATTGGCCGACAAATCCACGTTTCCTGTAAGTTCAAACTGGTTGTCCGCCCACGACAGGTTTGCTGATTCAACCTGAAGGTGGTGATCATTTATGGTTTTAAGAGAAAGTTCGTTGACAATCAACGGCGATGTGGATGTCCCCGGAAAGAAAAGATTGGTTGCCTGGACTTCGCCCTGTAAGGTGGAGTTCAAGGGCCGATCCAGAAGTACGCGGGCCTGGAAATTTCCGTTTATCCAACCGTTTAGAATTTGATTTTCCGCGACGATGCCATCCAGCGTCGATTTGTGTAAATTTCCGGCAAAGAAAAGATCTGCCATCCGGTTTTTTTGAACAAATTTTATGGATGCGTGGTCGTCCTGGTCCTGGATGGCGAGGTTTTTAATGGTCAATGCATGGGGACTTGCATGAATATCCGTTGAAACCTTGATTTTTGGCTGGAATACCAGGTCTCCTGAAAAACCGGTTTCGTGACCATGGTTCCAGGTTAGATGCGCCGTAGAAACCGATATGGGCGGTTTTAAGTGGAGATAGGGCGGCAGTTTTATAACGTCTGATATCCATCGGACCGAATCCGGCCCAAGGTCTCCTTGGAATGTGAGATCCACCTGGCTTAAATCCTTCAGGTAATCCTTTAAATCCCCCGAAACCTCCAAGGATGCGTCCAGGATGCGGGCATGAGAATCGGAAATTGAAATATTCTCGGCAGTCGAGTTGAAAAATCCTTTTGTGACTTTCAATACCCCTGGAAAAAGGGATGAATTTAAAGCGACATTCCGGGCCTCACCTGCAATTTGGAATTGAAAATTTTCCGGATCGAAGAGCTTGCCCTGATATTGCATGGAAGACAATGCAATGACACCGTGCACACCCGTCAGGCCATAAATTTCCCCGGAGATTATTTTAGAGGATTTCAGCCATGGGAATATTTCTTTTAAGTCGAAGACTGCCTTTCCGGAGGTAATTTTTAGGTCAGGTGCTTTATCCCAGGATGTCTGAGTCGAAAACGCCGTAAAAGAAGATTTCCCCATGCTTCCGCTCAGGTTGTTTACGCCGGTGGTGATCCCTTTGTAAAAATATTGACCGCTGGCGATTTTCAATGGATACGGCAATCGCCGGTAATTTACAGACAGGTTAAATTGAGATACCTCCACCTTCGCTTCTATGGAATCAATGCTGTCTCCAAGATAGAGTCTTCCCGTGGCCCTTCCTTTCGGGTTGTCTATGAGGGCCAATTCCTTGAGAAAGGCGTCATTTCTCACCACACGATTCAAAATCGGCGGAAGCTGCGCCAGGTTTGCATCCACCGATATATCGAGATTAAAAAGGGCATCTTTGCCTGTAAGGCCTAACTTCAAACTTCCATCGAGACATTGGGAGGTCTCCAGTTGAGCTTTAAGATTTTGACCGTTTAAGACACCTTCGGAAATCGTTACATTCCCTTCGACTCCCTCCAGATCCAGGGCCACGCCGGGAACAAAAATCTTGCCGTCCGAAATGCCGCCGTCAAGGGTCATGTTCTCCAGCGATCCCAAATCCGCCAAGGAACTTGCATGGGTGGTATAATTGATGGCGGGCACTTTTCCACCTCTTATGATCTTAAAAATATCCTGTACAACGGGGCTTTTTCCAAACAGCTCCAGGGCGACCTCCCGGGTGGAAGGAACGTCAACGTTTGTGCCCGTAATCCTCAGATCGATTTTCCTGGGTGTGGAAGAAGACGACGGCGTGAAATCCAATCTTCCGCTCACATCCAGCTCTGGATAATCGAGTTTGAGTTCATCGAGGGTGAAGATTAATTTATTTTCATTCAGATCGACGCCGCCTTTGAACCGTTTAATTTTCAAAGCGCACTCTTTTTCTCCAGGGTGTATTGCCAGATCGAGGGCGGAACAACTCAAATCTCCCTCAATGGATTTTAGACCGTCTGCTTTAAAAATGATATTCAGGTTCACCGGGGAGGTTAGCACTTTATAATGGAGAAGTGACGAAAGACGCCGGCTTAAAAAATGAGAACGGATCTTCGTTAACTTAATATTGCCGCGGCTTTTGAGATTTTCCGGGTTGACCGTCCCTTTTATGGAAATGTCTTCCCACAGGGTGGACGCGCATTGGATGTCAAAACTGATTTTGTGGGTTGTTTGGGCAATACGGGCATTGATGTCCTGAAACTTAAAACCGGGCATTTTGTCTTCGATAAAATTGAGACGGCCGTTTTTCACGGATATGACAAACCCGGGGGTTTTTTCTGAAAAAAATCTTAAGGTTTCAGCGATCTTTTCTTCAAGATCTTCTAGTAATACAGGCTTTAAATCACCTTCTTTTTTGTCCGGTGGGACGCTAATAACGATTTTAACGTCCGGAGATTTGATGTCGATTCCGGCATTCTGAAATTTTCCCATGAACAGCGGCAGAATTTTAATGGAGACCGTCAACGACGACAGGGTGCCATGGGCGATTCCCGGTACAGAGAAGTTGCCCTGACGAATGATCAATTTGGGTTTCGGGAAGAAGGATACATCAAGGTGCTGAAATTCCACCTTGCCGTTGAGTGCTTGTGATATCTCATCCTGGATTTTGTTTTTAATCGATTCCCGATTGATCACCCGGTCTGCAAACGCCATCAATACGGATAAAAATATGACAACGGCCATCAGAGATCCGATGGCCCATAAAGAAATCTTTGTAGGCTTGTTCATTTAAAAATAAACACAATTTATGGATAGCGTGTAAAAGAAAAAAACTTTTAAACCTCACAGGATTGTAAAATATACATTTTGGGCGCACCGAAAAAGCAAACATTATGTTTTGAATTTATTTAAACAAAATAAAACAATATATTATACCATAATAAGTCTGGAAAATATACGGTGTTTTCTTTGCAAATCATAGCCAATAATTGCAATTTAGTCCAGCGCTTTTATTTGACACACCGGCCGCTTTCCTCTATAAACGATTCATAAAGATCGAGTTGTAAAATCGGTTCGTGATTTTCTTCAACAGAGCTTCGCCGGTTTGAACAAACAAGTCCAATACGATCCCATCATGGATGAAATCGTAAAAAGCCGTTTTCCATGAAACCGAGGTGTCAAAAGGGATTTTTCATTGAACCGTAGACGGCGGGATTAAACTAAAAACACATTGGAATTCGATTTCTTACGGATTCTCTATTGACAGAAGGTAAGGGGTATATGTTGCAATCTGAGAAATTGTCCCAAATCAGTATCGAGAGCGAGATGAAAAAATCGTATCTCGATTATGCCATGAGTGTGATCATCGGAAGGGCGCTGCCGGAAGTTCGCGACGGGATGAAGCCGGTCCACCGACGCATCCTGTTTGCAATGAGGGAGTTGAAAAACGACTGGAACAAGGCGCACAAAAAATCGGCCCGTATCGTGGGCGATGTCATCGGCAAATATCATCCCCATGGCGATACCGCTGTGTATGATACCATTGTGCGGATGGCACAAGATTTTTCTTTAAGGTATCCTTTGGTAGACGGCCAGGGAAACTTCGGGTCTGTGGATGGAGATCCAGCGGCAGCCATGCGGTATACGGAAATCAGAATGATGCGTCTGGCCCATGAAATGCTGGAGGATTTGGACAAGGAGACCGTTGATTTCACCCCCAATTATGATGAATCCATGACAGAGCCGACCGTACTGCCTGCTAAGGTCCCCAATCTTTTGATCAACGGTTCTACGGGCATCGCTGTGGGCATGGCCACCAATATTCCACCGCACAATATTTTTGAAGTCATTGAAGCCATAAAGGCCATCATCGACGACCCTGAAATTACCTGGGAAAGGCTGCTGGATTACATTCCGGGTCCTGACTTCCCCACGGCCGGTATTATCTACGGTACCCGGGGAATTTATGACGCATATCGAAACGGCCGGGGCATTATCCGGATTCGTGCCAGAGCCATTGTGGAGAAAGACAAAAGAACCGGAAGAGAAACGATTGTCGTTACAGAGCTTCCGTATCAGGTAAACAAGGCGAGGGTTATCCAAAAAATTGCCGAACTGATGAGAAACAAGCGGCTCGAGGGGATCCGGTATGTAAGGGACGAATCGGATCGGGAAGGGATGCGGATTGCACTCGGGTTGAAAAAAGATCAGATCGCAGGCGTGATTGTCAATCAGCTGTACAAACACACACAGTTGGAGAACAGCTTCGGAATTATCTTTCTTGCGGTTGTGAACAACCAGCCTCAACTTCTTACCATAAAAGAAATCCTTGAGTATTTTATTCTTCACCGCAAAGAGATCGTTGTCCGGCGGACCCGGTATGATCTGAAAAAAGCTGAGGCACGGGCTCACATACTCGAAGGCTTGAAAATTGCTTTAGAAAACCTCGATGACGTCGTTTTTCTGATCCGAGAATCAAAAACACCCAAGGAGGCCAAAACAGGGCTGATGGAGAGTTTCGACCTGACTGAAATTCAGGCCCAGGCCATACTCGACATGCGGCTCCAGAGGCTCACCGGCCTTGAACAGGAAAAAATCATCGAGGAGTATAAAAATATTATTAAGGACATCGCCTGGTACAGGGAAATTCTCGGCAGTGAACGTCTTGTGGAGAATATTATCAAGGAAGAACTTTCAAAGATACAAGAGGAGTTTGGAGACCCGCGCCGGACTGAGATCGTCGAATCTACAAAAGAGATAACCATTGAAGACATGATCGTCGAAGAGGACATGGTTGTTACGATTTCAAAGAGCGGCTATATAAAACGGAATCCGATTACCCTTTATCGGCAGCAGCACCGGGGCGGCAAGGGTAAGACAGCCATGGGCGTTAAGGACGACGATTTTATCGCCGACCTTTTTGTGGCCTCCACCCACCACACCTTCGTTTTTTTCACCAACCTGGGCAGGGTATATTGGTGCAAGGTATACGACATTCCACAAGCCGGCCGTGCCAGTCGCGGCAAAGCGATTGTAAATCTTCTTAATCTGGGAAAAGATGAAAAACTTACCACGGTTCTGGCCGTGCCGACATTTGAACCGGGATATCATATTTTAATGGCGACCCGAAATGGCCTGATAAAAAAGACAGATCTCATGGCCTTCTCCAGACCCAGGGCCGGCGGCATCATCGCTATAAGTCTGCTCCCGGATGACGAACTGATTGCAGCACGGATTACGGATGGAACCCAGAACGTCTTTTTGGGATCGGCCAAGGGAAAATCGATCCGTTTCCACGAGTCCGATGTTCGACCCAGCGGCCGTGTGGCAAGGGGGGTTCGGGGGTTGAGACTTGCTTCCGAAGATCGAATTGTTGGAATGGAAGTTTTAAGTCATGGCCAAACCCTGTTTGCTGCGACGGAAAACGGCTTTGGAAAGAGGACGTCCATCGACGAATATCCGCTTCAAAGACGCGGGGGAAAAGGTGTTATTACCATCAAGACTACTGAGCGAAACGGACTGGTGGTAGGGATACTTCTGGTGGATGAAAACGACGACCTGATGCTCATGACCGCCTCCGGAAAGCTGATACGCATATCGGTGGGCGGCATTTCGGTTATCAGCCGTAACACTCAGGGGGTAAAGCTTATCGAGATGAGTCCGGGAGAAAAGGTGGCCGGAGTGGTGTGGCTGGCAGAAAAGGAAGATGTTTTGGTTGATGAAGAGGTGTCTGAACAGTGAGCGTAAAAGTAGATGTGGATAAAATAAAGATTGGTGTCGTGGGCGCCGGAAGTTGGGGTACCGCCCTGGCCAACCTTCTGGGCCACAAAGGTTTTAAGATAGATTTATGGGTGTTCGAAAAGGAAGTAAAAGAACAGATCGAATCCTCCAGAGAGAACAAAGTTTTTCTCCCCGGCGTTTCCCTTTCAAGGAATATAGTTCCTTCCAACGATCTGGCCGTCGTTGTCAACGGAAAAGATCTTGTGCTGGTGGTCGTGCCGTCACATGTTATGCGGGAGACAGGGAAAAAGATCCAGGGCGATATTTCGCCGGAGACGATCATCGTGTCGGCATCTAAAGGGATCGAAAATAAGACCCACTTGACCATGTCCGGCGTACTGAGACAGATTTTTGATGACACGCCGGAAGATTCCTTTGCGGTCCTTTCAGGGCCGAGTTTTGCACGGGAAGTTGCCGGGAAAATCCCCACCGTCGTTGCCGCGGCATCCAAGGATCAGAACGTGGCCGGACTTGTTCAGCATGTATTTGCCACGCCATATTTCAGGGTTTACACAAACAACGACATGATCGGCGTCGAACTGGGGGGCGCTGTAAAAAATGTTATTGCCATCGCTTCCGGAGTCGTAGAAGGTCTTGGCCTTGGGTTAAATGCGAGGGCAGCCCTCATTACCAGAGGTCTGACAGAGATTCGTCGCCTGGGATTGAAGCTCGGTGCCAACCCGCGGACTTTTGCCGGAATAGCCGGTGTCGGCGACTTGGTTCTGACCTGCACCGGAGATGTCAGCAGAAACTACACCGTCGGGAAAAAAATAGGGGAGGGGATGAAGTTAAATGAAATTCTCTCTGAAATGCGAATGGTGGCGGAAGGGGTTAAAACAGCCAAATCGGTTTACAACCTGTCACGAAAACTTGGCGTGGAAATGCCCATATGCCATGAAGTATATCGGATTCTTTACGAGGATCTATCCCCCAAAAAGGCGGTACACAGATTGATGACACGCGCCCTCAAACACGAGCTGGACGAGGTGTAGGCCGAGATGGGGTACGAAAATATTCGGCCCGATAAGGGAAAAGGGCACCGGAAAAGGCTTCGGGAAAAATTTCTTGATTCAGGTCTTGCCGGATTTCATGACTATGAAGTTGTTGAGCTCCTGCTGACACTGGCGATGCCGCGGAAAGACTGCAAGGATGCTGCAAAGGCCGCCATGAAACAATTCAAAACCCTCCAGGGCGTGCTTGAAGCTTCTCCAAAAGCGCTTTGCGAGGTCCCAGGGATCGGTCCAAAAAACCTATTGGGAATCAAGCTGATCAAGGCGGTTGCGGACCGCTACCTTGAAAAACGTCTGTTGCACAAAGACGCTCTCAACAACTCCAAGGAACTTTTCGAATATCTTTACCACAGCATAAGGGACAAGACCCGAGAATGCTTTAATGTCGTTTTCCTCGATGCAAAAAACAGAGTTGTTGCGACGGAGACACTCTTTGAAGGGACGTTAACCGCCAGTTCAGTTTATCCAAGAGAAGTGGTTCTTGCCGCCCTTAATCAACATGCTGCTGCGCTAATTTTCGCCCATAACCATCCGTCTGGGGACCCGAAGCCGTCACAGGAAGACATCGCCATTACACGCCAGCTCGTTTTTGCGTGCAAGGTCGTCGGCATAACGGTTCATGAACATCTCATCATAGGGAATAATCGTTACTTCAGTTTTGCGGATGAAGGTTACATCTCCCGGATGAATCGAGAATATGATCTGCAGAACAAGTAAGGTTTGGGAGCTGTTGCCGTTCAGAATCGAGTCCCAATCGTCCGGCAACCAGAAAGAAATGAACGATACCCATGAAAAATATCCCGACTGTTTCGGCCATCTGGAAACAGTTTTTCCTAAAGGATCGGACGATCTAAGAAACACACCGGAGAGGTGTCTGGAATGCGCGTACAAAACAGCGTGTCTGCGATCCGCCATGGAGGGATCCGACGGACTGAAGGTCCGGGGAGAAATTGTCGACAGGGCGTATCAATCCGGCATTTTGAGCTTTTTTCAAAGATGGTCCCAAAAGAAAAACCTTCAGCGGAGACTCAATAAGAAGATGAAACCCTAATCGAACCTTTGGGAAATTCTATTCCGCCCTTGCAATGGCAGGCGGGGTGTGACCAACCGACTTGGGGCAAGAGGAAGGTGTCAAAAGGAGACTTTATGAAAACCATAAAAGATATAGATATTTCAGGAAAAAAGGTCTTTATCAGAGTCGATTTCAATGTTCCCCTGGACCTGCATCAGAACATCACGGATGATTCACGAATTCGGGCTGTGTTGGGAACCCTGGAATATGCCCTGGACCATAACGCCAAACTGATCATTGCCTCACATATCGGCAGACCCAACGGCAAGATCGTGCCTGAACTGAGTCTTTCTCCCGTGGCCAAGCGCCTGGGTAGATTCCTTAGAAAAGATGTTGTCATGGCCAAAGACTGTATCGGTTTGGAAATAAAAACGTTTGTAGATCAAATGAAGCCGGGCAATGTCGTCCTGCTTGAGAATTTGCGGTACCATCCCGGAGAACAGAAAAATGAAGATTCATTTGCAAAGGCATTGGCTGAGCTCTGCGATGTTTACATAAATGACGCTTTTGCCGTATCTCACCGGATCAATGCATCGGTGGTCGCCATAACAAAATTTGCACCGGTATCGGCAGCGGGTTTTTTGCTTCAAAAAGAACTCTGCTATTTTGAAAATGCCCTGGCTGATCCGAAACGTCCGCTTGTTGCCATTGTGGGAGGTGCAAAGGTGTCCAGTAAAATCGGTGCATTGGAAAATATGCTCCACCATGTTGACAAGTTCATCATCGGCGGTGCCATGGCAAATACTTTCCTTAAAAGCGTCGGCTACGATTTGGGAAAATCAAAAGTTGAAATGGATCTTATTAAAGTTGCCACCTCTGTTATGAAAAAGGCGATCAAACGCGGCATAAAGTTTTATCTTCCGGTGGATGCTGTAGTGGCAAGCAAATTTGATGCAGAAGCTGAAATCAAAATTGTCCCGATTCAGGAGATTCCTGAAAAGTGGATGGCTTTGGATATCGGTCCAGCCACATCTCTGCTATATTCCCAGGCGCTATATGATGCAAAGACCATTATCTGGAACGGTCCAATGGGCGTATTTGAGATGGATGCCTTCAGCCGGGGAACATTCGCCATGGCGCGTAGCGTGGCCGATTCTTATGCTCTTTCTATCGTTGGCGGTGGTGACACGGATGTTGCCATACACAAAAGCGGTGAAACCGATAGAATAACCTATATCTCTACCGGTGGGGGAGCCTTCCTCGCCCTCATGGAAGGGAAGAACTTACCGGCTGTGGCTGCTCTGGACGATACTTAACCCGAATAAATCTATCGAATGTCTCTTAAGGCTTTTCCCCGAAAATATAACATTCTCTTTGTCGCGGTTATCGTCGCCCTTGTTTTTCTGGGATATGTGAACCGAACTTTCCTGTGGGAAAGAATCACCGCTTTCTACCATATTTTTACGGACAGAGATCAGATCAAAGTCTTTATCGCCTCTTTCGGCAGCGGTGCACCCTTAGTTTTTATCATCATTCAGATACTCCAGGTGCTCCTGGCACCGTTTCCAGGTGAGGCCACAGGCTTTATCGGGGGATTTTTATTCGGTCCGGCAAAAGGATTTTTATATTCGAGTATCGGCCTGACACTAGGATCGTTGCTCAATTTTTCAGTCGGTCGTTTTTTAGGAAAACATTATGTCAGGAAGCTCATTCCCGCACATCAACTGGAACGTCTGGACAGAATTGTTAAACGCCAAGGCGTCATCGTTCTGTTCGTTTTATTTGTTTTTCCCGGTTTTCCTAAAGACTACCTGTGCTTATTTCTCGGATTGACCGCCCTACCTTTAACGGTTTTCCTGCTGATCGCGACCATCGGAAGGATGCCGGGAACATTGATGCTAAGTCTTCAAGGCTCGTATGTTTTTGAACAGAAATATGGTCTGTTTGCAATGATTATGGGTGTATGCCTTGTCGTCGTTTTTCTGGCCTACATTTATAGAGACCCCTTGTATCAATGGCTTGAAAGATTTAACGGGAACCGAGGTTAGTCGTTGACGTTTTTCTAAATTAGTGCTATTATAAGCAAAAACAAACAACCATACAGCAAGACTTTCCACATAAGGTTAACCGAAAGGAGCGGAGGTTGGCATTCTGGTGTGTAAGAGAAGAGCTGAGTCAGAAAAACAGACTTCGACGTTCTTATTACGAGTTGCTTCGGGATGAGCTGGATCAGCAGATACTTCAGTATGCACTGATCGATTCTTATAATAAGTTTATTCTTAAAAAGACTCCATATCCGTTTGTTGAAAAGCGAGAGTTGAAGCCCCGTGCACGTATTCCGGCTGTGGAATATGAATGTCAGAATACTTT
>JAAXQD010000162.1 GCA_012974475.1 Desulfobacterales bacterium
GGTATGCAAATGCCACAAAAATTTGGTAGTGCTTCTAGTTATGGAAAGAAGTATGCTTTAGGTAATTTGTTTCTAATCGATGATACAGCGGATAGCGATGCTGTTAATTCACACGGCGGAGGAGCTCCCGCAGCTAAAACTAAAAATACCTTAACCTCAGAAAAAGATCCAGCCTTTAAGAAAGCGCAGGAGTATATCAAAGCAGGTGGTAAAGTTGAAGCAATAAAAGCTAAGTATGCCTTGTCTAAAGAAATCGAGGCAAAATTAACAACACTATAAACAATGAAAGATCTTAACAAAAAAGAAATATTAGATAGGCTTACAAGCGACGAAGATTACTATGGTGACTTTGGCCGACAATTTAGAAGCAACTCTGATATTTCTACACTGTTAACAAACCCTCTTGCGCTTGGTACTCCACAGAAACCAAACATTAATTTCTTGATTGGCGGTTATTTCCATACAGCTATACTAGAACCAGACAAACTGAAAAAGTATAGAATTATAGAAGGAGCTACAACTAGGAATACTAAAGCGTATAAGGAGATCTCAGGTGGCGAAATGTGTTTATTAACTCACGAAGTAGATAAGTTAGAATTACTTATAGATACAATGACATCTAACGAGACTTGTAGTGGATTAATAAATGGCATCAACGTTGAATATGAACAACCTGGGATTGGTGAGATTGAAGGAATGATGTGGAAAGGTAAAGCTGATATAGTTAATCACGATGAAAGATTGATAGTCGATCTTAAAACAACTGGTGATATATCTAAATTTAGAAGCTCTGCTTTCCGTTACAATTACGACAGTCAAGCCTACATTTATCGTAAGATATTTGGTTATGATCTAATCTTTATGGCGATAGACAAAACCACGCAGCAAATCGGTATATTCGATTGTTCAGATTCTTTCTACGAAAGTGGTAAGAACAAAGTACAGCAAGCAGTAGAACAGTACAAATTATTTTATGAGAACCCGGACTTTAAACCGGAAAACTATTTTATCAATAAGACATTATAAGTTTACAAATGTAATACGAATGACTATAGATAATATAAACGATTAACAATTAAAACTAAAACAAATGGCAAGTATTATTAAAGCAAGTATCAACTTAGACATGATTGACAAGTCTAAAATCTATGTTGGAAAGAAAGGTAAGTATTTACCTATTACAATTACTATTAACGATGAAGTAGACAACTACGGAAATCAAGGACCAGTAGTTATTGAGCAAACTAAAGAAGAGCGTGAAGCTAAAGCAGCTAAAATCTATTTAGGAAATGTAAAAGTTGTATGGACAAACGGAGACAACGTTACTGCAGCACCTAGAACTGATCAACCTCAGCAAGCAGCAGCTCCAGTTGGACCACCAGATGATCTACCTTTTTAATGGATCAGTGCGAAATGTGCGGTGAAGTTATGACTAAGTGTGACTTTGATTACTGCGATATGTGTCCCGATTGCTTAGACGGAGAATAATAATTAAATTAAATTAAATGCAAACAACAGAGATCAATGGATTTGTGATTGACGAGTTCAATTCACATAAGCTTGACGAAGGTAATAAGCAGGGCATATGTCCTGTTTGTTCTCCTGATAGAAAACCTAAGAATCAGAAAGCAAAGTGTGCTTCTTATGATTGGGATCGGGGTCTCGGTACTTGCCACAATTGTAACACTAGTTTTCAACTACATACTTATAAGCGTAAAGGTAAAGCTGAAAAAGTATATATCAAACCAGCGTCCATAGATATAAAACCATCTCTCGTTGGTACGCAAGCTGAAGACTGGTTTAAAACAAGAGGTATTTCCAAACAGACTCTCGATGACTTAAAAGTTACTGAGGGTCCTGAGTGGATGCCGCAAACACAAAAGACCGAGAACGTAATAAAGTTTAATTACTTTATGGGAGGCGAACTAACTAACGTTAAGTATCGTGATGGTAGAAAAAACTTTAAGCTTTACAAAGGAGCTGAAAAAGTATTCTATAATATAGATAGCATAGTAGGTTTTGAATATTGTATTATTGTTGAAGGTGAAATGGATGTGCTAGCACTACACGAAGCTGGTATAACAAATGCAATCTCAGTTCCCAATGGAGCTACTCTTAATACTAACAACCTAGATTATTTAGACAGCTGTATAGATTACTTTGACGACAAAGATAAGATTATATTAGCATGTGATTCCGATGAAGCAGGGCAAGCATTACAAACAGAATTAATCCGTAGATTAGGATCTGAGACTTGTCACATAGCTACATTCGAAGATTGTAAAGACGCTAATGAATATTTATTAAAGTATGGAAAAGAAAAGTTATCAGAGCGTATTTCAAAAGCAAAGCCAGTCCCACTCGAAAATGTTACAACGTTCAGAGATGTTGAAGATGAAGTTACCGACTTTGTTAAGAATGGCTTTAAACCAGGATTTCAGATTGGCTTACAAAATTTTGATGAAATCTTTTCAACATACACTGGTCAATTCATTACTGTTACTGGTATTCCTAGTTCCGGTAAGAGTGATTTCGTCGATCAAATGGTTGTCGGATATAATAATAACTACGGATGGAAAACAGCGTTTGCTTCGCCTGAAAATCAACCAACTTATCTACACGCTCATAAGCTCTTAAGAAAGACTTGGCAAGGTATGCCGACTAGAGAAGATATTGGAGGAGATCGATGGAATCAAATAGCGGATCATTGTAATAGTAATTATTTCCACATCGACATGGAACGTTATACTTTAGACTCTGTGCTTCGCAAAGGAGCTGAGCTAGTTAAACGTAAAGGTATTAAATGTTTAGTTATAGATCCATTTAATAAAGTTAGAGATGTTGGTGGTTCGGATGATGTAAATAGATATACTATGGAGTACTTGCAGAAGATTGAAATCTTTGCTAAGAAGTACGATGTACTAGTATTTATTGTTGCTCACCCAACTAAGATGTATAAGAATCAAAAGACTGGAGAGATTGACGAGCCAACAATGTATTCTATTAAAGGTGGTGGTGAATGGTACGATGCTTCTTATCATGGTATATTAGTTCATAGGAATTATGAAAACAATACTGTCAAAGCTAAAGTGCTTAAAGTTAAGTTTCAAAACCTAGGTACTAATCAAGCCGAAGCTCATTTCAAATGGGATCCTAAGTCAGGTTGTTTTATACCTCACGAAGAAACTAATATAGTCGGAGAGAAGTTGCCATGGGAGTAAAGAAAAAGCCTTGTGATATGGGTAAAAGCCCATTTAAAGAAAGTCTTTGGGAAGCTCAACGCTGGTGTATTAGAGAAGGTATACATATAGCTCCTCAAGCTAAGAACGATACAGCTTGGTATGTGGTTATTAAAAACAAAGGTAAAGTTAATGCAACCCCTGATACATTTGGTAAGACAGAAATCTGGTTAAAAATATTTGAATATTATAAATACTATTATGATAAACATAGAAAATGAATACAAAGGACTTATATCAGAAATACTCAACAGAGGATTATCTAAATCGGATAGAACTGGAACAGGGACAAAGTCTGTCTTCGGAAGAACTATACGCCATGATATGTC
>JAAXQD010000177.1 GCA_012974475.1 Desulfobacterales bacterium
TAAGAGACAGATTTTACAATGACCTATACTTAGATTATATACGATATATCTAAAAAGACAGCACATTTTGATTTCTCGAATCAGGGGGGACCCCCATGAAAAAGCAGCCGGAAGATGTAAAGCCCCATATTGAATCCTTGAATTTTTCCGGAGAACCGGCCAGGGCGGTCATTAATTCCCTCTCCGCACACATCGCCATTCTGGACAAAGAGGGTGTGATCCTTGAAACCAATCGCGCATGGAATACCTATTCGTTAAAAAACGGTATGCCGGATAATTAACGAACTCCTAAGTAACTGTTGGACCGAAAATAAGATATGTTTGAAAATATTTCAGTACGTGCCGGGAGCAAAGCAATAGAAATAATACGGGACGAAGGATTGAATCTATCAAGGGTAAAGGTTGTCGCCGGCGCTTCCGGTGCTGCCAAATTTCTTGTTTTAACGGGAATTGACCGGGTGCTGCTGTCTTGCTTCAAACAAAGGACAGACCCCCTTTATCTTATTGGAACCTCAATTGGAGCCTTTCGCATGGCTGCTTACTGCCAGAGAGATCCGGTTGATGCCCTTGGTAAACTTGAAAGGAAATATATTGCACAACACTATGATTCAAAGCCCACAAGAAAAGAAATAACAGAAGAGTCCTGGAGAATCATTCATGCCTATATAGATGATGGTGAAATAGAATCCATTATCAATCATCCTTTCATGAGAATTTGTTTTCTGTCCAATAAATGTAAAGGACTTTTAAAAAGTGAACACCTATGGGTCCAGGGGCTCGGCGTTGCACTTGCTGCAGGAGTCAACCGCTTGAGCAGGAACAGCCTTGGTTATTTCTTTGAAAGAGCTCTTTTCTGTGCTTCAAAGGAAAACCCTCCCTTTGCCGCCATGAATCAATTCCCTTTGGGCATCTATCATCTTACCCAATCGAATTTTAAGACTGCATTGCTGTCTTCTGGATCGATTCCAATGGCAATGGAGGGGATTTCAAGTATTGACGGCGTGTCAGGTCTTTTTCGCGATGGAGGGATACTCGATTACCATCTGGACATACCGTTCTTACCCAATGAAGATGGCCTTGTTTTGTATCCCCATTTTTATGAGCACATCACACCCGGATGGTTCGACAAGTCCTTAAATCGCAAACCTGATAAAAAAAATATGGAAAGTGTAGTGCTTGTTGCACCCTCAAATAGATTCGTTGATGGTCTTCCGTTTGGTAAAATCCCCGATAGAAAAGATTTTAAGACGTTCTTTGGGAAAGACAAAGAACGGGTGGAATACTGGACAAAGGTTGTTGAAAAAAACAAAAAACTGGGGGACGAATTCTTTGAAGCAATCGAATCCGGAAGAATAAGGGAGATCGTAAAACCGATATAAAGCGGCGCGGCAGCGTTGCGGTCACCCCGTGACGATTCGTTAAAATGAATTGACACACCCCATGGGTATAATGCTTGACAACCGTACCTTAGATTTGTACAGCATTATTTTATACAAGCACGTTGTCATGATCGACGTTCCGTTTTAATCGAAGGAGGTATTGTGAGAATATTGTGGACAGCATTGATAGCAATACCAATGACGTTTTTTCTCGGATCCTGTTCGGTGATTTCTCAACAGATCAGAACGGAATCCATACCACCGATTCCGTTCAAAACCCTTCTTCTGGAAAAAGATAAATACATGGGGAATACCGTGATCCTGGGCGGGTACATCCTGGAAACACAGAATTTGGCGGACAAATCGTTGATTAAAATCTTGCAAGTTCCCCTGGGATTCGGAGAAAAACCCAAATCAAAAGACCTTTCAGAGGGGAGATTCATCATCTCACAAAAGGGTTTCTTGGATCCGGAAATTTACAACAAAGACCGTAAGATTACTGTGGCCGGCACCATCGCCGGTGCCGTGTTGGAAAAAATTGACGACTACCCCCAGCCCTATCTCAAGATCGAAAGTCGTGAAATATACCTTTGGCCCAATGAAGCTTACTATTACCCCGCTCCTTACTATGATCCATGGCTTTATCCATATCCTTACTATGGGTACCGGCATCGCCATTACCCCTATTACTGGTAAAAGAAGAATGGTTCGAATCGATGCAAGACTCGCTCAAAAAAACAGAAGCTATCCAACATGCAATAAATTCATAAAATTGTGAAATGAATTACATAAATCCTCGTCAAATATTATTCATAATATTCGATGACATCATTTTTATAAGCAAGCTAACTATTTATTTTTTCAGCAAATCTTTTCCATAATATGAATTCGGCACGATTTGTGCATTTTTTAAGGCAAAGCTTTTAATACGCTTTGAAACCAGCACGGGTGCAATGAACTTATACATTCAATAAGTTAAGAGACATAAAAGAGGAGTGAGCCGTGGCTGATGAAAAAAACAATGCTGAAAGCAGGAAGACTTCCAAACACGGAACGGTCATCAATGTCATCAGCAGCAAAGGGGGCGTCGGAACAACGACCATCGCTGTAAATTTGGCCGTGAGCCTGGCTGCAGAGAAAAACAGTCCATCGGTTGCACTGATTGACATGAATCTGTTGTTTGGAGATATTCCACTTTTTTTGGAGATCGATCCAGAATATAACTGGAGCGAGATCACCAAGAACATTTCCCGTCTGGATGACAATTTTTTGAGAAGTATCCTCTCCGTCGATGCTTCGGGAGTCTCTGTCCTTCCATCTCCGAGTTACGTGAGCGATCCGGACGAAAAAACCCCTGAAATTATGGCACATTTACTCATGCTCATGCAACGGGTGTTTGATTATATAATCATCGACGGGGGGCAACCCTTGGATGACATCTCTTTAAAAATCTTAGAATTATCAGACATTGCTCTGCTGGTCTCAATTTTAACCCCTCCCTGCATATTAAACACGAAAAAGCTTTTAAAGACATTTCGCGGGTTAGGTTTTCCCTTGGACGAAAACATCAAGATCGTTGTCAATCGTTATTTAAAAAAGTCGAATATTTCCTTAACCGATGCAGAAGCTTCCTTGGAAAAAGAGATATTTTGGAACATCCCCAATGATTATCAAACCACCGTAAATGCCATCAATGAGGGGAAGCCACTGGCTCAATTTGCTCCGAACGAAGCCATCACCAAAAATTTCAAAAAGTTTGCCGCGAAATTGCGCGCTGAATCTGAGAAAGCCGGTCCGGCGATTTCTTCATATCGCCGAACGATGAAAAAGACACCAGATTCCGGTAGGTATATCTATCAGAAAGAAAAAATGAGTATCAACAGACGTCGACGAGAAAGCGATACGGCCCAACATGAGCCCAGTTCCAATGGCCGGCGCAGAAAAATGAGAGATGGTATTATCATTGTGGACCATGATCGTAGGCAGAATGACAACCCCGATTATAACGGCCCTGAGAAGCGCAGTGGGATTGACCGAAGAGAGGGCAAGGAAAGAAGACAAAAAGAGTAAATTTTTGTTTTATTCTGCGAAAAAAAATTTAAACAGAACGCATAAAATTTCTGTTTCGGTCTTTTTCCAAATATAAAATAGATGTTTTCATAAAAGTTAAAAA
>JAAXQD010000095.1 GCA_012974475.1 Desulfobacterales bacterium
CAGGAGCCGTGTGAATCGAGAGATTCACGCACGGATCTGTGGGAGCGTGGGGGTGAGATTCCCCTGCGCCACCCGACTCAAAGTTCAGTGATATTTGGTTTTCTTGCAAGCTATCACCAGAGTTCGAGTTCAAATTTAAGCGAAAATTTCTATTAATCTTTCTGGCCGCAATAACTTTTTCAAAACCCGCCTTGTTCTCGGGGGATTTTTCCTATAAGAGTGGGATAACCGAGGTTATGATTTGGATTCCAAATCTTCTATTTTTGGAAATGAATGGTTGAGGCAAGTTGAATTTAAGCCCGGCTTGGGATGGAAGGAAATTATACAAGATTTAGTGTTGAGGGGATTATTGCAATGAGCCCTTACTTCGTCATTCGCAGTTAAAAAAGGAGGTAATCATGAAAGGATGGAGATTTTTTCAACTGATTTCGATAACAGTAATAATGACTTTGGCACTTAGTCAGAGCGCATTTTCGTCGGGAGGAGGGCTTGTCACCGATGATGAGGCATCCTTGAGTGGTGCGGCCAGAACAGAGCCTTATTCCCCTTATGCGAAGCGTGACTTCCCTAACTTGCCGCTTTGGGGTGATACCCATTTGCACACGGCAATTTCATTTGATGCGGGCGCTTTTGGTGCCCGTCTGCTGCCGCCGGATGCCTATCGTTTTGCCAAGGGTGAAGAAGTGATCTCTTCTACTGGCCAGCCGGTTAGATTATCCCGCCCGCTTGATTTTCTGGTGGTCGCCGATCACTCGGACAACATGGGATTTTTTCCCAATTTGCAGGCAGGTGCCCCCTATGTGATGGCAAGTGAAAAGGGGCGCAAATGGCATGAAATGATTAAGGCGGGTGGCCAGGAATCCGTGAAGGCTGCAGTCGAGCTCATTGTTGCCTTTTCTCAGGATAAATTCCCTAAAGAACTGGCGTCCTTGCCTGGTACAAACGTCTATCGTTCCAGCTGGGATGACACCATTAATGCTGCTGAAGAGGCGAATGACCCGGGTCATTTTACCGCCTTTATTGGTTATGAATGGACGTCTCTGGTTAAGGGCAATAACCTGCATCGTGTGGTGATGTATCGGGATGGTGGTAATCGCGCAAGGTTGATGGAACCCTATACCATGACGCCACCACTGGGAAGTCCGAACCCTGTCGATCTGTGGAAATGGATGGTCGACTATGAGAAAAAAACAACGGGACAGGTCCTGGCCATTGCTCATAATGGGAATATGAGTAACGGTATCATGTTCCCTGAAATAAAAGCTTTTGGCAAAAAAATTGACAAGAAATATGTCGAGACCCGCGCACGCTGGGAGCCGCTTTATGAAGTGACTCAGATCAAGGGTGACGGTGAGGCCCATCCCTTCCTCTCACCCAACGACGAATTTGCAGACTATGGCACCTGGGACCAGGGCAATTTAGACCTGAGTGTAGTGAAGAAAAACGAGATGCTGCGCTTTGAGTACGCCCGCTCGGGTTTAAAAACAGGGTTGCGGCTGGAAGACAAACTGGGCACCAATCCCTATCAGTTCGGCATGATCGGCTCCACTGACAGTCATACCGCGCTGGCAGCAATAGAAGAAGATAACTTTTTCGGCAAACATTCCGGAGGGGAGCCGAGCAAGGAGCGTTACGCACACCCCATGGCCAAGGTGGGGGATCTCGAATATGCAGGTTATTCAATGGTTTCATCAGGTTGGGCCGCTGTTTGGGCGAATGAAAATACCCGTGAATCCATTTTTGACGCGATGAAACGCAGGGAAACCTATGCCACCACCGGCAGCCGAATGATCGTGCGCTTCTTCGGCGGCTGGGAGTTTGACAGTAAAGATGCCAACACCCGGCTGCCCGCCAGGATAGGTTATTCCAAGGGTGTGCCCATGGGTGGTAATCTGTCAAAGGCTCCAAAAGGAAAGAAGTCGCCTACATTCCTCGTTGCTGCATTGAAGGACCCCATAGGGGGTAACCTGGATCGTATTCAGGTTATCAAGGGCTGGATGGATGCCAAAGACAAGCTACATGAAAAGGTTTATGATGTAGCATGGTCTGATGATCGCAAACCGGATGCCAAAACCGGCAAGTTACCTTATGTCGGTAACACCGTGGATGTTGCCAACGCCACCTGGACCAACACTATCGGCGCCACCGAGCTTATCACCGTTTGGGAGGATCCCGACTTCGATGCCAAACAGAGTGCCTTTTACTACGCGCGGGTGATTGAGATTCCAACACCACGCTGGACAGCATTCGATGCCAAGTACTTTAAGGTGAATATGCCGAAGGAAGTTCCGATGACCACTACGGAACGTGCTTATACATCACCGATCTGGTATACGCCGAAAAAATAGTGTCGTTTAGTAATCTGGAATAAACAAAGGACGGCTGCGAGCTCACAAATCCGCTTGTAGCCGTTCTTGTTCAAAACGATGATAAGAAAGGAGTGGGGGCAGTGTTTTTCAAATCGCGCTCTTCGAAGAAGAAGCTTCCTAAAACCAACAATCAAAAGTCTCTACGATTTTTGCGCGAGCCGCTCATTCATTTTTTCGTACTGGGTCTGGTTGTTTTCGGGCTTCATGCAGTATTGGATCGAAAACCGGTAACAATTGTGGATGATCCCTATCTCGTGGAGGTATCCTCGGCCGATATAGAATGGATGTGGACCCTGTTAAATAAAAAGATGGGTCGTGAACCTACCGGCCAGGATTTAAAAGGCCAGGTCAATCAACTAATCCGCGAGCAAATTCTCAGTCGTGAAGCTGTTGCCATGGGTCTTGATGAAGGCGATATGGTTGTTCGCCGCCGCCTGGTTCAGAAGGTGGAGTTTTTGTTCAAGGACCTGTCAGAAATGACAGAGCCTACGGAAGATGACCTGCGAAACTATTATACTGAGAATCGCGCAAAATACGAGATGCCACCACAAGTAACTATTACTCAAGTCTATTTCAGTATCGATAGCCGTGGGGTTGATGGCGCAAAACAAGCGGCACAAGCGCTGACAAAAGAAGGCCCCGATCCATCCAAAGCATCGACACTCGGGGACGCTTCCATATTATCACCAAAATGTGCGCAGTGCAGTACGAGAGAAATTATAAACCAATTCGGCACGGATTTTGCCAAAGCAGTCAAAAACCTGGAGCCAGGGTCGTGGTATGGACCCATTAGGTCTACATATGGATTTCATGCCGTTTACATCTACGCGCACCAGGAGGCCATTTTGCCGAAACTCGAAAATATCATTGACCGAGTCAGGAATGACTGGATGTTCGAAAATCAGGAAGAAAATGAACGCAGGGTTTATAAAGAGATACGTTCACGATACCGGGTCCTGGTCGAAGGCTTGCCCTATGATCTCGATGTGAAGGGATAAGGCATAGATGCAAAGCATATCATCAGGTTTTGAATCCAAAGGGATCGATACGTTCCAAATTAGAGCATCACAATATCCATTCGCCAGGTGGATCTGGATTATTTGTGGGCTGTTATTCTTTTTGGCAATTCATGATTTTGCATTCGCCGGTCAGGGAATACCACCCGACCTCAAACCTTCCTTCCCTGAGCAATTTCGGGTCATACCACCTCAAAAACGTTTGCAGACCAATGATGCCGTTGTTGAAACGTGGAATATGAGAGGCGGTGATGACGGATTAGCCGGTGCGCAAATACGAATAGACGGGTTGAAGCAAACAACGACCGATGCCTTGGTACGTGTCCGACTATCCGATGGATCGGTTCATCGAGTGGTTCTGCGACCCAATGAAACCGCTACAACGATTCCCAATCCTCATATTGCAACGGATGAACAGAAAAAGCCCCGTAGCTCTTTACTGCAGTTCATCGACTATTGGCGCTACGGCCTCTTGCTATCGATCGCTTTTGTGCTCAGTCTGCTGCCAATGGCCCGACGCAGGGGCATTATCCTGTGTACGGTTGCACTCATTGCCGGTGCTTTATGCGGCCACACCCTGGGGCGGCTGACGGTTGAAGACACCATTTTCAAACAGAACATGCCTACCAAAGCAGAAGCTGCCAAAATTCTACAGGGATTGCTGTTGAACACCTACCGGGCATTTATGCTCCA
>JAAXQD010000250.1 GCA_012974475.1 Desulfobacterales bacterium
GCTTGTAACTCTCTATCAATTCCTTTTGGTATATTTCTGCTAATTTTTTCCATCTTTTAGCACCTATTGCATGTTGCTGCTATAAAACACATGTATCATGTCTATAAAAAATTGTTGTGATATCGTTTTTCAAAAAGGACAAATCTTTTTTGCTGGGTTTGCCCTTTTTATTTTTATGATATATGCAATAGACATGAATGGGCTGTACCATGTGATTTGCGAAGATAACGCAAAAACCCATTCAGACCATTACGCACGTTCTTCAGCAAAGTGCATCTGAATTAAACTGAGGCCTGAGCTCGATTTTCATTATTGATGCTCAAGTCTGATCGATGAAGTGTGGAAAATAATATTCATAAGGAGGAAAAGATCATTGTGAAGATACTGGGATTGGAAGGAAGTCCGAGAAAGAACGGAAACACTGAAAAGCTTGTCAAAACGATTCTGGACGGCGCTGCAGAAAAAGGTGCCGATACAACGTTTTATAAGCTTGTTAAAATGAATATCTCTCTCTGCCTGGGATGTTCCAGCTGCAGAGAAACAGGCACCTGTGTTACTGAAGATGACATGCAGCTGCTACATGAGGAGATACAGGCCTCAGATGCAATAATCCTCGGCTCACCTGTCTATATGTGGCAGGTGTCCGGACAAACAAAGCTTTTTATGGATCGTCTGGTGCCGTTTATCAAACCGGATTTCACTTCTCGCTTAAAAGGAAAGAAACGTGTGTTTATGGTCTTCACTCAGGGCAACCCGGATGAACAGACCTTCAAGGTTTACTTTGAATATCTTGAAAATCTGTTTTCGTTTTTACACTACGATGTCCAGGGCACAATTGTAGCCACTGGAACAAGAGACAAGAACGATATCCTTCAGCAGACAGACCTGCTTGAAAAAGCAAGGAAAATCGGAAGAAAATTGGTTGCGTAATTCCATATATGAATATAAAGTAGTCCTTTTATTTTGAGAGAATATGGGAATGGAAAGAGAACAACTAAGGGCGATACGCGGGCAACTTGAGAATCGGGCCATGGACACGGGTGTTCGGTTTTTCGGTGTGGCCGACCTGACCGGAGCTCAGGAGACCATAGTGGAACAAGGTGATGATTTTCTGGCCGCCTTCCCGCGTTCTATTTCTTTGGGCATAGCTCTGAACGATGGCATTGTCGAACAATTATCTCGCCACAAAGAAGTCGGTGTGGCGCGGACTTATGATTACCTCTATTATACTGTTAACCAGTCTTTGGATCGGATAGCTCTGCATCTCAGTTCCATTTTAAGTGCGAATGGTTTCCAGACACTCCTTATTCCTGCTTCAGATACCATTGATAGCAAAAAAGTTCATGGGCTTTTTTCCCACAAACTGTCTGCAAGGCTTGCGGGACTGGGTTGGATTGGCCCAAGTTGTCTCCTGATCACGCCGGAACTCGGGCCTCGAGTACGGTGGGTTACCGTTTTAACCGATGCCCTTTTAGAGCCGGGCAGCCCAATTTCAAATCGGTGCGGTGAATGCCGGAAATGCGTAGAAGCCTGTCCTCCAAAGGCGTTTTCGGGCCGGCCTTTTGATCCATCGGAATCTCGCGACGCTCGTTTCAACGTTCAACGCTGTATCGATTATCGCATCCACCTAAAAAATAAGTTTACAGGCGTCAGGGTTTGCGGGATGTGCATTCATGTGTGTCCAGTCGGTCGCAGGGAAGTTTGAATCGTATATCAAGACGTTCCATCATGGGAATATTGTAGAAGACCATTCCGATAATCCAGCATTTGCGTATTGCCATGGTTTCGTAAATACCAGGGGTCAAAAAATTTGTGATATAGTTTTCAAACAGGGGCATTTGTGGATGGGGACTCATAAAGATGGAGATATCAAATATGGACAAGAATTTTGCGTTGTCTAAAGATGTTTTGAAACTCGACTGCTCTCGGGAAACTGAGAAGATCACCACTGCGCTGCGCCGTTTTCTATCTGTTCGTTTAAAACGAAGAGGTGCAGTCGTTGCCATCTCCGGAGGTATTGACAGCAGCGTATGTGCGGCGTTGTGCGTACGAGCAATCGGTAAGGATCGGGTTGTGGGTCTTCAAATGCCTGAAAAGCATTCTTCAGATGAAACAGCTGCCTTAAGCGATATGGCGGCAGATCATTTGGGCATAGAGAAGGTGTATGAAGACATCACCGGGATATTAGATGCCGTCGGTTTTTATAAAAAGTATGATGATGCAGTACGTTCGGTCGTTCATGGATATGGAACCGGATGGCGGTCGAAATTGACCACGCCGAATGTTCTTGAAAAAAAAGGGGTTACTGTTTTCTCGATTGTCGCAAAGGCTCCAGACGGAAAAGAAATAAAAAAACGCTTACCGCTAAAAGCATATCTTGGGATAGTTGCTGCAACCAATTTCAAACAGCGAACAAGAAAAATGCTTGAATATTATCATGCTGACCGCTTGAACTATGCGGTGATCGGAACCCCGAACAGACTGGAGTATGATCAGGGGTTTTTTGTCAAATGCGGTGACGGTGCCGCCGATATTAAGCCGATTGCCCATCTGTATAAAACACAAGTCTATCATCTGGCAGATTATCTCGGCATCCCCGAAGAAATAATTGCCCGCATTCCAACCACTGACACATATTCACTTCCCCAAGGGCAAGACGAATTTTACTTCTCACTTCCCCATGATAAAATGGACATCTGCCTTTATGCAAAGAATAACAATATCGATCCTGAAGTTGCGGGTCGTGCAACAGGGTTAACAGCCAAACAGGTGCGGCGTGTGTATGATGACATTGATCAAAAGCGGTCAACCACCCAATATCTTCATCTTCCAGCGTTGCTGGTCGATCAGGTAACTGAAGTCGGTTAATACCTGCAAAATTCAGGTAATAAATTTAAATCTGCTGGTGATCTTGGCCTAAGAGCTCGTCGAATTGCACCCCGATGCCTCTTGAATCGACTCTGACAATCTCCCCGATGATTTTGACAGAGTCTTCAGCTCCGGGAGGAGAAAAGGTCAGGGAAAGCTCCTGATCGGGGAACAACGGCATTTGAGTTTCGATATATAGTCCGCTGTCGCTGATATTTTGGATGAAGTCTGTGAACGCGCATTTATTGCCTGAACAGTCTACATGAATAAAAGAGTTTTTCCTCGGATGTTTCCTTCTCTCCTTCTGCTCTTGTTCCGGCTGCAGCCCTTTTTCGAGTTCCTCTTTGAGTGCTCGGGAGTCTGCCTCGGCCATTTCGAATATTAATTCAAACAAACGCCCCCGGACTTCGGTGAGGGTAATTTTTTGATCGTTATCTGCCATAGGATTAATTTTTGATTATGTAAGTTTTTCGAATGTTACTTAAAAACGAATAATATCTCATCTTGGATTGTGAATAGTAATAAATATTCACAATTCAAGATGAGACCCAAAAGCCCATTTAGTTCGTGGAATATGGCAGAATGAGCTTTATATCAAGAGTACCTGGGACTGTTATTG
>JAAXQD010000259.1 GCA_012974475.1 Desulfobacterales bacterium
CCATGACACCCATCTGTTTTTTCTACACGACACATATCATTTCTCCATTCGCCGTTTCAAAACCTTCCGTTCGTTGGTTCGAGCCTTTTGTAACGCGCTGTGCTCAATCACGCCGGAGACGGATTAATTTGAAGTACTCGGGCGATTGCTCTCAAACAGCTAAAAAATTTATCTGCTTTATGGAAGTTTGTAAATCTTACGTGTTGAACATCCGGTCTGTTTTTGATATTTTAATGATTGCCTTTACCGGTTGTCGTAGGGATTCATATTTTGCAGCCGGGGTTGAAAATGGCACGCCATTCAATCTTCTCTGCCCATCAAAATTTTTGCATTCGTTTTATGGGTATTTCCAAAGCAAAAGGATGCAAGTCTTGTGTTGATGATATCTTGGATGAATATTTATGGGGAATGATCTGAAACGCTACAAAATTCCGGGAAGCAAATATTACGGGCTTATTTTAAACGGGAATTACAGTGATGCACTCAAAAGCCGGGTGGCAGACTGTATTCACCGATTTCATGCCTTTGACCAAAGCGGGAGTCCGGCGATTCCGTATATTTCGGCATGGCATGAAAATGAAAAAATCGTCTGGTATGAGTTCGCCAGTAAACGCTTTGCAGCGCTGTTGGAATGTGATGTTTCGGAATTGCCCGAATCTTTCCGAAATAGCATCATCGACCGACGCGAATACAAGGACCTGGATCAGTGTATCCAGCAAGAAGTCATCAGCAAAAGAAAATTAAGAGACCTTCGGACAGACTTGAGAGACGAGGTTAAAAAAAAAGGCGTGGTGGAGGCGGTTTACAAAATTGTCTCGGAAAAAGAAAAAACGTTTTGGCTGAAAGATCAAGCAACCATCGAATCCTACGAAGGAGATGGCATCAATATCTCTCTGGGATGCCTTACCATTGTTACGAAGGAGATGGAAGCTGAGGAGCATCTCAAGCGAACCGAGGAAGCCTTAAAAAAAAGCGAGGAAAAGTTTCGGAGGCAGGCCATACACGACAATTTAACCGGCCTGTACAATACCCGATATCTTTACAAGGCATTGTCTGAACTGATATCGGAATCCGCTGACACGGGTCTGCCGTTTTCACTGATTTTCATGGATATCGATGATTTTAAGAAGGTTGTGGACACGCATGGGCATTTGAGCGCCAGCCGAGCCCTTCAGGAGCTGGCTGCGACAATCCGGTCGGCCCTTCATGAACCGGCTTACGGCGTGGCCTACGGCGGTGATGAGTTCGTGGTGGTACTTCCGGGTTTTAATAAACTCCAGGCCTTTGATATGGCAGAGAACATCCGATCACGGATGAAGGAAACCGTCTACTTGTCAAATATTGGAGCACATGTAAAACTTCGGGCAAGCTTTGGCATCTCTAGTTTTCCAGACGACGCCACCGGCCTGTCGGAGCTGCTGTCCTTGGCAGACGAGGCCATGTTCAATGTCAAGGAAAGGGGCAAGGACTCTGTGAATTTCATCGGCAGGGATACCCTACCTTGAGCGGACAACAGGTGCATTTCCCATTAACGCAAAAACCACCACACACACCCCCCCACTCTGATTCATCCACACAGTCCTTTTTCTCTAAGGCTTGTTCTTTATCCGGCGTCGCAGCTGAGAAGATTGCCTCAATTCCATTCTGAATTTGTTTGGCCTTTCTGCTTCAACCGGGGAAGAGAAGGCTATTTCTTTTGAGGGCATCGCTATTCAGCCTTTTTGGGTCTGAAGCAGCTATCTTGGGGTGTGTACGCATTTCAGTGTCGTTGGGATTCGTTTTTTATACAGGGACGACCATCACGGGACAGGGTGCATAGCCGATGACTTTTTGAGCCACACTGCCCATTAAAACCCGCTTAAGACCGCTCATCCCTCGCGTTCCCATTACGATGAGATCGATATTCCTTTTCTTCGCCTCTTGAACAATCGGTTCATGGGGCTGTTCATCGATGCGAACGAGGGTCTCGCATTCGATGTTTTCTTTTTCAATTCTGCGCTTTACTTTTTCAAGGAGTTTCCTTGTGTTTTTAGACAGTTCTTGTTCTAACTGAAGGGCAGATGATACATACTCCGGAAAAAACGGGATAACACTGAGGGCAACGATAACACTGTTGCATATTCTTCCCATACTGATTGCCTGGTCTACAATGATATCCGTATACTCTGATCCATCGACAGCGACAAGTATCTTCTCACCTTTTGTTATGGGACATGCCAATTCCTCTGGTACCATTACAGAGTCCTCCTTTTCAGATTTTTCAAACAATTCACCGAATAATAATCGTGCCATCCGTTGATTGTCAAACACTTTCTATGGCACTATGAATATCCTACCCTTTGGTGCTATGGGTTGACAAACTGCCCGGATCTACATACCATAACCATTTTGATATACACCGATTTGGGAGCGTGCGACATGCTGAAAAAAAAGAAAATAAAACTGATTTCCTGGAATGTGAACGGCATTCGAGCGGCCGTTAAAAAGGATTTTTTTAAATCATACCAACAGATGGATGCCGATATATTTGCCATCCAGGAAACAAAGCTTCAGGCGCCCCAAATTACGGATGAAATGAAGGGTATTGAAGGGTATAATGCATTCTGGTCTCATGCCACGGTAAAAAAAGGATACAGTGGGGTCTGCACCTATACACGGATTAAACCCAAAAGAATCGATTACGGTGTTGGTGAGCCGAAATTCGACAATGAGGGACGCATCATCGAAATGGATTTTGATGATTTCATATTTTTCAACGTATATTTCCCCAACGGCCAAATGAGCGAAGAACGGCTTCAGTACAAACTCGATTTTTATGAAGAATTTTTTAAATACGCCGATGCGTATAAAGACCAGGGACGAAGCCTTATCATTGCGGGAGATTACAATATAGCTCATAATGCAATCGATTTGAAAAATCCGAAAACCAATGAAAAAACTTCCGGATTTTTGAGAATCGAGCGCGATTGGCTCGATGGGATTATTGAAAACGGCTACATAGACACCTACAGATATTTTAATCCGGATACTGTAAAATATTCATGGTGGACCTACCGATTCAAGGCAAGGGAGCGGAACATCGGGTGGCGTATCGATTATTTTTTCGTCACCAAAGATATTATAGATAAAGGTTGGGTTAAAGAGGCTTTTATCGACAACGATATTTTTGGCTCAGACCACTGTCCCGTCGGTCTGGTTATGGAAATCTGAACCTGTTTTCGCCTGGATAATGGGAAGGGCATAAAGGAGCAAAATGGGACGTCCGAAAATTGTTGCGATCTACGGTAGCCCGCGTCGAAATGGAAATACGGCAACACTTTTGAGACACGCCGTCCAGGGTGCACGGGATTCCGATGTCCAAGTCGAAGAAATCGTCCTGAGGGATTTAAAAATATCGCCGTGTCTTGAAATTTATGGGTGTAAAAAAACCGGGGAGTGCGCCATTAAAGACGATTTTCAAAAAGTTCGAAATCAGAT
>JAAXQD010000079.1 GCA_012974475.1 Desulfobacterales bacterium
ATAATTTTGATGATAAGAAAAATCCATGGTTACTGAGCGTAAACACACCCGTGCACCCGGATTTTTTGTCTGAAACGTAAGGGTGACTTTTTCATCCGGGTAAATACCGAGTGTTAATTGATTGGCATCAACGCGCTCTCCCACGGTTTGCCGAAACATGGAGTGGGGAATCTCTTTAAACTGAATGGTTATTTCAGTTATCTTTTTGGCCAAACGTTTACCGGATGTAAGAAAAAAAGGAACACCCTGCCAGCGCCAGTTATCAATGAAGACTTTCATTTTAGCAAAAGTCGGCGTCAGCGAGTCAGGACCTATTCCGGGTTCTTCTCGGTAGCCTGGAACCGGTTTTCCATTAATTTCGCCCTGGCCATATTGTCCGAGTGTGATGTGCTCGTGGAGCTTTTCAACCGGAAACGGCCTTAAAGAGCGAAAAACCTTTACTTTCTCATCTCTGACACGTCCGGTTTCAAATTGGGACGGTGCTTCCATGGCCGTAAGGGCCAGCAACTGCATCATATGGTTTTGAAACATGTCCCGAATAATCCCTGCCTGTTCATAATAACCCGCCCGATGTTCGACACCTAAAGTTTCTGAGGCAAGTATATTGACATGATCAATATATCTTCGATTCCAGATGGGTTCAAAAATGGCATTGGCAAAACGAAACATCAGTACATTCTGGACCGTTTCTTTTGCCAGATAATGGTCTATCCTGAATAATTGGTGTTCTTTAAAATATTCCTGAATGCTCTGATTCAGTTCAACAGCGGTCTTAAGGTTGCGGCCAAAGGGCTTCTCAATAACAAGCCGTGACCACCCGTTACCGTTTTCTCTTTCCTTGCTAAGACCTGCCTGTCCTAACATTTGCGCAACCGGTTTATAAAGAGACGGAGGAAGAGCAAGGTAAAATATTTTGTTTCCCTGGGTATTTTGTTTCTGGTCCAGGTATTTTAGGAATTCGGCCAGGCTTATAAAAGAAGTCAGGTTTCCATAGTCCACAGATCGATAACTAAGAGCGGCAGCAAAGGAATGCCATTTAGTTTGATCCATGAGGCTTGTAGCCATCAAGGCCGTTTCCATTTTTCCCCTGAATTGCTGATCATTCAGCTTTGTTCGCCCGCACCCAACAATACTAAAAGAATCCGGCAGGCCATCATTCAAATACAGATTAAAAAGGGCCGGAACCAGTTTTCTGGCAGTCAGATCCCCTGTGGCCCCAACGATAACGATGGTACAAGGATCACTATGCTCGACGCTTATACATTTCTTGGGGCTAATCTCCTGAGCAGGTGCGCTGACCTCTATAATGGAATCTGTGGCATTGTTCTTGTTTTTCATATCATTATCCATGGAATTTTCCCTTTTCATCCATTTAACTTTTTTTATCTGTGGAAACCACTGCATGTCCGCCAAACTCCCTGCGAAGGGCTGCAAGGACTCTGTCAGAAAAAGGGTCTTCCTGCCGGGAACGAAAACGTCGTAATAAGGAAAGGGTGATGACCTGGGCCGGCACACCCGTTTCCAGGGCCTGCTGGATGGTCCATCTCCCTTCTCCCGAATCTTCAACATATCCTTTGATATCCGAAAGTTTTGCATCTTTTCTAAAGGCGTCTTCAGCAAGTTCCAGCAGCCATGAACGAACCACGCTCCCCTGATTCCAAAGATGGGCAATATCGGCATAGTTGAAAGAATCCGCATAATCGGATGCCTCCAGAATTTCAAACCCTTCACCATAAGCCTGCATCATCCCATATTCGATGCCGTTATGGACCATTTTAACAAAATGACCCGCTCCTGACGGCCCGCAGTAGAGATATCCCTCTTTCGGGGCCAGTGTTTTCAATATAGGCGTAAGGTGCTGGAATGTAACTTTTTCTCCACCGATCATCATGCAGTAACCGACCTGAAGCCCCCATATCCCTCCGCTGACACCGACATCCATAAACCGGATATTTTTTTCAACAAGGAGTTCGGCTCTGCGAATGTCATCTTTATAATATGTATTGCCGCCATCGATAATGATGTCGCCCGGCGAAAGGAGGTTTTTGAGCTGATGAATATGATCATCCACCGCCTGTCCGGCTGGAAGCATTATCCACACGATACGGGGTTGAGAGAGCTTTTCAACAACCTCGGCAAGCGAATACGCCCCGATAGCCCCTTCTTCTTTGACCATCGCATCTGTCTTTTCCGGCGAGCGATTGTAGGCAACGACCTCGTGGCCTCCGCGCAGCAGCCGTTTCGCCATATTCATGCCCATCCGTCCCAAACCGATCATTGCGATCTTCATTGTCTTCTCTCCTTCCTTTTTTTACACTCAATAGTGGTCCTCAAAATAACGCTCCATCTCCGCTGCCGGATAAGAACGATTCAGGCGGAAAATATTTCTGAAAACAACTCTATTTGCCGTTAAGCGACCAATCATAACCAAGGTATTTTACTTGGATGTTACTTTTACTTTTTTCCAGCTTTTTTTTTAGATCTCCTTGGGCATATTTCAAAAAGAAGCCGACAACATCGTTATTGAAATCTTCAGAAAACCATTTAAATATGCTGCTTACATAAAGCGTTCGCCCTTCAAGACGGTTGCGCCGGGAATCATTGATAAATGCCTGTGTCATTTCATCCAGTTGCTGTTCCAGGATGTCCGCTCGATAGGGTTCAGGTCGCAAAGGAGGACACCCTTTGGATGCACAATTTACGGCAAAATGAACCCGTGGGTCTTTGAATCCGGGGCGAAGAATATCATGCTCGATATTATCTAAGGTTGTGATATCCGCATCAATTCGGGCAATCTTTTTTTTCCACGGGTTTTTAAAGATACTGCCCAGGTCCTTTATGGATTTAATTCCGGGATAACCGGTGAGGATCAATTTGATGGTCCATGCATTGTAAGCGTTGACGTAAAAGGCAAACTGCTCGTCGCGAGAAAGCTTCTTTGTATCGATTTCTTCAAGAACCTTGAGATATTGATCAAGCTTGGCCTCCTCATTTTTAAAACCCTGGTAGTCTACCGTACCGTTTTGAACGTATTTTTCGAGTAGCTTGGCATAGAGGCCATTATCTACTGTAGCGTTGGACCAACCCGGCGCAAAAAAAATCGTAGCTCCACAGAAAAAGCAAACCCATAAGACGACACGTATTATTAGTATTTTTGTTTTCATGATTGGCCCCATTGATTTTCAAGTGTTTCTTTATAGTTCTTAATTAAATTATGACCGTTACCTGATAGGTCGTATTAACTTCTGAAACCTTACACAAAAAAGCTCTATTATTAATGGAGTCATAAAATGTATTTTATTCGAAGCCATCAATTTTTTATTGCCCAAAATAATGTTTTTTCTGTAAATCCGGTATAGCGGGCTACTGTACGCACGTCTTCAGAGGGTAAGAAGGAAGGACCCCCATAGAT
>JAAXQD010000112.1 GCA_012974475.1 Desulfobacterales bacterium
GCTGCCGAGCCAAGAATCACCACCACCATTTCAGCATCTTCGGTACGGTAGCATTCTACAACCTGATGGTTGGTGTTCAAAACCTGGTTCATCACGTCCATGGCGGCGATAACCCCGCGTTTGATAAAACGGTAGGCAAAATCCTGGGCCACCTGGCCTTCCATGGTTAGATCGGTGTCGGTAAAGGTCCCGGTGAGGTAGCGCTGTTCGAAATCGGGCTGATAGAGGCGATTGGGGGGGGCGACGAAATACTTCAGAAATTCGTCTGAAAGCAGTTCTATGTTTTCCAATGCATGGGATTTAATAAACCCGTCACCGATCACCATAAACGGCAGCATTACCTGCCGCAGTTCGGCGGTTTTGAAAGCAATGGGCAGCAGATCATGAAATTCCTGATTGTCTTTGGCAACCAGCTGAGCCCATCCGGTATTGCGAACACCATAGAAATCGTTGTGGCCGCAGTGAATGCTTAAAGATCCCTTGTTCACCTCACGGGCCATGACCGTCATGACCACCGGCAGACGTTTTCCTGCGACTGAAAAGAGGTTCTTGGTTTTCAATACGAGTCCCTGGGACGAGGTGTTGTCGACATAGCGGCCACCCTGGCACGCCATGGCTTCCACCGCCGCAATGGCCGAAAGCTCGTCACTGGGCTGAAAATACATCAGTTCGGTTCCGAACAGATTCTTCTGCCCCTCGGCGGATGCTTTGGCAAAATCCTCGGCTATAGGTGTAGAGGGCGTTATGGGATAGCCGCAGAGGCCGTCGACCAGACGGGTGAGGATCGAAAGGGCCGCGTGGTTGCCGTCCAAGATGGCCTCTTTGCGCGTCCGGTATTCGCTCAATTTTTCCTCATTTATGGTGGACAGTTCGAACTCAAAGAGTTTTTTGGCGTCGGACCGCTCCCACTCTTTATTCCAGTCCAGCTTGAGACTTTTCCATTTTCCTCTTTTTCTTTGGTAGGGAAGCACTCCCATAAGGGTATCAATATCTATCTTTGGTGCCATCGATCGTATCTCCTTGTGAAATATTTGGTACAGAACAAACTTAGATGAACAGAATGAGTTTAAAACACTTACATTGCTGGATTATATGGCCACGAAGGAAGGGTTGAATTCCTTTCAGGGCAAACAACAAACGCGAGGGCCTTCCTTGTGGGAAAGTCTTCTGACATTAGCTTTGATTAAGATAATGGAGAGCTGAAATTATTATAAAATGAAACATATGTCAACACCTATTGCCAAATGGTCTTCAAATGTTAAGCAAATTCAGTATGTTTATTTCCTTTTTTTCTTTTTAAACGCGATATCGCCCATCCTCGGGTAGATGAAGGCGGTACAGCGCGGGCGGTGATTTATTATTCTGTTTTAGGGATTAATACCCCGCAGCTTGCTGCGTATTAAAAACGATGATATTGTGGCGTTATGAGTATTTATATCCATAAAAGTCACAATGTATCGGTGTTAATGTATCACATAGTTTGTCCTGCGAAGTATCGGAACGTTGTCTTCTCTGAAGAAGTTGATCAAACGCTTAAGGAAGTATGTTTAGAAATTTCCAAGCGCTATGAAATTCACTTTTTAGAGATTGGTACAGATGGGGACCATGTTCACTTTTTGGTTCAATCTGTACCGACTTATAGCCCAACAAAAATAGTGCGAACGATAAAGAGCATAACAGCTCGAGAAATATTTCGCAGAATACCATCAGTCAAAAAGGACCTCTGGGGAGGTGAGTTCTGGACTGATGGATATTACATAAGTTCAGTCGGCAAAAAAGGAACTGAGACAGTTATTAAAACATATATTCAGGAGCAGGGAAAAGAAGATGAATATAAACAACTTCACCAAGAACAATTGAAGTTGTTCCAAAGCTCCTGATACTCCGCGGCTTGCCGCGGAGCAGTTCATTTTAATCGCTTATTTTAATATTTCAAGAGTTAGGCTAACTGATTTAAAAACTCATAATACGTAACATTTACTCCTTAAATGAGAGTCTATTATTCAAGCTCTTGGAAGACGATTTCGCTGTTGCGAGGTATCACCGAACAGATACATTGAATATTTCGAGTCTGCTAAAAGAATCTGTTTGATACAGATCGAACAGATGAGCAAAATTGAAAACTCAAATGGATAAAAAAATTACCATACAGATACTATCCGTTGAAATTATTCGCTTTTTCTTCATTTTCGTAATGATTTTGGGTGTATCTCTGGTCTCAATTCATAGTGGCCAGAGGGATGTTCGCGTATTGAAAGCCCCCCCCCAAATATCCATGCCTGCCATCTCTCAGCCCTTGGCGGATGAAAATGCGGGTGGGCATAGTGTTTACGGAGCACTATCCGGATATATGAATAAAAAGGAACAGTTATTTCATCCCATCATCATTCAGGTGTCCAGCCGCCACCAAGTTGATCCTGCCCTGGTAAAGGCGATCATTATGGCGGAGTCCGGGTACAACCCCAAGGCGATTTCTAAAAAAGGGGCAAAAGGCCTCATGCAGCTGATGCCATCCACCGCCCAAGCTCTTGGGGTGGAGGATATTTTCAATCCCAAGCAGAATATCAGTGGCGGCGTTCGGTACTTCAAACAGCTGGTTAACAGATTTGACGGAGACATAAAACTGGCCCTTGCGGCATACAACGCCGGAAGTCGAAATGTCAGGCAGTATCAAGGTATTCCCCCCTTCAAATCCACCCAGTATTACATTGAAAAAGTTTTTAAGTATTATCAGCTATATAAAGACAAGATGCCAGGGGAAACCGACAGCGCTTAACCTGAATTTCAGTCTAAAAACCTTGATCTTGGTTAATCAGTATTACTTTCACCCTTCCTTTCGGAAATGACTTCTCTGTAATTGTCCAGGTGTTGCATATACGATCCGGGCTTTTACAATCCCCACAAAAGGATGTTTTGGCACAGGGTGTTTTTTTGTCAAGTCGCATGGTGTTGACCGGAGCCGCATAATTTTTAATACGAAACATGGCTTCATCCAGATCCGGAACAATCTTATTGCGACCGACAAGAATAATGACATTTTTGGGTCCAAAAGTGAGAGCACCCACCCGGTTGCCGATCATATCCAGATTAACCAGCTGCCCGGTTTCGGTCACCGCGTTGCTTCCGGTAATAAAAAGGTCGACCAACAGTGACTGCCGACGCCGTTCCAGACTTTCTTCAGGAGATAGGGTTTTGTCATACGTATCCAGTATGTTAAGATCATTGTTGTTTTTGAGAACATCATAAAGTCCGGTGGCAACAAATGTTAAAGATCCGCCCCAAGAGACACTCTTGGGTGCTATCTTGGGGATTATTTTTTCAAGCACAATCGATTTGGCTTCATCGGTGTTCTCCACGATAAAAGTTTCAAAGTTATTTGCATCCAAAACTTCTTTAAGATCCGTCATCCGGGTTTTCCAATAGTTTTCAATCGGTTTCTCCATAATAGTCCTCCGGTGATATCGGTTTAGGTTTAAAAAAGTATGCATCCTGAATTGGCTTGACCCGTAAAAACGCAAATGCTATCTGTTCATATCCGTGGGTAAAATCTGTTTAATAAACCAGAACTCGATTTTCAACAACTAAAAGAAAATGAGGTGGTCGATGAAGAATTTTTTTTATTTTGGAATTGTGATGTCTGTTTTAATGCTGTTTGCATGCGGTAAAACCAAAGTCGAAGATGTGGTCAAAGACCATGTTAGAAAACAGTTTAATTTCGATAACGCTGTTAAGGTGGATATATCAAAATTGAAATATACCGTCACGAAAAAAGAAGGCAATGCGGCCACTGTAAACGTTTCGGGTACAATAAATTGTGACGGCCAGATCTTTTTGGTCAAAGAAGGCGGAAAATGGAGAATCAGTAAAAAAGAAGCGTTAGATGTTTCACCGAAAAAGGAACCTTCAGATTCTGTGGAGATCAAAGAAACTTCACCTGTTGCACCGAAAAAGATAGCTTCTCATGGTGAGCAGAAACCCGAATCTTCCCATGGCGAGCAGGAGATTTCGCACAAACAGTAGACGTGTTTTTCCCGGTGACCCAATAGTTAACGTCCGAACGGAATATCCTATTTTCGTTCGGGGGCTGTTTTGGACGTTATGCGCAGTGCCTGTACCCATCCCAAAATATAGGATCCGCTGCCCTCTGACCCTCGATTCATATCCTTTTGAAAAAAATGAACTGCCAAGAATGATTGTTTGATTCTGACGTGTTTATTATGATTTTCAATGCCCGGTCCGCTTGTGGTCGTACAGCGGAGGTCCTGTTTCTAAAGGCGGCGGGAAACTTCACTCTCCAAGAAGAATCTGATTTTTGACAGATCTGGTTTCCCCTGCCGCCATCACCCGGATGGCAGGTCTACCTCTTACCGGGCATTTATTCTCACAGATTCCGCATCCCACACAGGTATTGAGATCTACATAGGGTCGTTTTACTCGGATCGTTTTCCCATCTCCTGACAGGTAAGTCTCCTCTTTCAGGTGAATGGCCTTGGGAGAAGTGGGGCAATGTTCTTCACAGACAATGCAGGGACCGTTTTCTGCCCAGGGGAGGCAGCGGCCCCGATAGATATAGGCGGATCCTATCCTTATGGGGCTTTTGATTTTTTCTTTAACTGAAAGATGATGTATGGCGCCGGTGGGGCAAACACTGCCACAAAGCGTACATGTGTATTCGCAATATCCCTGGAGCATGATAAGATTCGGTGTCCAGAATCCGGCCATTCCTGCTTCGGTAAGTGTGGGGTTGATGGCGTTTGTCGGGCAAACCTTCATGCAGAGCCCACACCGCTGGCAGAGCTTTAAAAAATCCTTTTCAGGTACGGCGCCCGGTGGTCGGATCAGACGCGCGTCCGATACTTCCGTGGGTTCCCATTCCAGACCCGGAATAGGGGAGGCTGCGCCCTGACAGGTTTGGGTGCAGAGTTGGCATTGGGTACATTTTTCGGAATATTTTTCCATTTTCAAAATGCTGAATCTGGAAAAAACGCCCAAAAGTGCGCCCAACGGGCATAGGGTTCGGCACCAGAAGCGCGGCCGGATGCGGTTCAGAAACAAAATAATAAGAAAAATACTGCCGATAAGCCATGCAGATTTAAACGCCTCGTATCCGTATCCAAAAACCGGCGAAACAATAATTTCCGCTCCGTAACTGATATAATTTAAGATTTTGATATCGGACTGGGCCATGAGGTCAAAAACTTCCTTAATGCCTGTTCCAAGTCCGGGAAAAATAGCCAGGGACAGAGAGCGAAAGAGAAAAGCGATGGGGTCCAGCATTCCGGTGAAGTTGAGGCCTAAAATGGCGGCCATCAGAAGTAGAATTAAGATAAAATATTTAAATTTATGATCCGGACGTTTTTGGTTGGCTCTAACCATCGTCTGCCCTTTTAAGGCAGGTCTGACAAAGCTCATCAGATGATGAATGGTACCCAACGGGCAGATAAAACCGCAAAAGAGCCTTCCAAAGAAAAGGGTAAGGACAACAATCCCTATGGCCCATCCAAAACCTTTGATCCATTGGTGTCCTGAAATAAAAGATGTTAACGCTATTAAGGGGTCGAGTTGGAAAAAGAATGTTACCGGATAATTCAATTCAATATTTTGTTCCGAGGTTATTGCAATGGAGTAATCCATGTAGATGTCTAAGGGAAGACGGCTTTCAATCAAGAGAAAAATGAAGAAAATCAAAAAAAAAGACTGGCTTATACGTCGTGTCCAGACAAAATGTTTCGCTTTCAAATGATTACCTTGCTTTGATGGATTTTTTCAAGCTCATATGTTCCGAGTCCCCATTTGTTTCCGAGACGAATGAAGCCGATGTCCTGGGGGCGAAAATTGAAAAGATCTGCCGCTTTAGCATCGGCTGCAACCGGATCGTTGCTCAAGATCAGACGGTTTGAGATCGACACGTCTGAAGCGTTTCCTCCGGATGGACCGTTGTGGATCATGATTCGTATGGCATCGACAAGGGTCAGTGTCGGTTTGAAAAACTGAGCTAAATCCACGATGGTCATGTGGATATCCTGATGGAGTGCATTTCTCCGACCGCCCACAGCACCGATCCAATTTTTCATGCCCAGGGTTAACCCACTCAGCACATGGACCTTGGCCACCGGCAGGTTGATCACCTTGTCGGCCTCCACAAGGGGCACAAAAACCGGCCACACATCCAGCCGGTGACCCTGGATTTTCATCTTGCGCATCAGGGATGATCGGGGATAGACCAGCTCCGCTCCGGTTCTTTTTGCCACCATCCCGGCGCCGGTAATGGCAAAGCAGCGTCTTGCATCGTGGATGGTATGATCGGCGATCCTGACTTTTTTAGCACCAGCCTCCTGGCAAAGCTCGACCACTGCTTCCAAAACTTCAGGATGGGTCGTTGCACCTAAATGGGGGGCTCTGGCCCAGGAAATGTTCGGTTTAATTACCACCACATCCTGTTTTGAAATAAATCGTTGTATGCCGCCGGCGGCTTCAAAAACCTTTTGAGTTAAAGCTTTGACAGAATATCCCTGACTTCGGCCGATTCCTTCAATGACAAAATTTTGACGGGTCAATCCCGGAGAGGCCGCAAGATCTCTCTGAAAAGGCCATGCCGTCATCCCGGTCAATGCAAGACCTCCTGATATCTTAAGCAGTTTTTTTACCGATTCTCTTCGGGTAATAGGGTCATTATTCATCACGTCACATCCCGGCATCCTTGAGAAACGCCCCCTTCTGCCCAATTCCAGGGTTAGCTTCAAATTTTAATCCTCCCAACATGCTCAACATATTTTTGACATGTTATCATTCGTGGCGCTATTTTTTATGGAGAAGGAGCAACGATGCCTGTTAATATTCCAGAATCATTGGGGGAGTCGAAATAAATGCGCTGGATATCCCCGACGCCGGAATCAGAGAGCATGGCCGTCAGCTGTTTTTCAGAATAGGACTGACCACCGGACGTTCCCAGAAGCATGTTCAAGGAAAACAGGGCCGGGAAAAGCGGCCCGTCCATGGTGTTATTTAAGATAAATTCGTGTATCATGATCAACCCCCCGGGTTTAAGGGCGGAAACGGCCTTCCCGACAATTTTGCGGCAGTCTTCAGGCCCTTCTCCATGGAGAATTTGTGACAGCCATGCTGCATCGTAGACCCCTTCAATCTCATTTTCGAGATAATCTACCGACTTAAAATCGATCCGGTCCTGCAAATTAAATTTTGCGATGGTCTTTTCAGCAAAAGGCCGTGTGGAGGCCAGATCAATAATAGTAGCCTTAAGCTTTGGATTTTTCAAACAAAAATGAATCGAATACGTTCCGGGGCCACCGCCCATGTCCAGCAGATGATGACGCTTTGACAGGTCTATTTTCGGTACCAGAACCGGAGCCAAATTCATGGCCAGGTTGAACATCCCCATGAGAAAACTTTCTCTGCGGTCTTCATCCGTATGAGCAGCGCTATTTCTCACCGGTTGGCCTGATTTAACCGCAACATCCAACCGGCTCCAGGAATCCACCAGGTGATGATGGTGTAGGATGATGTGGCCGATATACCGGGAAGCGTCTCTGACGAGAAAAGCCGAGCTTAAGGATGTGTTTGAATAGGTATTGTCATTTTTCTCCAAGAGATCCATAGCGGTAAGGGCATTAAGAAGCATTTCAACACCTTTCCGGTCGCCATGGAGTTTGTCGGCGACGTCTTTTTGGGTGAGACGGTTGTTGCCGATCGTCGAAAAAATATCGAGTTTGACGCCAGCGTGAAGGGTACAAGCTTCCCAGTAATTTCCGGATGTTTTCAGTATGTTTCCCGGATTCAATTCTTGAAGGGTCATGGTTTTTATCCATCCTCATTAAGTAGGAATTAATTTGTGGTTACCAAGGAATTTCCGTTTAATATAAATGTTATCATATCTGTTATGAATTGTTCAATTCATAATATTTTTCTTGGGACTCGAGATCTTTAATCAAAAGAATTCCTCGATGCTCTGCATCGGGGTTAATAAGATAAAAATTCATTTTGATACCTCGCAGTTCTGCTGCGGGGTAG
>JAAXQD010000248.1 GCA_012974475.1 Desulfobacterales bacterium
TCTGAATACCATTCATTTCCAATCAAGAGATAATATAAATATTTTCCATTAATCAAGTAAAATCCGTTCGATCGACGAATTCAGAAAATTAATTTTTCACTTCATGATTCCGATCTGCCGATGATTGGGTAAATATCCGGGTCCAGAGGGCCCGGCTTTGGATTACCCCTGGAAGGGGGTGTTTGAGGGGGATCGCCCGAGTTTTAAGAATTTATCACAGCAAGCGTGGCGCTTTGCAAAAGGCTCAAACCAACGAATGGGAGGTTTTGAAACGGCCCCTACAAAATAATCACTTTCTGTACGGCTTTCACAATTTCTTCAGGGTCATCCATGATCTGCAGAATTTCAATCTCTTCCGAAGATATCCGTTTTTCAGCAAGCAACTTGTCTTTTATCCAGTCGATAAGCCCTGCCCAGTATTCAGAGCCCACCAGAATTAGGGGAAAAGGCCTTATTCGACGGGTTTGAACCAGCGTGACCGCTTCAAATAGTTCATCCAGGGTGCCGAAACCACCGGGAAGAATAATATAGGCACTGGCATATTTGATGAACATGACCTTGCGGATAAAAAAGTATTTAAAGTCGAGTTTAACATTTGAAAAGGGATTCGGTTCCTGCTCGAAGGGAAGAAGAATATTGAGCCCAACCGAAGTGCCCCCTGCATCTGCGGCACCCTTGTTGGCTGCTTCCATAATACCTCCGCCCCCGCCGGTGATAACAGAAAAGCCCTTTTTTACAAAAAGTTCCGCTATTTTTTCAGCTTTCTTATAAACCGCATCATTCGGTTTAATTCTTGCCGAACCGAAGATGCTCACGGCAGGTCCTAAATCATGGAGGGTATCCACCCCGTCAACAAACTCTCCCATGATCTTGAAAAGCCGCCAGGGTTCCCCTAGCGTTAAATCGTCAACAACAAACTGTTTTTCCATTTTTACCCGCGACTCGATTTGATATCGACATACAGCCGACATTCCTAAACGGCTCAGGTCCCCCCATTAAATCCGATGGCAACATCATCCTGATCCACAATGACCGGGACCTTGCGTATCCCGTCGGAATATTTCAGCATGATCTTCATTTGACCCGGGTCCGTCTTAACGCTGAAATAGTCGACCTCCCGGCCCTGCTTGGCAAAAGCTTCACGAGCTTGATTGGTATAGGGTCAAGTGTCTTTGCCGAAAATCAATATTTTATCAGCCATGGGTCTTGCCTCCTTAAGCTATAATTAATACCCGAGTACAATAAAAAAATGATTTCTTGCAATTTCAGACTTTTGCAATTAACAGTCAGAGAATCTCTAACAGTTATTTAATCTTTTGTCAATGATTACAGATTGACAAATACCATGGCAGTTGATAAATTTTTTTTATAAATCTGAAAGGGCGTTCTTTTCTAATTTTTACGATGAACAAATCTGATAACGAACTTTTTAAAACTGTTACCATTATCAACGATCTTGGTCTTCACGCAAGGTCCGCATCTCAGATAGCAAAACTCGCCCAAAACGTAAAGTCAAAAGTGTGGATCATAAAGGACGGAGAAAAGGTGGATGCCGCCAGCATCATCGACATTCTTACGCTGGCCTGTCCCAAAGGATCAAAGATTACTTTAAAAATTGACGATCAATCGGATCTTGATATTTTAAACGATATCGCCAAGCTGATTGAAAGCGGCTTTGGAGAATAACCTATCATGTTTGATACCAACGAAATGGAAATACACCTTCACGGCATTGGTGTTTCACCGGGCATTTGCATCGGCAAGGCATACCTGGTGGGCAAGGAAGGTGTTGACATTGTCGATAAATACTTAATCGGAAAAGATGATTTGCAAAACGAGATCAAACGGTTCAAATCTGCCGTAAAAAATGCCAAGGACAAACTGCAAGAAATCATTGACTCAACGCCTGAAGGATTGCGCGAACACGCCTATATTCTTGAAACCCACAAGGTCATGTTCAAAGACAAGATGCTTTATGGAAAGACTATAGAAACCATAGAAAAAGAACGGGTAAACGCTGAATGGGCGCTCAAAAAAGTCGTATCGAATGTCAAATCCATGTTCAACAATATGACGGACGCTTATTTACAGGGTCGGGTAGACGATTTTGTCCATGTATCTGAGAGTATCATGCAGAACCTGGTCGGGGCAAAATCGGTGGACATCGCCGCCATCGACAAACGGGTCATACTGGTTGCCACGGACATCTCCCCTGCAGAAACCAGCCAGATACAACTGGAAAAGATAAAGGGGCTTGTAACGGATCTCGGCGGCAAGACATCGCATACGGGAATCATTGCCCGAACCCTTGAAATTCCAGCCGTTCAGGGCCTTGACAATGCCACCCGCACAATCAAAAACGACGATATCATCGTCGTAGACGGCAATTCCGGCATTGTCATCCTCCATCCCACGGATCAGACCCTGATAGAGTTCGAAGAACGTCAATCCAGATATGAAGAATATAAAGCAGTTATTACCCGAGACAGCCACCTTCCGGCTGAAACAACCGACGGGTTCAAACTGGAGGTTATGGGAAATATTGAACTTCCTGAAGAGGTTGTTTCCGTAATCAACTATGGTGGGGACGGTATCGGACTTTTCCGAACTGAATTTCAATATTTAAGCCAATTCAATTTTCCCAGTGAGGATGAGCTGTTTGACCAGTACAAGGATGTCATTGAAGTCATGACGCCCAGGCCCGTGACGATTCGAACCCTCGATATCAGCGGTGAAAAAGCAGTGTCTTACGCCACCGATTTAGAAGAAAAGAATCCTGTTCTAGGGCTTCGTGGAATACGGTACTGTTTAAAAAATCCGGAAGTTTTCAAAACCCAGCTGCGTGCCATACTCAGGGCATCTGCATTCGGAAAAATCAGGATTCTGTTTCCGATGATATCATGCCAAGATGAAGTCTTGGCAGCCAAAAAGATGTTGGCTGAAGTCGCCGGTTCTCTGGAAAAAGAAGGTATACCTTTTGACGAGAACATAGAGATCGGCATAATGATAGAAGTCCCTTCGGCCGCGATCATGGCGGATGTAATGGCAAAGGAAGTCGATTTCTTCAGTATCGGAACCAACGACCTTATACAGTATGCCTTGGCCGTGGACAGGGTCAACAAACAGGTTGCCCACCTGTATCAACCCCTCAATCCAGCCATTATCCGTCTGATCAAACATGTCGCCGATGTTGGAAAGAACAGCGACGTGAAAGTCTTCATGTGCGGAGAGATGGCTAGTGACCCGGTTAACATACCGATACTCTTAGGATTGGGCATAAAAAGATTGAGCATGAATCCTCAGTCAATACCGGCAGTTAAAAAGATTGTTCGGGCCCTTAATGTCGAAGATGCCAAACGCTTTACCAAAGACGTTCTAAAGGAGACATCCGAAACGGGCGTTTTGGAACTGGTGTTTCAAACTTACGGCAGTACGCTCTTCGATATAGGATATGCCGAATCATAATATCTTCCTTTTATTCCTTGGGTATCATGATGTTTTTCATGGATTTTCCAGGGCGCCCTCGACGTTCCCTCAATGGGGAATAAAATCGATTTTTTACCAAGGAGAAAAAACGTTTGAGCTCAAATCACATAAAAATTATAACTGAAAGCAGAAAAGCCAGATACAACTATTTTATTGAAGATACGTACGAGGCTGGGATGGTCCTTTTGGGAACCGAAGTTAAATCACTCCGGCTGGGCCGCGTTAATTTAAAAGATTCATATGCCAGAATAAAAAAAGGGGAAGTGTTTGTTCACCAGTTACATATCGGTGCGTATCCCTTTGCTTTTTATGGGAATCACGATCCTTTAAGAAAAAGAAAACTTCTTCTGCACAAGCGTGAAATAAAAAGGCTGTACGGCAAAGTCAATGAAAAGGGGTTTTCTCTCATCCCCTTGAAGATTTATTTCCAGGGCGGGAAGGTCAAATTGACCCTGGCCCTGGCCAGAGGCAAGCGCAAGTATGATAAACGGGATACCATCCGCCGGCGTGAAGAACAAAGGGATCTCGAAAGGTCCAAAAAGGGATATTAGGGCCTGCTGCTGAAACCCGGTGCCTCGGAATGGGTGTACCCCAAAAAATAAATATTCCACACAGATGATTCCAAACCTCCCCCTTCGGCTTCAACCGGTTGAATTCTATCTCTTTCACCCTGTTTGAGCAAAAATCCGTTAAGATAAATTCTTCACCAAAGTCGAATTTCACTGACACAGGACCGGTGTAGACCGTCGCAGTAACATACCGCAGCGTCCCCGCCGAACCCCCGGTCCTGAGGTGCTCAAACCCTGAGAAACCCGGAATCCCGCCACACCATTTCCACCTTGCATTTTCCATAAGGTGTGATTATAGTTTTTAAACACAACAGAATTTAAAGGCTCGAAAAAAAATAACCCTCAAGGTGGATATATAGTCGAAAATGAAAGAACGTAGTGAAAAAATTCCAGATCCCAAAGAAATCGAAAAGGAGATCGGCGATTTTCTGGCGAAAAAATTCGGCGGCAACGTAAAAATGGTGACACCAGTGGTTTTACCCCAGAAAGTCAGTACCGAAACGGCCGAAAAATCTGAGAAAAAAGAAAAAAAGGTTGATTTTAATCTAAAACCCGAAGAACTCATCTCCTTTCTCGACCAGTATATCGTTAAGCAGGATAACGCCAAAGCGATTCTGGCAACAAAAATATGTACCCATTTCAACCGAATAAAACGCGCAGAAAGCGATTCTGAAGAGACCAATGACATGGTCGGCCACATCAAAAACAATATACTGATGTTCGGCCCCACCGGTGTAGGAAAAACGTACATCATCAAACTGATCGCCAAAAAAATCAATGTCCCTTTTGTCAAAGGTGACGCCACCAAATTTAGCGAAACCGGTTATGTGGGCGGTGATGTTGAAGATCTTGTCCGTGATCTTGTAAGGGAAGCAGACGGTGATATCGAACTTGCTCAATATGGTATCATCTACATCGATGAAATCGACAAAATTTCGTCCGGCCAAAATATCATCGGAGTCGATGTATCCCGATCCGGCGTTCAACGCGCGCTGCTCAAACCCATGGAAGAGACTGAAGTCGATTTAAAAGTACCCCATGATCCTATATCCATGATTCAAGAGATTGAACGGTTTCGCAAAACAGGCAAACGGGATAAAAGAACTGTCAATACAAGCAAAATACTGTTTATTATGAGCGGAGCCTTTGGCGATCTGCCCCGGATTGTTAAAAAACGGGTTGCCGCACAGGAAATCGGCTTTGGCGCGCACATAAAAAACCTTCAGGATGATGTGGGCATTCTTAAACAGGCAAAGGCTGAAGACCTCATAGAATTCGGATTTGAATCTGAATTTGTGGGTCGCCTTCCGGTGCGGGCTGTGTTTGAAAAATTGACCGAAGATGACCTATTCGAAATCCTGAAAAATCCCAGCAATCCGATAATTCTCGGCAAAAAACTCGATTTTGCGGCATATGATATCGATATAAAATTTGAAGAAAAAGCCCTTCAGGTTTTAGCGGAAAAGGCCTTTCAAGAAAACACCGGTGCAAGGGGCCTTGTCAGCGCAGTTGAAGGGGCACTGCTTGTGTTCGAAACGAAATTGCCGTCATGTAACATCAAAATTTTTCCGGTGACCCGCGCTGTGGTTGAAGATCCCAAAAGATCACTTGAAAAAATACTCGCATTATCAGATCGCGGCCAATTAAATGAAACGTACGAGCGGCTGTTTAACGAAGAAAAAGAATATATTAAACAATATCTGAATTCAAACAAGAAACATCTATCCGAAAAATATGCTTTGACCCTTATACCTTCTCGCATTGAGGTGGTGGCTTCATATTACGCAAGTCACATCATGGATATTGAAACGGTCATCAAAAAGATCAAATCCTTTTATGACGACGTTAAGAAAATAGAATTATATTTTTATAAAAATCATGACATCAACATTGTCATGGAAGACGATGCCATTGATTACATTATTGAACTGTTTGAAGATTCCGCTTACGATCAAGAGAAATTTTACGACCATCTGACAACAGATTTTGAATATGGACTCAAACTGGTTCAAGAAAAAACAGGTAAAAATCGTTTCTTCCTTAACAAAAATGCGCTAATGAATTCCGAGTCTTTTATAAGCAGCCTCATTCAGAACGAGTTGAGGATCCCCAAATCATAAATTCTTGAACTGGAAATATCGATATGATCGGAATATCAAAATTGTACTGCGGAACTGTCGAACCATCGGATGTTCTTCGCTATGGAAGAATGTCATCTAAATTGCCGTCTCATCTTCTACAGTTTTCCATCGACAAACGGCCTGTGGTGGTCTGGAACATCACCCGGAGATGCAACCTAAAATGCGTACATTGCTATGCCCATGCTAAAAATATCCCATTTGACAACGAGCTTTCAACCACCGAAGGAAAAATTTTAATCGACGACCTCGCAGAATTTGGCGTTCCGGTAATATTGTTTTCCGGCGGTGAACCTCTGGTCAGAAAGGACCTTCCCGAACTTGCAGACTATGCCGTCAAAAAGGGCATGAGGGCTGTTATATCGACCAACGGAACATTGATAACACCTCAAACAGCTCGAACACTCAAGGACATCGGCCTATCCTATGTCGGCATCAGTCTTGACGGAATGGAAGAGATCAATGACCGGTTCCGGGGGGTCAAAGGGGCTTTCAAATCTGCATTAGAAGGCATTGAAAACTGTAAAAAGGCCGGCATAAAAGTTGGGCTCCGCTTTACCATCAACAAATCGAATGCCGGACAGATTCCGGAAATATTCAAACTCCTTGAAGAGATGGATATTCCAAGGGTATGCTTTTATCATCTGGTATATGCCGGTCGGGGATCAGAACTTGTAAAAGAAGATCTTTCCCACGAGGAATCCCGAAAAGCCGTCGATCTTATCCTGGCGCTTACGAAACAGCTCCATGACAAGGGAGATCTCAAAGAGGTTCTAACCGTTGACAATCATGCGGATGGGCCCTACCTCTATTTACGCCTCCTCAGAGAAAACCCTGAACGTGCACAAGAAGTTCTCGATCTTCTGAAAATGAACCAGGGCAACAGTTCCGGAATAGGAATCGGCTGCGTAAGCTGGGACGGCGAAGTCTATCCCGACCAGTTCTGGCGCCATTACAGTTTCGGCAATATCAGGAATCGGCCGTTTTCCGAAATCTGGACCGACACCTCCGATCCGCTGATGAAAAAACTCAAAGAGAAGAAAAAGTACGCCACAGGAAGGTGCAAGACATGCCGATGGCTGGACATTTGCGCCGGCAATTTCAGGGTTAGATCCGAGGCCGTGACTGGAGATGTGTGGGCACCGGATCCGGCCTGTTATCTAACCGACGAAGAAGTAGGTTGAGATCTATGCAAAGCTCCCCCTTTTCCCAAGTTCTGCGCTTGCCCTGCCTGCCCCGCAGGTCTGGCAGATTGTACCGGGGTGGAATGCGGAGCCTATTCCTCCGGGGTCAGACTCAGATGTTAATCCTCAAAACACCTAAGATGAAATAGGAGTTGTTATGCTTTTCCCAGATTACAGACCCAGGCGGTTACGGCAGAGTGATGCGTTCCGTCGTATGATTCGTGAAACGAAACTTTCGGTAGACGACCTTATACTTCCACTTTTTGCCGTTCACGGTAAAGGGGTCAAAAACCCTATCGATTCGATGCCCGGCCAGTATCAGCTATCCATAGACCATCTTGTGAATTTTTCAAAAAAAGCATATGAACTCGGCATTCCTGCTATAATGCTTTTCGGACTTCCCGACAGGAAAGATCCCCTGGGAACCAGGGCTTACGCCAAAGACGGCATTGTCCAAGAAGCGACGCGCGCCATAAAAAATAAGATGCCCGACCTCGCCGTTATCACCGATGTCTGTCTGTGTCAGTACACGGATCACGGCCACTGTGGCATTGTGGAGGGCCAGATCATCGACAACGACGCCACCCTCGATCTTCTTGCCAGAACCGCCCTCTCCCATGCTCAGGCCGGTGCAGACATGGTGGCACCTTCGGATATGATGGACGGCCGTGTGGCTGAAATTCGGAATATCCTGGATGAAAACGATTTCAGCAGCGTCCCCATAATGTCTTATGCAGCCAAATACTGTTCCGGATTCTACGGACCGTTTCGTGATGCTGCCGACTCGCCGCCTAAGTTTGGAGATCGTCAGGCCTATCAGATGGACCCTGCCAATGCGCTGGAAGCAATCCGGGAAGTAACCATGGACATTGAAGAAGGTGCCGATATCATCATGGTAAAGCCGGCGCTTCCTTATCTGGACATTATCTCCCGGGTCCGGGAAGAGATAGATCTTCCCATGGCCGCTTATAATGTCAGCGGTGAGTATGCGATGATAAAGGCCGCCGACAAAATGGGATGGATAGACGGCCATAGAGTTATGATGGAAGTCCTTACGGCAATTAAGCGAGCCGGAGCCGACATGATTCTGACCTATTTTGCCATCGAAGCTGCAGAAGCATTATCTAAACAATAATACCATGACAAACACCTGTAATACATCCTCTCCTCGACCCCACCCCCACGGTGAAAAAAAAGGGAATACGCTGCGCCTTGTGGCCTGGGAAACCACGCGAAACTGTAACCTTGCCTGTATGCACTGCCGGGCATCGGCCACACACGGCCCGTTCAGCGGGGAGCTCGACACCGATGCATCCTTCCGCCTCCTGGATCAGATCTCAAACGTCGGAAAGCCGATCATTATTCTGACCGGCGGAGAACCCCTTTTGCGACCGGACATTTTCGATATCGCAAGGTACGGTACAGAAAAAGGGCTCAGGATGGTCATGGCGCCCAACGGTACGCTGATTACTGAAAATTTTGCTCAACAAATGGCGGATGCCGGCATTCAAAGGATAAGCGTCAGCCTCGATGGTGCCACCAGAGAAAGCCATGACAGATTCAGAGGGGTAGACGGTGCATTCGAAGGTGCACTTCGCGGCATCAAGCTGGCAAAAGAAGCCGGAGTTGAATTTCAAATCAACACGACCATAACAAAAACAAATCTTAAGGAAATCCCCGAAATCCAGGAACTGGCCATAACACTGGGCGCAGTCGCCCACCATATTTTTCTTTTGGTTCCAACCGGCCGCGGAAAATATATTGTGGATCAAGAAATAACCGCGGCAGAATATGAACGCACGTTAAACTGGTTCTATGACCAGAGGGAGAAGTCCCCTTTGCAGCTCAAGGCTACATGCGCGCCCCATTACTACCGCATCCTCAGGCAGCGTGCAAAGCAGGAAGGAAAAACGGTTACCTTCAAAACACACGGGATGGATGCCTTCACCCGAGGATGTCTGGGCGGTACAGGATTTTGTTTCATTTCTCACCGGGGAATTGTTCAGCCGTGCGGATTCCTCGATGTCAATTGCGGGGATATTACGAAAACATCTTTTGCAGACATCTGGAACGGTTCAGACACCTTTTTATCGTTGCGCAACTTCGATCATCTAAAGGGGAAATGCGGAAAATGTGAATTCAGAAAGGTGTGCGGGGGCTGCAGGGCAAGGGCGTATGAAGCCACCGGTGATTTTTTGGCTGAAGAACCCCTCTGTAGTTACCAGCCGGTTTCCGGCGACCCATAAAACGCTCCGGTTTCCCACCCGAAAACCACGGCTAAACGCAGTGGATCAAAACGTGAGCAATCATGTTGATAAAACCCGTTTCAAAACCTCCCATTCGTATCTTTAGATAAATACCCGTTCTGTTGTTCAGGGAACGTTATGGTTTAATCCGTGGTATCCAAAACCTGATATCCACCCTTTTCCAGAGCTTTCCGGATGACCTTTGTATTGCAGGGTGAAAGGCGGAAGTAATATACTCTTTTGCTGGCCTCCTGTGTGGTCATGCCGACATTGATGATATCTCCCCCGCTGTCGTTGATGATCTGCAAAACGTTTCTAAAGCCCCCCGGTTCATCACCAACCACCAAATCGACCCGTGAACTTGCGGTCAGAAGGCCCATCATATCTATAAATGTCCGGAGAATATCCGTTTCCGTTATGATGCCCACCAGTTTGTCGTTTTGCACCACCGGCATCCCGCCGATTTTATGTTTGTATATCAGTTGGGCGGCAATCTCGATATCATCATCCGGCCTCACGACAATCGGATTCTTTATGATCAAATCTTTAAGGGAAAGGTCTCCGAGCATGGAGGGTAAGAGGCCCTGTTTTAAATCAGCAAGCGTAAGAAACCCTTTCAGTTTGTCGCCCTTTGCAACCACAGGAAGGTGCCGGATAGAGTTGATCTTCATAAGCTCGATGGCCTCCCGTATGGAGGCGTTTTCGGTGATTGTAATCGGATCGGGAATCATTAAAGAATTAATTTTCATGAAATCTTCCTTTGATCAATTTTGAACGTCGACGGCTTTATAAAATCCCCAAATGAGCAAGTCGAGAATTCCGATATATCGGAGACACGGCGTATCATCGGATCGTCCGGCGGCGGACTTTCCGGAACGGTAAAAGCCATTTACTGACTGGTTTTATCCAGTGCATTCAATACCAGTGTAATCGGCCGGTCTTCTTCACTTTTGCCGGCAAACCTTATTGGACCTGGCCTTCTATAGTTATCATCACCCGGCCATGCAGCGAGCCAATTCTCTCTTAATCTCTTGACAACTCTGAATGAAGCGGAATTGACATCAACGATACTTTTTTCCAAAACAAGGGCGAGCTTCCCCTTTCTCTCTTCAAGGTGCATCAATGGCGCAATTGGAATTCCAAGGGGTTCCCATACCGAAAAATCCTTCTCCAAATTCCTTATGGCCGCCATCTGACCCGTTGCGCCATTGGCGATAAGGCTGAAAACCGTCATCCCCAGGTTGTACGTATAATTACAGTCAAAACGGGTTGGATCATTTCCTCTCCCGTCATAACCATAAAAATGAATCTGCGTTTTGAACTTTGGTACGGAGGTGTGATAAATTTTTTCCACCGGAGAAGGAACCTCTTCTCCTTCGGATATCGCCTCCGCCTGTTCAAGGGCCTGTTTGAGCGTTTTAACGGAAATTATGGAGGGCCGAATCAACAGAAACTCGGCATCATTGTAATTCTTGAAAAGAATCGGGCCAAAAATATCCGGGTCGAGTCCGCCTTTCTCCAGGATCTTCCGGTAATAGGATTTTTTTATTCCGATCTTATACGTGCCGTTCTCCTTTAAAATATCAAGATAGTCTTTGACCAGCCCCATGAGGACCGCCTCTGTCTTGACCTGTGAAAACTGAAAATTCCCGTGACTGTCTCTTTCCATCAGAAGACCTTCCTGGAAAAATTCAGGAATATCGTTGAACAGATCATCATCCCGGGTATTCCATATGGAAAAAGAACTGTCTTCCCTTGAACGCCTGGCAAGTCTCCGCAAATATTCCAGCTTGTCCTCAAGGGTTGGAAAATCCGTATGGAGATCGGTGTCGTGGGTTTCATTATACTCGGCTATGATTGTATTTAGCTTTATGATAAAAATCTGTATCTCATTGACAAATTCCAGAATCCCCTCTGGAATGATGATGACACCATAGTTTTTACCCACCGCGGCCCTCCGAACAATGCCGTCACAAATCACACGGGACAGATGTCTTAGGGTCATGCCAAATGCATTATAATCGATATCCCCGGCTTCTATGGCCTTCTCTATTCTCTTCTTATCGATATAGTCGCAAAGGTCCTCACCGATAAGCGTCATATTGGCATGGGTCTGCAGCGCAACTTCAAGGGCCAGATGGCTGGCAACTCTGCCCATAACTTTGCAGATATGCCAATATTTTACATCTGAACTGCTGTCTGTGCAAAGATTGCTGATTGAACCGGAAAATGCCCTGGCAGCGGTATGAAATCCAAAGGACATGGCGCACAAAACATTCCCGTTCGCGTCTCTGACCTGTATATCCCCGTCAATGGTTTTGGGAACACCGACAACCTGGATATTATCTTCGAGCATTTCCTGTGCAAGAAATGCCGCATTGGTGTTCGAATCATCGCCCCCGACAATGACAAGGGCGTCCAGACCCAGACTTTTGCAGGTCTCTTTTGAAAGGGCCATCTTCTGTGAAGAGTCTATTTTTGTTCGGCCCGTTTTGATCATGGTAAAACCGCCAAGATTTCTGTAAGCGTCGACCAGGCTGCCGGTGATCTCGATGGCTTCATTTTCAACGATACCGTCCGGACCGAGAAGAAAACCGTAGAGGATCGTCTGAGGGTTAGCTCTTTTGGCAGCATCATATAATCCTGCTATGACGTTATGCCCTCCAGGAGCAGGACCCCCTGAAAATACAATGCCGATGTTGCGCTTTTTGCAGTATTTTTCTTTGGAAGATTCTCCAGGTGAATCCAGACCCGATATCGTCTGAACCTTATTGTTTATGATGCCCGGCAGCTGTTTTCCTGCTTCCCGATCAATGGTGAATTTAAAATGATCGTTATCGTCCAAAATAGTACAGGCACTTTCAAATACTTTGCATTTGGGCGGATCGTATCCTCTTCTTTCAATCAGCTCCGGATTGATATTGCTGGTCGCTCTTTGAACCTCGGGAATTTCAAGCAGGTCTTCAGTGCTGATGGGATCTATATCTTTCATCGTACCTCTCCCTCCATAGCAATTATTGAACGTAAACAATCGCTTCGAGATTCCATCTAAAGCGGGTTTGCCGCTTTAAAAAAAACCTGTGCTATGGAGTTTTCGCATTCTATGGTAAGGATAACATATTTTATTTTACAGGCTGATAATATCTATTCTCAAATGG
>JAAXQD010000108.1 GCA_012974475.1 Desulfobacterales bacterium
ATCCCAACATGTTGATGAAGAAGAAACTGAAAAAGAAATGCAAATATCTCGCATATCCTTACGGACAAACAAACGACCTCATCATTGCTATTTTAAAAAAACAGGGCTACAGGGCTGCATTCACCGTTGAGCGGGGATCGAATCCATTTTTCGTTGATAAATATCGGATCCATCGCTCAATAATACACGGTAAACATGATATTGAAAGTTTTAAAGAGAACTTGTCCGTTTTTCAGAAAAACGAATTGAAATGAAACATGCCTTAAACCTTTTCTGCCTGATCATTGTTCTGTACTTTGTTGCAGGGTGTGCCGGTCCGCTTAAAGATCTCGTAGACTATAACGACAATTTTTCGAAGAAGACTTCGGACAAAGCCTCTCAAAGCAAAGCGGCCTTCTCACCTTCTTATTACATGGAAAAAGCAACGGCGTATGAAAAAAACGATGAATTACAAACTGCGCTTTTTTATTTAAAAATTGCCGGCGCATTAAGTCCTGACGACCGGGATATTGCCGATAAAATATCCGATTTAGAATCGACGGTTGTTCACAAATCCCTCGAGCATCTCCAAAAAGGGGTGAATTTTTTTAAAAATAAACAATTCAAAGAAGCCCGATATCACTTTCTAACGGTGCTCAGATACGACCCCGACAATAAAGAAGCTCTCGATTATCTGCAAAACAGACTCATCCCTAAAGAATATATTCCCTATCGAGTGTCGGAAAACGATACCTTAAATTCCATATCCGAAAAATTTTACAAAAACCCGGAAAAAGCTTTTCTGATTGTCTATTTTAATGATCTCAAACCCGACACAGACCCTTTACCCGGGACCCTTCTCAAACTCCCTATCCTGGAATCAAAGTTTATCCGACCCACCCTAAACATTCCCAAGGAACTGCTAAAGGCAGAAAATTTATTTAAAAAAAGACACTACAAAGCGGTTGCAAGTATCACCGAAAGGATCTTACAGAATGATCCGACGAACCCAACTGCCGTTGATTTAAAAAATTCCGCCTACTATCAGGTGGGACTGCAGTTAAGCCGGGAAAAAAAGTATGGCGAAGCCATCGACATGTTTAAAAAAATAACACCCGAATCTGAAGTCGTTAATAAATCCATTCAAGACGTCATTGAAAAAGAATTGTCAGAAGCGGAAAATTTTTTGAAAGAAAAAAAATATACGGCGGCAATAGCCGTTGCAGAAAATATTTTGAGCCATGACAAATCGAACAAAACGGCCAGAGATATTATGAATACCGCCGTGTGTCAAAATGGAAAGAGCTTGCTCATTCGCAAAAAATATGCCGAAGCATTAAACGTGCTTAACAGCGCAGACCCTGGATATGAATGTGTCGGGAAAACCATATCGTCAGTAAAAAATGCAATGAAAAAACAGGCTGAAATTCACTACCTTCAAGGCGTCAAATATTTTCTCAACGAGGAGTTGCAAAGTGCCATAAAGGAATGGGAAACGACCTTGACCCTGGATCCCGAGCATATAAAGGCTAAAAAAGACATTAAAAACGCCAAAAGCTTGTTGGAGAAATTAAAAAAAGTCAAATAATTTATTGGCCGGCAACGCGCAAAAAAGAGACCCGGATGCGACACATGACAACATTCTCATACCTAAGTTGAGCAATTTTTAGGGAAGAGATGTGCCGAGATCTTGATGCAGCAGGGTTTGCGAAAACCACAGGCATACCCATGGATATGTCGAGGATTTTTTGCGAATCCTTGATGCGCAAGAGATCGGTACAGGTCGAGCTAAAAATCGCTCAATTTAGGTAATACTAACGGGAGATTCAATTTATGGGCACCGACAACATTATTTTTTTGGAAAACCTGGAATGGTTCGACAATACCGGCAAGGAACTTGTTCACCGTCTCCCCCAAAAAGGTTCTGGAGAGATCAAATACGGCGCCCAGATGACGGTCAGGGAAAGCCAGGCCGGTGTATTTTTTTATCAAGGAAAGGCCCTGGATGCATTTGGGCCGGGCCGGCATACACTCAAAACCGCCAACATTCCAATTTTGACAAAAATCCTCAGCTTGCCCTGGGGACTCACCAGCCCCCTTAGAGCAGAGGTCTATTTTGTAAATTTAAAGGTGTTTACAAACCTTAAATGGGGCACCCGTGATCCGGTGGCCTTCAAGGATTCCGAGCTGGGCCTGATACGCCTCAGAGCCTTCGGTGTTTTCAACCTTCAGGTGATGCAGCCGGTTTTATTTATCAACAACCTTGTGGGCACCCAGAGTATGTACACCACCCGGGAAATTGAAGAATATCTGAATCGGGTCATTGTATCCAGATTCAACGATTACATGGGAGAGACCATCGACTCGATCCTGAACCTTCCGGCCAAGTACGAAGAACTTTCCCAAGGTATGGTCCAGCGTCTCCAAAAGGATTTCAGCCACTTTGGTCTTGGACTGACCCACCTGTACATCAATGCCATCACGCCGCCACCCGAAGTTCAACAGGCCATTGACGACCGAAGCCGAATGGGCGTTTTCCAAGATATGAACAAACTGATGCAGATGAAAGCGGCCATGGCTATGGAAAAAGCTTCGGAAGCGGACGGTGCTGCCGGTCCGGGGATGGGTATGGGTCTCGGACTGATGATGCCGGCCATGTTTTCTCAGTACTTTGCCGGCGCGCAACCTGAGCCTCGAAAATCCGATATCCGACACGACGTTTCATGCCCGGATTGCCGCCATTCGATCCCCCCGGAAGCTAAGTTCTGCCCGTTCTGCGGTCATCAGCAACTGGTTTTCAGACAATGCACAAAATGCAGCAAAAATCTTACACCCAACGCGAAGTTCTGTTCCCGCTGTGGTCATCCTGTGGAAGAAAAGCCTAAACCCAAGATTTGTTCAAAATGTGACAGCGAAAATTTAACTGAATCCACCTTCTGTAATCAGTGTGGAGAGTTGCTTTAAGGTGCCGATCAATTCCATCTTCAAAACTTTGATAATGATACGGTTTTTTAAAATAAATGCCTCGACTACGCATTGAATACCAGTGCCCTCAGTGCGGGGCGCCGGCGGTCCTGGAAGAAACAGACCGGCTTTTTGCTTGCGAATACTGCCGGGTACGATCATACCTGCTTCCTAAAGATGTTTTTCGCTATATGCTCCCCAGCTCCGCTCCGGAAAATAAGCGCCTGGTGTTCTTCCCGTATTGGCGGTTTAAAGGAATGCTTTTTTCTTGTGTGGAAAGCGGCATAAAACACAGATTTATAGATGTTAGCCATCAGGCGGTAGAGTCCCCTTATTTCCCTATCTCCGTTGGGTTGCGCAGTCAGGCCTTGAGGCTCAGTTTCGTTACACCGGAAACTCCGGGTTATTTCTTGAAGCCGACCCTGCCGTTTAAAAACATGGTGGAGAATTTTTCCCAGCGATTCAGCAGATCATTGCCAGAGCCTGTTTTTCATCAATCCCATATCGGTGAAACAATCAGCATCATCTATTCTCCTTTTTATGCAAACGACAAAATCTACGATGCGATCTTAAACAGGCCGGTTGGCGCTATGCTCCCGGCTGATTTTGATACAATGCTTCTTCCAGGGGGGCGTCCGGACTGGCGCATTCAATTTGCGCCGGCCCTTTGCCCCGCCTGCGGATGGGATTTGCACGGCCAACGCAACACTTTGGTGCTGACCTGTAAAAACTGCAATTCGGCGTGGAGACCGGCCGGGAACAGACTTAAAAGTTTGAAATTTGCATTCATCCCGGCAAAAGAAGAAAAGGTTCTTTATCTGCCTTTCTGGCGTATGAAAGCGGATATTTCCGGAATAGAACTCCATACATATGCAGATCTGGTAAAGATCGCCAATCTGCCGAAAGCGGTTCAGAAAGACTGGCATCATATTGAATTCCATTTCTGGTCTCTGGGATTTAAGGTTAGACCCCAGGTTTTTTTGCGCCTTTCGCGTAATTTAACCCTATCGCAGTATCACGACAAACTGGTCAGAAAACTCCCGGACGGCCCACTTTATCCGGTAACGTTACCGGTCGAGGAAGCCATTCAAAGCCTTAGCATCAGCCTCGCCAATTTCGCAAAACCCCAGAAAGAGGTTGTGCACAACCTCCGTGATTTGGCAATTAGACCCAAAAGTTACTTGCTGGTTTACATACCGTTCATGGAGAAACATCATGAATACATCCAACCTGAACTGAATTTAACCCTAAATAAAAATCAACTTGCATTGGCCGCAAATCTTTAATGTCTATCGTCATTGACATCGCTTTTCTCATCTCAGCTCAAGTTCATAACCGGCCGCATTCAACCGGCCGGCGATTTCATCAACATGCCCCGGACCCCTCGTTTCAAGCTCCAAGTCGACCCGTATGTCATAAATCGGCAACCCCCTTATATTCCGATCATGGTAGACATGAAGAACATTTGCTTTTAGATCCGATATCAACGCCAGCAATTTTGCCAATGTGCCGGGGGTGTCGTCGAGGCGCACCCTAAAGCGCATTATCCGACCGTTTTTTAACAAACCCTGGCCGAGCATTCGACCCAACAGCGAGCTGTCCACATTGCCGCCGCTGATCAAAAGAACGACCCGACTTCCCGGGGGGACACTGACCGATCCATTCAATAGAGCGCCCAGAGAAACCGCACCCGCACCTTCCGCAAGAATCTTTTTTCTTTCAAGAAGCAACAGGATGGCCGCTGCAATATGATCTTCTTCCACCAAAACCACATCATCCACAAAGTTTCGGATGATATGGAAATTGAGTTCGCCCACCTGTTTAACGCTGATGCCGTCTGCAATGGACTGTTTAGATTCGACCCGGGTGATTTTCCCTTTTCGATACGATTCATAGGCTGAAGGGCATGCAGCAGATTGAACCCCGATGATATTTACTTGGGGCCGAATCGTCTTTGCTGCCAAGGCGACACCTGAAATGAGACCGCCTCCGCCGATGGGTACCAGAATCGAGTCCACTTCTTTTAGATCTTCCAAGATTTCCAGTGCCACGGTCCCCTGCCCTGCGATAATATCCGGATCATCGAAGGGATGGATAAAGGTCTTGTCTTCCCCTGCGATTTCCTCGGCTTTTTTAAGGCTTTCTCCTAAACTCTGGCCGGCGATGACCACCTTTCCCCCATAGCCGCGTGTGGCTTCCTGCTTGCTGATTGAAGCCCATTCTGGCATTACGATGGTCGACGGTACATGCGCTTGCTTGGCTGCCAGCGCCACCCCCTGGGCGTGATTTCCCGCAGATGCCGCCACAACGCCGCCGGAAGCGATTTTATCGTGGTGCCTCAATATACTGTGGGTGGCTCCCCTGATTTTGAACGAACCTGTTTTTTGGAGGTTTTCCAATTTTAAGTAAATTTCTCCACCGAACATTTTACTCAAAGAAGGTGAAGAAACCAATGGCGTTCTGATGACCTTCCCTTTTATCAATTTTGCGGCTTCTTGAACGCTTTCGATGGAAATCAATTTTCGATCCTTTCTTTAATTTATGAATTTCCTTGGGTAATTGAGCGATTAAGTATTTGACGAAAAACAAAGTTTATTCTATTTAGTTGGATGTATTCAATAAATATTTTTGCGCGTTAAAAGAAATTGTCGCATCCAGACAATCTTCTTTCGTACGTTTTTTCAAGGATGCAAAACATGGGTGACTGGACGCAACACATGGATATCCCCATCTGGTTTGAAAAACGTTTGCTTCAGAGTATCGATCTTTTTTATGCAAAATGGCCCCAGCAGCAGCCCCATAAAGACAGGCTGAAACAGTGCACCATCATTTCACATCGGGGAGAACATGATAATATTGATATTTTTGAGAATACATTGTCCGCCTTTGACCGTGCGAAAGACGCTGGTGTTGGGGGAATAGAGTTTGATATACGCTGGACCAAAGATTTACATCCTGTTGTCTTCCACGACACCCATCTTCAAAGGGTTTTTGGGTCCGAGGTTGAACTCAACCAGGCAACCCTGGATCAGTTAAAAACCCACTGTAGATTAATTCCTTCTCTTGAAGAAGTGATTCAAAAATACGGAAAAAAATTGCATTTGATGGTCGAAATCAAAAAAGAAGTATATCCTGATCCATTCTATCAGAACATGGTTCTAAAAGATCTTTTTCGCGGACTGTCCCCTCAAAAAGATTTTCACTTCCTTTCTCTGCATCCTGAAATGTTCCAACCCATCGACTTTGTATCGACATCGGCATTTCTTCCGAGTGCTCGTTTTAATATAAAGGCCTTAAGTCAACTGGCGCTAAATAAAGACTATGGTGGAATTGCCGGCCATTATCTTATTCTAACAAATGGAATTTCAAGAAAACATCATATGAACGGACAAAGTATCGGCACCGGATATATTTGTTCTAAAAACTGTTTAATCCGTGAACTCAACAGGGGCGTAAAATGGATTTTTTCCAACAATGCGGTGGAACTTCAGGGAATCTTAAATTCACTTCTGTAATATTAGACTTCTGACAAACGGATCGCTTCTGCTTTTCCTCTTTCCTCATCGACCAAAGAAAAAAGGATCGCGCCGACAATAAAAAGAAGCGCGATGGAAGCTATCCCAGAGCGAGAAGCCAGCTGTCCGACATGTATCACCTGCTCAGGAGTGGGCGACGTCGGCATCAAAACCCAACGCACCATCAGTCCAACAGAACCCATCAGAACGGGCCCCAGAATGGCCGCAAATTTCCCCAGCATATTGTAAAACCCATAGAACTCAGCAGCCCTTTCTTTGGGTATCAGCCTTGAATAGTAAGACCGGCTCAGGGCCTGAATGCCGCCTTGAACCATACCGATGATAACGGCCAGAATGTAAAATTCCTGTTTGTTGGTCATCATTGTTCCCCACAGTGTAACGAAAAGATATATACCGATGGCTATGTAAATGGATTTACGTACGCTCCATCGTTGCCCTAACTTTCCGAAAACAATTGCAGAAGGGAACCCGACAAACTGCGTGATTAAAAGCGCAAAAATTAAATCGTTTGAATTAAATCCAAGGGACATCCCATAATCGACTGCCATCCGAATAATGGTATCTACGCCGTCAATGTAAAACCAATAAGCTGTTAAAAAAAGAACCACCGTCTTCATATGGCGGATCTTTTTAAATGTACCGGCCAACTGTCGAAAACCGTCGACGATCAATCCGACGCCTCTTAACGGAGTCGCGGATCTGGGTTCTTCAGGGATCCAGATCATGGTAAAAATGGTAAACAACCCCCACCATAACGCCACTGAAAGAAAGGCATACCTGACCGCTGTCTCCGCATCTGAAAAACCAAATTTTTCCGGCATCAGTGCCATTAGAACGTTTAACAGGAAAAGTAGTCCGCCGCCAAGGTATCCCATGGAATACCCCAACCCGGATATATAATCTATATTCTCTTTATCCGAGATACTCGGTAGAAGTGAATCGTAGAATATATTGGCACCGGAGAATCCGATAACCCCCATGACATATAAAAAAACAGCCCATACCCAATCACCTTTTTGAACCATAAACAAACCGGCGGTCATCAGTACCCCTAAGTATGCAAAAAAGATTAGGAATTTTTTTCTCACCGAACCTCTGTCGGCAATCGCACCCAGGATAGGGGCCATGAGCGCCACCAATATGCTTGCGATGGAATTCCCGAATCCAAGCTGTGCAGTACTTATATTGACATTGGCACCATAGCTCCAGTATTGTTTAAAGAAAACCGGGAAAAATCCCGCCATCACAGTCGTGGCGAACGCAGAATTTGCCCAGTCATACATGAGCCAACCCCAAACAGCCTTCTTATCTTCATTCATACATCCATCCCCATTCATCCATACCCTCGGATTAAATTTTGATCTGAATATACATCAAAAACCATCGAATCTTCAATGAATCATTCTTATATTGATTTAATCATATCTTTTTGTGTATTGAAAAGACAGCCACTGAAGCGTTCAATCTAAGTTGCGGGTTATGGCAAATTATAGGCCTGTTATGAAATTATGCAAATGCGAACTTAAAGAAAGGCTCAAAAATGGATTTATGGCAATTAAATATCTTCTGCAAGGTTGTTGAGCTTGAAGGTTTTTCAAAAGCCGGAAAAGCCGTTCATCTATCTCAGCCCACCATCAGCAGCCACATCAAAGATCTGGAAAATCACTTTGGATGTCAACTTATCGATCGTCTCGGCAAGAAAGCGGTCCCGAGCAAAGCCGGTGAACTATTATATACCTATGCCCGAAAGCTGATTGCTTTGCGAGATGAGGCTGAAACCGCTATGGACGAATTTCAGGGAAAAATCAAGGGGCGCCTGGTCATCGGTGGCAGTACCATCCCCGGAGGATATATTCTGCCACAACTCATCGGTGCTTTTACAACGGATTATCCTGAGGTTAAGATTTCACTGATTATCGGTGACACCGATCAAATAATACAGGACACCCTATCTGGTTTACTGGAACTCGGTATTGTGGGCGCCAAACCATCAGATAAAAACATTGCCCAGGAGAAACTGATCGAAGACGAAATTCGGCTGATTGTGACCGCCGATCATAAGTGGGCCGGGAAAAAACATATCCACTCGGAATTATTGTTCAAGGAACCTTTTGTTGTTCGTGAACCCGGTTCCGGGACGTTAAAATCGATCAAGATGAGTTTAACAGAGAAAGGCCATGTCTTTGAGGATCTTAACATTATTTCAGAAATGGGAAGTACGGCGGCGATTATTCAGGGTATAAAAAGCAAGGTAGGAATTTCGATCCTCTCCACCATCGCAGTGGCGGAAGAACTGAAAGCGGAGACTTTAAAAGCTCTGGCAATTAAAGACCTGAAGCTGAAGCGAAGTTTTTATCTTATAAGACATAAACATCGCAGCGCTTCTCCTTTGTGTAGGGCCTTTAACGAATTTCTTAAAAAGGAATTTACCAGAAAATAACCGTTGCCGTTATACCATCGCTCCGCGATTCCATTTAAAAAAACTGGTGCGGGGAAGTTAAACGGCCGTCTATTTTGGCCTGTTGTCACACGGATTGTTGTCCGCTATCGTCATTTAAAAGCGTGTTGCTGTCGGGATTGGAATCCTTGGGGCTCTGGCTCTCTGTTGAAAATCCCTCGGGTTCCGGCAACATACGATCTTTCCTCAAAAACCGATCGCTCTCTATCGCCTTGTCTACACCATCCGCTGTGATGGACCATTCTCCGGACTCCGTACGCCGAATCCAGTCTTTTTCTTTAAGATACCAGACATGAAACTCCATGTGTTCCTGGGGACAGCTTAGATACTTTTCCAGTTCCATAATTCCCATCCCAGGATTTGACGCATCCCGCCTGCGTGCCGTATAGAGCAGGGAAAGGACCCCCTGCCGAATCCGATTGTCGTCATCGAAACCGTCCGAGTGTGACGCCTCTTCGAAAATCTTCCAGCTGGCCGCGCGTTGCTCATCATATTTCACGTCATAGGCCGCCCGCTTTTCCGAATCAGACAGCACCCGGTATGCATCATTGAGGGTGTTGAATTTTTCTGCATTTCCGGTTTGGGTATTATCGGGATGGTACCGCTTCGCAAGCAACCTGAAAACTCTTTCGACCATCTCCGTATCCGCATTCGGGCTTATCTGAAGATTTTCGTAATAATCGATGAAAGCCTTTATCTCCATACGTTCACTCCTTATAGACACCCTATATTAATATTTTTTCATACCTATAATAAACGGTATGTGATGTCAACATACCAATCGAGGCAAAGGTGGCGATCTGATTTAAAAAACATGCATTGCTCGGGCTCGGGTTTAAAAAATAACAAGCTATTTTATCAAAAAATATGAGAAATCCAGACTGTTTAGATCATGCGCCGAATCCGTAACATTCTTTGAGCAGTTTTCGTGTGGCAGCACTTACTTTGCGGGCATTGATATCTTTGGATGACACCCAGCTTACATCCACAGCATCATCTCCAGCCTTGACTTCTCCACTGATATAATCGGCTGCCAGGTCTAAAATCACATAATGGAACCGGATTCGACCGCTGTCGTCTCTTTCAATCACATCAAAAGTAAAAACAGGTTCCCCGGCCCGAATGAAAATTCCGGTCTCTTCCAGGATCTCTCGTTCCGCAGCTTCCTGAAGGGTCTCGCCCAGCTCAACGCATCCCCCGGGGATCGACCACTGGTTTTCAGCGGGCGGTTTGCTCCGTAACACCAGCAGGACTTTACTGTCCTTAAAAATAACAGCTCCCACCGCCACTCGCGGGGCGCTGGGATAGGCGCCGTTAATATTTTTAGATCTTTCGCGGGTCATTTGATCCGGCTTTCCTCTAACGTCATCGAGCGGAAATTAGATCCCCACGGGATCAAAAGGACTCAAAGGTGGGGTCTTTCAAGGCTTTTGCCACACGCGCAGGCAGGGTGCTCTTCCCGCTGCCCCCTTTACCGGAGATTAATATTTTCATTCCACTTTCTCTTTCGGGCTTTTATGGACCTGTGCCATTACATTGTCCACTTCTTTTTGCATTGCAGCAGGAAATTTTTCGATAGCTTCATCTAAAGTTTTTGCTTCAAGCAAAGCCTGAAGCATTACAGGCCCCGAGGGTGTCATCAACTGGGTTTGCCCCATATAAAGGGGATGGCGACTGTCATCCACTGATAAGTCAGGCTTTACAGGTGTGAGTTGCCGGATGGCTGCGACTTTAATATCGGTGAAAGATTCCTCACGGTATAGGTTGTTCCGATCGACGATTAAACTAATCTGGGTCTTCTGGGTATCACTCGCCATACGTAATCTCCTTTTAAAGGTGCTGGTTTCGGCGACCAGATGCGCTTTGGGCAAATGGTAACATGTTAGCGTTATGAAGCGACAGGGGCAACACGCATTTTCGATATCAGATGGAACAGAACTTGTCCATAGTTATCCATACAAAACCGGCCTACACCCTCAATGCCGTGCCGCAAATCGATCTATATCGCCCCCACGGACACATTTTAAACTCACGATGGATCTTTCTAATTTCAAATACGGAAGCGTATACGTTTTCAAACGCAACTCCATTTTTGTATGGCTCTCATCTCCCATGCCTGTTTTTTTATGGATCAACGAACGCATTGATTCAATCTCCGCTTTAGAAGGCTTTCCTTTCATGGCGATGATTGTTCCGGCTTTGTCCAGTAAAGGCAATGCCATCTGAACAAATTCCGGCGTTGAAGAAAGCGCACGGCTGATAATGGCATTAAAAGCGCCTGCAAAGACGGCCTGCTTGGAGAATTCCTCGGCCCGGATATGAAACGCTTCAATATTCTCAAGTCCCAGAACTCGGATAAGATGTTTTAAAAAACTGATCTTTTTACGGGAAGCATCGATCAGCGTAACAGATAAAGACGGCTTCAATATCTTCAATGGAATTCCAGGGAAACCACCACCGGATCCTATATCGAGAAGCGATGCATTCGGGGGAATCATGGAATCCGGTGCCATGGAATCCAGAAAGTGTTTTACTGCAACCTCCACGGGGTCGGTAATGGCAGTCAGATTCATCTTTCGGTTCCATTTTGCAAGTTCCATGGCATGGGTTGTAAATTTATCCACCTTGTCCGAATCGACGTGGATTTCAAGAGCCTGTGCGCCGTCATAAAGCAGTTTTTTCCATTTGATCGATCCGATTTGCATAACCCCACCGAGCCGTTATCCATTTTTGTTGACCTGAACAGTGCCGATTGATACAGTAACCCTGTTTGTGCAAAGCACAAAGCAGGTGGCGTCAGCGCCGCATATGGAGTCCCAATACAAGTTTTGATCGGGGTTGATACGATGCCTGACACTATTAAATCGAGCATTCTCCCCCGATGAATCCCTTATTGATGTATAAGGAGATACGCATGAAAATCATACACTATTCTGATCCAGAACCCAAGCATTTCGACGCAGAGGGTGTAAAAGGCGTTACGGGTCGCGTTGTCATCGGCAAAGCAGATGGTGCAGATAATTTTTGTATGCGATTTTTTGAACTGTCTGAAGGCGGTTACTCTCCCGAACATTCCCATGATTGGGAGCACGAAATCGTCATTCATTCGGGAAAAGGTGAAGTATTATGCGAAGGGGAATGGAAGGCCGTAACCAAAGGTCATGTTATTTTCATTCCCGGCAATGAAGCGCATCAGCTGAGAAACGCCGGTGAAGATCCCCTGGTTTTCGCCTGTCTGATTCCTTCGGGAGCGCCGGAGTTGTAAAGCAACGGACACCATCCATGAATTGGCAAACCGTTGGATTCACCAATGGCTTAAGGGGTGCAGCCTTATTTTTTTCCATAGTTGTTTTTTGGGTTTTATCAGCATTTTAAAGCTACTTCCTTAAAGAAAGTACTAAGGATTTTTTTCTTTTTCTACAAATCTGTCAACATTAAATGAAGCAAAAACACAGGAATCCGCTCGTTACGGTAGACATTGTCATAGAGATCGATGAAGGAATCGTACTGATCAAAAGAGCAAACCCCCCTTATGGATGGGCACTTCCCGGCGGTTTTGTGGAATACGGTGAAACCCTTGAATCATCAGCTGTCAGGGAGGCAAAAGAAGAAACATCACTGGACATCAAACTTAAAGAACAGTTCCACACGTATTCTGAACCAGACCGTGATCCCCGGCATCACACCGTAACCACGGTTTACATAGCAAAGGGAATCGGCATCCCAAAGCCGGCCGATGACGCAAAAAAAGTGGGAGTTTTTACAAAAAGCAACCTTCCTGAACCCATAGT
>JAAXQD010000143.1 GCA_012974475.1 Desulfobacterales bacterium
GCCGTATGTCCCAACCATAGTACCTGATTATGATCTGCAGGGGTTGATTGTCAACCTCATTGGCGATGTGATGTTTATTTCAAGCCTGTTTGTATTGGGCGGTGACTTCTGGGATAAATTACGGGCGCTGTTTGTTTGCGGAGCAATGGTAAAGTTCCCTGAGCCTTCGTCCACTTAAAAGAGAGGGCGATACCGGTGGAATTTTTTCATAATTTTAGTGCACGTTTCTTTACGAACAGATATTCTGATCGAAGTTAATGCCACATCCACTTGGCCAAAGGTGAAAAGATTTTTGATGTATCATCTGTCATCAGCCAATACGCAGTTGAGGGACAGATCGATTTGGGTGCTACGTGGAGTGATTCAATTGGGGGTGACAGTCAAATGTTGGGGCTTAGTCCTGATGCTAAAGAGATTCGTGTGGTATATGGAGCCTTTGCCGCTGATGATCAGGAAATCACCATGCTCACCCGATCCATGCTTCAAATTATGATCGAGCTGGCATCTTATATCGATGTACCGGCAAAAGATATCGAATAAATGCCCGCCACGGCGGGATCATCTCCTTTATAGTTACGCACACTTTTTTTCATTTATTTATATAAAGTGCACTCGTGGCACACTTGCAGATAACTGCAATATCTTCTGTAATTTTGAGACGTTCACCATGAAGCAAATTCGGAATTCCAACCTGAGATACATAGTGAAGATCTCATATTCGCTTTTCTGCCTGGAATTGAAGATATCAACATAATCTGGTATGAATAAAGATTAGGACTGCAATATCGATTACGTTTCGAAATCAAATTTTTCTAAAAATACATAATTGAACATAAAATTTGAGGATGCTATTTGAAAGCAGGAAAAAAAATTCCATGGATAATGCTCATCCTTCTCTGTATCACACTAATTGTGGTAATACAGGGCGTGCGTCACTTTTTCAGAGAAGACGAGCGACAGGCAAGGGTTCAAATTCGTGAGGCCGTAAAACATAAGTACCCCGAAGCCGTCACCCGACTCAAGGCCATGTACGGCCTTAAACCTTTTGTAAAACCTAAACCTTCTGTTAAACGTGATGCGCAAGCATCTGAGATCATCCTGGTCCATGGACTTGACGAACCCGGCAAGGTTTGGATGAATCTGGCCCCGGCACTGGTCATGGAAGGTTTTTCTGTTTGGATCATGACATATCCGAACGACCAACCCATAACGGCGTCAGCCCAATTTTTTTTGGAACACCTTGAATCACACCACCCGTCAGGAACAGGAAACATTTCAATTGTTGCACACAGTATGGGGGGACTGGTCGCCCGTGAGATGCTGACCGACCCGGCGATGGCGTATTTTGAAAAGGTTGATACAGGAACGCTTCCCGCCGTTGAACGGTTGATCATGGTGGGCACCCCGAATCATGGATCCGCATTGGCGCAATTTCGAATCTTTACCGAATTCCGTGACCAGTTGACAAATCTATTCAACCAAAATTACCACTGGCTCCAAGGAATCCTGGACGGTGCAGGAGAGGCGGGTATCGATTTGATACCCGGCAGCAAGTTTCTGCTAAGGTTAAACCGTCGATCCCATCCCCGCAACTTGAACATGCTGGTCATTGCAGGAGTAATGAGCCCCTGGCAAAGGAATGAAATTGAAGCGTTCACTCGGAAAATAGCGGTCGAACTGCCGGAAGGCAGCCGGCCTGCCGTAAAAAAAATGGAAGAAGTGCTTCTTTCCGTCTCTAACGAAGTCGGTGATGGCCTGGTTTCTGTGGATTCCGCACAGCTTCCGGGTGTTCCCCTTCGAATCGTCCAAGGAACACATCTATCGATGATACGAAACATCAGACAAGGCAGTCAGCGAGTTCCCCCGGCAATACCCGTTATCCTTGAACAGCTGAATCGATCAGACAAGTGAGAATCTGAATTAATATTGGGCCAATAGACCCCTGCTAAATGGCGTGGTTCTTCGGTTGTATGGAAAAAACAAACGCCATTGTTGATCATGTCTATTCTTCAATTTTTGATTTTATAGCCGAATTAAATCCAAAGTTATGGACTTTCGTTTGTATTCCCCATCCATTTTGTGATATGGGTCAGAGGACTATGGTGAGCATACCCGGTAAATATTTCAACTTCACCGCACGTTTTGACATGTGCCCTTTCAGACACATCTTGTTCGTGTTTGACCCCATAAACATCTGGAGGTAACCATGGCTTTCTGGCAGCGACTCCTCATAACGGTTTTAATGATGTTGGCCACCAGCTTTTTGGTGGGTGCTGTTTGGCGATCGGTTTTCAACATGATCATACCCAGTTATATAGCAGGTGTTATCGGCGGGCTGACAGCGTTGCCGGTCTGGGAGCTTCTAAAGCGAATTAAATCGAAGAAGGAAAAGAATTCCCCCGCAAAAAATGTTTAACTTCCAACACATGACAACCCCGAGGTTGAGAAAAAACCACCTTCAACTTCAGAAGGTTCGAATGCACAATCGCCCGTGGATTTACGGAAACAGTGAGAAACAACTTATTGCTCATTCACGGCATTATAAGACTGCCACTATGATGTTTCCCGGGTCCCCTGTCGGCAGTAAAAGAAGTTGACGGCTTTCATACTCATCACCACCTCCAGGTTCTGATTCATCACTTCGATGGAGGAATGGACGATACCGCGATCCGGCTTGGAGCGTGAACGCTTCGTTTCTAAAACAGTCACGCTGACGGACAGTTCGTCTCCGGGGCGCACGGGTTTGTGCCAGCGAAGTTCGTCGACGCCTGGCGAGCCCAGGCTTGCCACTTTTGAAAGGAAGTGTTCGGAGAAAAGCCGCATCATCAGACCGGCAGTGTGCCATCCGCTTGCGATCAATCCGCCATAGATGGTTTTTTTTGCGGATTCGGGATCGATGTGGAACGTTTGGGGATCGAAGCGCCGGGCAAAGGCGATCACCTCGTCTTGTTCGACGGCGATGGAGCCGAGCTCGTACACCGAGCCGGCAAGGTAATCTTCGAAGTAGCGATTCTCCACAGGAACGTTTAAGGTCTCGTTGTTCATAATTCTCCCCTTAAAAGTAGTTTCCCACAGCCTCCACCCTCTGGATTTCTTCTGGGAATCCACACCGGTTTCAAAAAAACAGCGGGGCCTGTCTCTTATACACATCT
>JAAXQD010000146.1 GCA_012974475.1 Desulfobacterales bacterium
GTCAGGAGTCTGAAGTATATTTTCTTTTTAGATTAATGACAAAAGGAGGAATAAAAATGAAAGTAATGAAATTTATTTCTAAATTATATTTCACATTCTCAGTGGTTGCGTTTTTGGTAATGCCGGCTGTTGCATTTGGTGCCACAGGCTCTTTGGTTACTTATCAGGTTAATGGTCAATCTTATGAGGGATATTACATTACTCCTTCTAAGAATGCGCCTTTAGTGTTGATGATTCATGATTGGGATGGACTAACAGATTATGAGGTCAAGCGAGCCGATATGCTTGCTGAATCGGGCTATGCTGTTTTTGCTGTGGATCTATTTGGTGCTGGAGTGCGGCCAACAAAGTTGACAGACAAACGCCAGCATACTGGTGAGCTCTATAAAAACAGAGAGAAAATGCGGGCATTGATGAAAGGGGCCTTGGATACGGCTAAAGAAAGAGGAGCCAAGATCGAGAATGCTGTCGCTGTAGGCTATTGTTTCGGTGGTGCGGCAGTCCTTGAATTGGCACGATCAGGGGCAGATCTTAAAGGTTTTGCTACTTTTCATGGTGGCCTAAAGACACCAGAAGGACAAAATTATGCCAAGACTCGGGGGGAAATTTTGATTATGCATGGTTCAGCGGATTTGAACATTACCATGGACCAGTTCGCTGGTCTGGCTAAAGAACTGGAATCGGCTGGCATTGCACATGAAATGATAACCTACGGTGGTGCACAACATGCATTTACCGTTTTTGGTGGAAACCGCTATCAAGAAGATGCGGATAAAAAATCCTGGAAGCGTTTTCAGGAATTCCTTTCGGATAAACTGAAGAGTTGAAATTAAAAATTTGCGAGGTTTGCTAACGAAGTCACAATTCCAAAAGAGAGGATAATATAGATGAAAAAAAGAAGCTGTGCTGATATCATCCGATACTTATTCTTATTTGGAGTGATTTCGTATTTAATGGGCTGCTCTCAAACGACGGCGACGCAGGCAAACCATGCTTCAAAGAAAAAGGAAGGTTCTATGAGCCTCGCATATAAAACCGAATCTCCAGAGCTTCCACCCATCGATGCAGAGGTGCCATCTTATTTTGAAACTGCGTCCTTCGGACTGGGCTGATTCTGGGGAATGGAATCCCGGTTCGGGATAATCGAGGGCGTGATTCGCACACGTGTGGGATATGCTGGCGGTCAGATGGACGCTCCGAACTATAGCAGTATCGGTGATCATACAGAGACGGTGCAGGTGGATTATGACCCCAAGCGCATCACTTATGTCCAGCTGTTGGATATTTTCTGGAAAAGCCACCGGCCGACCAAGCGACCATGGTCGCGGCAATACATGAATACAGTCTTCTACCACAACGAGCAGCAGCGCCAGCTGGCAATGGCTTCCAAAACTGCGATGGAGCAGAAAATCGGCCGCACCGTTAAAACAGAAGTGGTGCCGCTTCAGTCCTTTACCATGGCCGAAGATTACCACCAGAAGTATATCCTGAAGCGTCATTATGACTTGAAAAATGAGATGTCTCGTATCTATCCGCGCCACCAGGAATTTGTGGACTCCACCGCCGTAGCGCGCCTCAATGGCTACGCGGGCAGGCATGGCACCAAAGATCAGTTATCGCTGGAAATCGAAAGCCTGGGATTGAGTGCTGAGGGGAAAAAGGTGTTGATTGAGGTGGTTCGAAGGTAGTGCAATAAAAGAGGGACGGGGTTGAATTTACGCGTTTTTTTGCGTCAATAGAGGTTCCGTATGGATAGGGGGCACATCTTGATTAGTGATTAAAGGAGTATAAAATACAGGTAGACGTTCAAAGGTTCAAAGGTTCCCGGTTCAGTGAAGAGATTGGGATCAAACCTTGATCCTTGTTTAAAGAAATAAAAAATACAGCAAGCATTTTAAGAGCCGGGAGATTAAATGTCTTTTGTCCAAGACGCTGCGAATCTGGCGCATCCTCGATTTTTGTTCAATTAGGTTCAAATCAGCAGACTCCGGGGGTGAAGTTATACTGCAAAAGTCCTGAAAGGTAAACCATGGATAACGACGACACACTACGTTCTGCAGCTGATTGGTTTAATGAAGGTTTAAGATGTTTCAACAAGCCGGACGGTCTTGGGGCTGTTCGAGCATTTGAAGCAGTTGTTGAGATAGATTCTGCCTTTCGCCATAAGGACGGCGACAATCCCTATTTTTATCTGGGTAAGATTTCCGAGATCGAAGGGCGGCTTAACGATGCGATTCTGTTATACTCGCGTGCTTTGGCACTGGACCCATACGACGAGGAAAGCCTGATAGGGCGGGGAAGCTGTTACACGGTCAAAAAGAATCACGAACTTGCCGTAGCCGATTTCAAGAAGGTGCTTGATATACCCCCTGAAGTCAGAAATGCACCGTTAAAGCATGTTCTTTATGCCATTGCGGAAAATTACCGTCAGCAAAAAGATTGGCCAAACGCACTTTACTGGGGAGAAAAAGCGCTTGCAGAAGATCCGGACAATTATCGGCATCAGGAACTGGTCTCCGAAGTTAAAAAACAGATGAAGTGAGAAACTAAGGTTCATTTATAATATAACGTTCGTGCAGAAAGTGCTTTAAGCTAAATTTTCAATATGAGGAAAGATTGAAGGAATGGGAGCAAACCTTGATCATTGATTAAAAGCGGCTATCAGGGGCAAACGCAGCATTTGCCTGGATTAAAAAAAGCGATTTGTTTAGCCTTATTTTTTACGATATCTGTAATAATATCGATATTGAGATATGGCAAGTAAACACAAGTTTTGACAAGCTCGGTTTTCATGTGGTAATCTCAATACATATGAATTTTTTAGGTTTTAGGCGAACCGCAATATGTGGGATTCTCCATAATTCTTAGAATCAACACTATCTATTGTATGCCACTCTTGTAAGTTGGTGTTGATCATCGACCACTATGGCAAGAGCAGTCTGCGATTAGACACTTTTACGGTTAGGAGGAGTTTAATGAAACAAAGTTCTGTTAAATGGTTTGGCTATTTGTTTTCTTTTGTTTTTCTGATTATTTCTTGCGCTGGGACTGAGACCGAACTCACCCAAAATCAGGTAAATGAGGCCTATAAAGGAAAGCCCGTATCTGATATTCTTGTAATTGCAATAACGGGCAATGAAGATTCTCGGCGATCTTTTGAGCAGCCTTCACACGAGGCGGTAATGCACATAGAGGCTATTACGGTTCTTATCATAGCCGATACACATACAGTTATGCGCGTGATCCGGGTTATTCAAGCACAAGCATAACCGTCCGATTGGAGACGAATTTGTACGATGTAAAAACAGAAAAACTCATTTGGTCTGGGCAATCAAAAACACTGAGCAAAGACTCAAAAGATCAAATCATTAATGATGTGATCAAAGTTGTGATTAATGATTTGCAAAATAACAAGTTGATCACGCCAAAATGAATGTGACTGAGCATATGGCCGAGGCTCAAGTCATAGTGATGGGATAGTGCAGAATAATAGTACCGTTTAGATGATAATCTCAATAT
>JAAXQD010000181.1 GCA_012974475.1 Desulfobacterales bacterium
TATATATATAATTGTTGAGGCGGTATCAAACAGCCTTTATGAGTCGCTGATCGAACGTTTTCAGGGGTATGCCACAGATCTTTCAAATACCGCTGAGCTGATAAACAACCAGTTGATTGACAAGGAGCAGGCGTCGACAACACTTCAAGAAATGGCGATTGCCGGCGAAAAAATCGAAGAAAAAATAAACACAGTATGCGATAATATCAAAAATTTCGCATGGGTCGATCTATAAACAGTTGTCTGTGATGCCTTTGATCCGGGGCATCCTCGACTTTCGCTCAATTGGGGCAATACCAAATAACCGATGACGACAGGGGAGGTATTAATTATGGGTGATAAACAGACCAGAATCATCGCTGTGGCCAATGAAAAAGGTGGCGTTGGTAAAACCGTAACCGTCATTAACCTTGCAGCGGCTTTATGCAAGGAAGGGAAAACCGTTCTTGTGGTGGATATGGACCCGCAGTTTAATGCGACACGAGGACTCGGCGTCGATGTTAAAGAAGATATGTTGACTGTGTATGATCTCATAAAAGACCATCAATCGATTAAATCGGCGGATGTAATTGTACCGACTCGATGGGACGGGCTCGATCTTATACCGTCTCATGTGGATCTTGCCGGTGCGGAGATTGAACTTGTTGATGAGGTGGGACGCGAAGACAGGTTAAAAGATGCTCTTGAAGGCATATACGGCCTATATGACTTTATAATTCTTGATACACCTCCCAGCCTTTCACTGCTGACGGTCAATGTATTGTCCTATGCCAAAGAGGTTATTGTGCCGTGCCAGACCCATCCGTATGCTTATTCAGCACTGGATGAGCTTTTTGATACCATTTTTGCCGTCCGGGAAAACATAAATGCGGATCTCAGAGTGACAGGGGTTGTTGCAACATTATTCGACTCTCGGACTCGAATCAGTCATAGCATTTTGGAGAAACTGAAAAATGATTCAAGATATTCTGATTTGCTTTTCGACACGGTAATAAGGACGAATACAACCATTGCCGAAAGTGCCGGTGCCGGTAAGCCTGTAATTTTTTTCAGACGGAGCAGCTACGGCTCAGAAGATTATACCCGTCTCGCCCAAGAGTTGCTGAAGCCGAATTGAGGCCAAATAAAGAAATGATCGGATCAGTTCCGCCGCAGCTTAACCAAATTATCTCTTGCAAAGCCTATTGATGGATCCATTGCCAATGCCGTTTCATAATATTCTATGGCTTTTTCTTTGTGTCCCATATCCCGATAATTTGAGGCAATATTCGCATAGTCAATGGCGGAACTCGGATCGAGTTGCAAAACTTTATTAAAATACCCTATGGCCTTTTCGTGTTCTTTGAGTTTGAAATGGCTGAACCCCATTAAGTTATAAATGTCTGTTCTTTCTTGGTCATACTTTTCAGCCTTTTTTAATGCGTCAATGGCTTCACGGTATTTCCCCATTTCATTTAAGGAGACACCCATGTAAGAATAGATACTGGGCATATCCTGTTCTGTGGGGTCGAGCTCCAGAGACTGGGTGAAATATCTGAAAGCTGTTGCAGGGTCATTGAGAGCGAGGTGGCATGAGCCGAGATAAAATTTGACGTAATATTTTCCCTTGAGTATATTTTCGATCCTTTTAAGTTCTTTAATAGCCTTTTCGGGTGTTTCGTTTTCGGTTATAATTTTACTCGAGAACATCCCAACACTTGTCCCAAGAGATCGCTCCCTAAAGTGTGCCCCCGGTATTATGGTATAGAACGCCGGTATTTCAAGGAGGGGATGCATGGTGTTGAGGACGATGACTTCCAACCCTTTTTTTGCCAAAGCAGATATGCAGTTTTCCACTTCTACTTTGATATTTTCGTTTGAAAGTTGGGGTAGGTTTTTAATGTCTGTTCTGACTCCAGGATTGATAATAAAATTTGCATCTTCAATTTTCGTGAATTTGGGAAGACCGCTGGCCACATAATTGGAGCCGGTATTAAAATCGCCGGCGAGTTGAGCCACTTCAGTAAGGGCTCGGCTCAACGCCTTTTGTGGATCAGGTGTCGTTCCGGCTGTCCACACAATTTCACTTTTTTCCGGAAATGTAGACGGGTCATAGGCCAGCGCGCCCACGGTCGGGATCCCCATGTCCAGGGAAAAATCTGAAAGGTACACTTCAACCCCGGCTCGCCGGTATTTTTGTATCATTTCCACAACGATCGGATCTGTTGCTGAATCTAAAGAAATTGCAGGTGCTTTCAGCCGGTTTTGACTGATAATGGATGACACGTGCCTTTCCACAATTTCACAGATGCCCTGGGAAAGGGCTTCCTCGACGCAATTGCCCGCAGATGGACCATTGAATTCGTTGATTGTAAAAAACCAGTTAAAAGGAATAACGACTTCTTGATTTCGGGTTAGATTAAACGCCTTTGTCCATTTCAAAGGCAGCGTTTCAAATATCTTTCGAGCCAGGTCCAAATCTTCAGAATCATCGTGAACAGATTGAGCGATCATCTCAAATGGAATTGCGTTTTCCGTAACATTACAATACGGTTCAACAAAAAAGTTTTTAGAATCTTTGCAGAAACTAAAGAAGCTAAACCGTTCTGCCAACTCCATCACTGCGCTGGCTTCAGCCTGATGGGGGGTGGCGCCTTTTCCCATCTGTTTTTTCGTTCCAATAATTTTTACTGCATCCTTGCCGCAGCTGCTGAAATAAATCGGGATGTCCAATCTTCCGTTATCGATTCTCACCGTATATTCAAGGATGTCCATATCCACTTTTCTTAATTTCTCCTTAAAGTGTTTCACAGTTTCTTCAGGGGAAATTATCTTGTCCTGGTCCAGGGTAAATTGCTTGAAAGCGTCATTTAAAACAATCTTATGTGTCATAATTTATCCTTATTTGTTGATTTTGGTCCGGACAGTTTTAACTTCAACAGTGAGCGCATATTTCGCAAACCCTGCTGCATCAAGATCTCGGCACACCTCTTTCCTAAAAATCGCTCAACTTAGTTTATATTAAATTATTAACATGCGGGTCAATTGTTTTTGAGCGTTCAGGTTGCTGGAAGTTTTTTTTGGGTTTTTTTTTGAATTGACTGTATTCTTTCAAATTGATATGGTTCAGAAAATATTCTATGGGGATGTAGCTCAGTTGGGAGAGCGCGG
>JAAXQD010000186.1 GCA_012974475.1 Desulfobacterales bacterium
TTTCACCACAAAAGATATGGGCAGAGGTACAGGTCTCGGCCTTGCTTCTGCTTATGGTATCATCAAAAATCATGGCGGGATCATTAACGCAGACAGCATCATCAATAAAGGGACAACGTTTAATGTCTTTCTTCCGACTTCTGAAAAAAATATCGTAAAAACTCAATCCTTGAATCAAAAAACGCTAAAAGGCGTTGGAACCGTTCTGCTTGTTGATGATGAAGAGATGATCATTGATGTTGGCAGTCAGATTCTTGAAAACCTTGGCTACAGCGTCCTGTCGGCCAGAAGCGGTACAGAAGCCATCGAAGTCTATCAGGCACATCCAGATGAAATCATTTTGGTCATATTGGATATGGTCATGCCTGATCTGGGAGGTGGGGAGACTTATGACAGACTCAAAAAAATTAACTCTGAAATTAAAATTCTCCTTTCCAGCGGCTACAGTATCGATGGTCAAGCTTCTGAAATAATGGATCGGGGGTGTAATGGCTTTATCCAGAAACCTTTTAACATAAAACAACTGTCTCGTAAAATTAGGGATGTCATTGATTAGAGAACCTTATTTTAGTTCGACATGAAACGTGACATCCATCCAGGTTCAATCAAGCAACAAGTAAGATTCTTAGATCCATTACATTGGTATTGGTGGGGCCCGTTATTAAGAGGTCGTCGAGTTTTTCAAAAAAATGATACGCGTCATTGTTTGCAAGGAAATGATATGGATTCAACCCCATTTCTTTGGCCCGCTCCAGCGTGTATGCATCGGAAAAAGCCCCGGCCGCATCGGTAGGACCGTCGGTGCCATCCGTACCCCCGCTGAGAACAACAATATTCTTGTGACCCGAGATATCAATGGCTGCTGCAAGCGCAAACTCCTGATTTCGTCCACCCAAACCGTTTCCTGAAATGGTTACCGTTGTTTCCCCGCCGGAAAGAATACAAGCGGGAGGAGATAGGGGGTTCCCGGTTTTAATGATCTCCTTGGCGATGGCGCCGTGGATTTGTGCAGCATAACGAGTTTCACCGACAATCATTGAGGACAATAGAATGACGTTGTATTCCAAATGTTCGGCCTTCTCTTTGGCAGCCATTAGGGATTCAATATTGCTGGCGATAATCAGATTTTGCGTTTTTTCAAAAGCAGGGTCGCCAGTTTTCGGCGTTTCCGGTATTTTACCGGAAATTCCGGATTCGATATGATTTAAGATGCTTTCGGGTATGTTGTCTTTGATGTGGTATCTTTCTAAAATTTCCATGCAGTCGACAAACGAGCTCGAATCCGGCACCGTCGGCCCCGATGCGATGATATCAAGGTCATCTCCCACCACGTCTGAAAGTATCAGGGAAATAATGGTGGCAGGATATGCCGTTTGTGCAAGCCTGCCGCCCTTAATTTTTGAAGTATGTTTTCGCAGGGTATTTATTTCATGAATGGTGGCGCCACAGGAAAGCAACACTTTGATGGTGTCCTGTTTGTCTTTAAGGGTAATGCCGTTGAAAGGAAGCGGGAGCAAGGCCGACCCCCCACCTGAAATAAGGCATAATATCAGGTCGTCCTTTCCTGCTTTTTTAGATAGATTCAGTATGGCACCTGCCCCCAGTTCTCCGTTTGAGTCCGGTAAAGGATGGCCGGCCTCGATAAGTTTGATTCGTTGAAGGTCGGCAAGATGATCATATTTTACGGTGATGAGTCCATCTGAAATCCTTTCTTCGAGAATATCCTCTACTGCCGCCGCCATGGGAGCCGTGGCTTTTCCTGCGCCGATCACAAACACATTTTCATATTGAGAGAGGTGATATGTCCGATTTCCAACAAAAAGAGATTCACCATCAAGCTTGCAGCATCGTTTGATGGCGGCTCCCGGTTCAACAGCTTGTAATCCTTCATAAAAAATTTCAGCTGCATCCTTTTTCATTGCGGAGATACTTTTTGAATGAATACCCATAAGTGCTCGTTATCGCCTGTATGTTCATTGAAAGAAATATTTTAACATGGATCAAATATCGAAAAAATTATATGTTGCACAATTCCAACTGTCAAAGAGAAACTGCTTGCGTTTGTACTCTTGACAAAAACTGGAGACAAACGTATTCTAGAATCAAACATCTCATCGTTATACAGTGCTTGCTGAATCGCACTCACTTGGCGTTCACCTGCGAGGCGACGGGCAAGCATACCGCCTAATAAAAGAGATTCGAATACGTCAAAGACGTCTCTTTGGAAGCAAAATATGGAAAATAATATCCCGGATTCTTTTAAAGGCCAGTTTCTCATGGCCATGCCGTCACTGCTCGATCAGAATTTCTATCAAACCGTTACCTGTATTTGCGAATATACTCCGGTAGGGGCTGTGGGTATTGTTGTAAACAGAGTTCACCCTGACTTGTCTGGAAAAGATATTTTTAATGAGCTTAAAATGGAGTCTGGATCCAGGGCGGAATCCATTCCCATACACATTGGAGGACCGGTTCATATGGGTGAGATCTTTGTGCTCCATGGCCCTCCATTTGGATGGGAGGGGTGTCGTATGATTACGCCGAGGCTTGCCATAAGCAATACCAGAGATATCCTGGAGTCGGTTGCCATGGATAGAGGCCCGACATCATTTATTATTGCCCTTGGGTGTGCTGGATGGGGGCCCGGTCAGCTGGAGTCGGAAATAATAGAAGATGCCTGGCTGACATCTCCTATATTTGAAGAGATTATATTTGATATGCCCATCGAAATACGCTGGGAAGAGTCTTTAAAAAAGATCGGTGTAGATCCGGGCTTGCTTTTGAACACATCCGGTCATGCATAACACATCTTAGGTGTTAAAAAATACAACCAACGGTTTGCACCAGCCGTTTCCCTCTTTTTATTCCTCATCAAATACCATTTTTCTTAACACTGCCATAAGATATTATTTCAATTTAGGTTTCTTTTTCGGTTTCTTTTTTTTAAGACAAACTTTGTCTTTTTTTACAAATGCACAGAGTTTAGGATTGTAATATTCTTTGCAATTTAAGGGATTATATAGTGGGCATTCAGGATGTTTTTCTGACATAGATCAAATTTCCCCTTCATCTATTGGTTTCCGTCCTAAAAACGGATTTTATTGAATAATGAACTGCTCCGCGGCAAGCCGCGGAGTATCAGGA
>JAAXQD010000131.1 GCA_012974475.1 Desulfobacterales bacterium
GTGGTACGCTGACCTTTTAACGTCGTCGGCGCCATCTGCCCCCCGGTCATCCCATAGACGGTGTTGTTAACAAATATGGTGGTAAATTTCTCTCCCCGGTTGGCGGCATGTATAATTTCTCCCATTCCAATACTTGCTAGATCCCCGTCACCTTGATAGGTAAAAACAATCAGATCGGGCCGAACCCTTTTTATACCGGTGGCCATTGCCGGTGCTCGGCCATGAGCCGCCTCCTGAAAATCAAATGTAAAATAATTATATGCCAAAACAGCACACCCAACCGGGGCAATGCCGACCGTCCGACCGCTGATACCCAGCTCGTCGATAACTTCAGCCAGGAGCCGGTGAATAACACCATGGGTACAACCCGGACAGTAATGGGTAACCTGGTCGGAAAGGGCCTCGGGTTTCTTATATGTTTTTGCCATTATATCTGCTCCTTATGTGATGCGAGATGTTTTCTATCTCTATACCTGTCGTGATTGCAGTTGTATATCACATTGTAATTTTTATGTATTGCTATTCATCGTCATTTTGTTTGCGCTTGTTTATTTAATAAAGGATTTAACCACATCAACAACTTCTTCAGGTGTCGGTATTTCACCGCCGGCTTTTCCATGCCAGTGAACCGGACACTTCCCCTGAACGCTTCGGTCTACGTCTTCGACCATCTGCCCCATGCTTAACTCGACACTTATAACAACCTGGCAACCGTCTTTTGCAGCCGCGGCCCTTATCGCCTTTATGGGAAAGGGAAAAAGAGTCTGGGGTCTTATCATGGCCACTTCAACACCTTCGGCCTTCATGTTGTCAATGGCCGTCTTGCAAACCCGGCTCATGGTGCCATAACTAACAATAAGCGCCCGATAGTCCGTTTCAATGTTATACGGTTCATATCGGACCTCTTCTTGCTTCATACGATCGTACTTGGCCTTTAAAACCAAATTGTGTTCCTCGAGTAGTTCCGCATCTAAAAATAGCGATTTCACCAAGTTTCGTTCTTTTCTATTTCGGGTGGCCATGCCGTTGGTTGCCCAGTCATCCTTATTGCTCGGTTCAGACTTAAAACGATCCGAAAATTCAACAGGTTCCATCATCTGACCGATCAAGCCATCCCCCAGAATCATCACCGGGTTTCGATATTTTTCCGCCAAGGGGAATGCCATCATAACCATATCCACGGCTTCCTGAACACCGGCCGGCGCCAGGACAAGCAATCTGTAATCGCCATGCCCTCCTCCCTTTGTGGCTTGAAAATAATCCGCCTGGGACGGCAGTATCCCTCCCAATCCAGGACCGCCGCGGACAATATTAACAAAAACCGCCGGAAGCTCCGCAGCTGAGATATAACTGATGGCTTCGCTCATCAGGCTTATTCCGGGGCTCGACGATGTTGTAAAAACCCTGGCACCACATCCCGCTGCACCGAAAAGCATGTAGCCGACCGCAACCTCACTTTCACCTTGTAAAAATACGCCTCCCACTTCCGGCATTCGGCGAGAAAGGTATTCAGCAACTTCAGATTGAGGGGTAATTGGATACGCAAAATAATTGAGGCATCCAGCCCTGATTGCAGCCTCTCCAATCGCTTCATTCCCCTTCATTAATATTTTGCCCATGTTTTTCCTCCAACTATTGTTCCGACGCTTCCGTTTCTTCAACGACTTTGGTTATGGTTATCGCCACATCCGGACACATGATGCAGCATGTTGTACAAAAAATGCAGTCATCAGGACGCGCCTGATAGGCTGGGAAATAGCCCATGGAATTGACTTCCTCGGACATTTCCAGAACATTCTTTGGGCATACCGTTACACACAGTCCGCACCCTTTGCATCGATCATTGTCGATGATATGTCTATATGCCATATTCTCTAACTCCTTTTAACAGCTTATTTTTTCAGCCCGGCTGCCTTTATCCACGGTGGAACGAGCTGTCTTTCTATGGGTAAGACCGGACAGGAAAAACGCCCTGTATCTATCTCAGCCAATAGTGTTGCCGGAGCAGTGATAAACTTGAGCGGCAACCGACTCTCGTCAGACAAGGCTTTAACAAAATCATACCCTTTGTATATATCCTCGATGGCGGTTTCATCGATCATGTTTGCATTGCCGATGATGCCGATGATGGTCATTTTTGAGGTCTTTTCGATCTCATCACGCATTTTTAAACAGCCTTCAATGGTTTCAGTAAACGGGCGATAAGGATTTACCACCTGTAGCATTTGAACGCTGGTTTTGCGGAATGCGTCGGCCAGTGATGCAAGAACGGTTGCGCCCACATCATTGCCCCCTGCATCGATCAATGTCAGTTGGCTGGGACGGCGGATTAACCCCGCGACGACAGGACTCAGGATGGGCAGATCCGCCTTCAGGTATTTTTCCGCAGGCATAACCACCTCAATGCCCAACTTGGCAAGCGGTTTCCTTGCTTCCCGGGTTCGAAAGTAAGGATTAACAAGATCAAGATCCGCAATCCGAACATCGATACCCGCGCGCTTGCGATTCACGGCAAGATTTATGGAAACTTCGGTTTTCCCGCTTCCGTAGTTCCCAACAACAACGACAATCCCTTTAAGTTTTTCCACTGTATTAAATCCGATCAAAATCGATAAACTCTTAAAAAAATTAGCTGCTTTGTATTTTTATTTCATGCCGGTGTCAAGATCTTTTCAGGAACGCGGCCTGAATTGAAGCTTCCCGCACCAGGCTTCAGGGACGCTTCGGCTGTGAGGAAATTTTATCTAGCTTAATATCCCCTCGCGAAGCCACAGTCCCTATAAACAGGGTCTAGGTTTTAATCCGACCGATTGGGGAGATTTCGCTCGCAGGTGTTCTTCAAGAGGACATACCTTGAAAATATCTTATAGATACCTGGACTAAAAACATCCGTTTGATAATGGAGGACCTTGATAGGGTGTCTTGTTTATGACTTGCTCTCCTTGGAGGTTTTTTTCTTTTCCTGCAAACTGCGCCATTTTTCCAACAACCCTTTTATACGCTTTTCATGCCCCCTTTCTGTGGGCAGATAAAAACGTTGGCCTTCGAGTCTTTCCGGCAAATAGTTTTGAGGGACATATGCATCTTCATAATCGTGGGCATATTTGTAATCTTTCCCGTATCCAAGCCCGCGCATGAGCGCTGTCGGTGCATTCCGGATATGAAGGGGAACCGGCAGCGCACCATGGCGGTCGATGACCGCTTTGACTTTTCCGTAAGCGACATATATGCTGTTGCTCTTCGGCGCCGAAGCAAGGTAGATGGCAGCTTGCGAAAGCGCCAGCTCACCTTCCGGATGGCCGAGAAATCTGAAAGCTTCCATGGCGCTCAGCGCGATTTCCAGTGCATTCGGATCCGCATTTCCGATGTCTTCAGATGCAAATCTGACCATTCTTCGAGCGACATAAAAAGGGTCTTCTCCGGCCGACAACATTCGGACAAGCCAATAGACAGCAGCATCAGGATCATTTCCCCTTAAGCTCTTGTGAAAAGCGGATATAAGATTATAGTGCTCTTCGCCGGACTTGTCGTACAAAAGGGCCTTTCGCTCCATGGCACCTTCTATGTTTTGAAGCGTTATGGTTGAAGACTTTCCGTCAATCGAATCTTTGCCATTCGATACGATGAGCAATGCTGTTGTTTCGAGACCGTTGAGTGCAGTCCGGGCATCACCGTCCGATATGCGCACGAGATGAGTCAGGGCATCTTTATCGATAGCAAGATTCATTTGCCCTAGGCCCCTTTGTTTGTCTTTGAGGGCATTTTCTATGATAACGGTGATGTCGCTGGGTGAAAGCGAATTTAGGGTGATTAAACGGCATCTGGACATCAATGGTGGAATCACTTCGAACGAAGGGTTTTCGGTGGTGGCACCGATCAGGGTAATCAGACCGCTTTCCACATGGTGAAGAAATGCATCTTGCTGGGCCTTGTTGAATCGGTGAATCTCATCCACAAACAGAATGGTTTTTTTTCGAAAAAGCGATTGCTGATCTTTCGCATCTTTAATAACCGACCTAATCTCCTTAACGCCTGAAAGAACAGCAGAAAAATGGACAAAATGTCGGCGTGTTTGCCGGGCGAAAATTCTGGCAAGGGTCGTTTTTCCACATCCCGGCGGCCCCCATAAGATCATGGAAAAAATCCGGTCTTGTTCAATGGCCTTCCGGATCAATGTTCCCTCTCCCACAGCTTGGGTTTGCCCGATAAACTCATTCAGATTTCCGGGGCGCATTCTGTCGGCAAGCGGCCTTGATGCATCGGCATTCTTTTGGGAACTGTATTCAAAAAGATCCATAATTCATTTTTTTAACCGGTAGCCGTTTCCCTCAGGCACTCGTTGGGGAATATTGATTCCATCCCGAATCATTTTTGGGTCTTGCCGGTCCGCTTGCGGAAGATTATCCGTATCGGTGTTTTGTCGAGTCCAGCCTTATCCCTGATCTGGTTCATAAGATAACGTCTGTAAGAAAAATGTACTGCCTCGGGATAGTTGACAAAGCAGACAAAATTCGGCGGTTCGGTGGACACCTGAGTTGCATAATAAAATTTAAGACGCCTTCCCCTGAAAAGTGCCGGTTCGTTTTGCTGGGTGGCCTGTTCAAATATTTTGTTGAGCTGTCCCGTCCCGATACGGTATGCGTACTGCTGGTAAACCTCTTCCACAATGCTGAATGTTTTCAAGACCCTGAGACCGGTTAACGCTGAAATGGTCAAGATCGGGGCAAAGCTTAAAAATTTTGCTTCCATTCTTAACCGCTCATGGAATCTTTTCACCGTTTTGCTGTCTTTTTCAACAAGATCCCATTTATTCAGCAGAAAAACACATCCGCATTTGCGCTCAAAAGCATAGCCTGCAATATTAACATCCTGTTCAGTGATGCCCTGGTGCGCGTCAATGACGATGAGCGCCACGTTACATCGGTCAAGGCTCCTTAATGCTTTAATAATTGAAAATTTTTCAAGCTTTTTTGAAACCCGTGCTTTGCGCCGTATGCCTGCGGTATCAATAAGAAGGTACGATTTCCCGTTAACATCGCAAACAGAGTCGATGGCATCACGTGTTGTCCCCGGCGTATCACTGACCAGCAGACGGTTTTCCCCGAGGATCCGGTTGATCAACGATGATTTCCCAACATTGGGTTTTCCGACCACTGCCAGCCTGATGAGATCACCGGGTTCTTCGGAAAATGCTTTTGGCAGAATATCCGTCAAGTCATCTAAGAAATCCGATATGCCGTAACGGTGTTCGGCGGAAATGGGATATAATCTCTCTATGCCGAGGCTGTAAAAATCGTAAAGCTTGACCTCGTGTTCAACACCGTCAATTTTATTGACCGCATAAAAGACCGGTTTTTTTTGGGTACGAAGAATCTGGACAACATCTTCGTCAAACGGAGAAATTCCGCTTTTTCCATCCAGCATAAGAATAATAACATCGGCATCGTCTATGGCTTGAATGATCTGGAAACGGATCTTGTGGGCAAAGTCATCCTCATCATCCCCCGGAAATCCGCCGGTATCGACCAGGGTAAAATCGACGTCTCCCCAACGGGCATCACCGTAATGACGATCCCTGGTAACACCGGGCAAGTCGTCAACAAGGGCGTTTCTTGTTCTGGTTACACGATTAAAAAAGGTCGATTTACCCACATTGGGTCGACCCACTATGGCAACGATTGGTTTCATATCAGATTTAACGATTTAAGGTGACTATTGAACGTCTCGAAGCAGATATACATTAATCATGAACACCTTGTCAAACTACGAAACCCAGTGATAAACGATCTCAACTGGTGTTTTTTGGCTTCTGCCCCTTTACGCCCAATGGCATTCATACTATAAAATGATCATCTGGATGCAACGATTTTTCCCAAAAGATTATTTTGATACACCCGATCTCGATTCCATGTTTTGTTTGACATATAAGCGTTGGTTCTTTATGGTCACTCGTTCAAAAATGAAATCCTTATCCTTTTATATATTATTATGAGATTTACAATTTTCAAACGGCTGACTTTCGGATATCTTGCCATCATGATGCTCGTACTGTTTCTGGTGGTCTTTGTCACCTTTAAGCTGAACCAGTTAACCCGCCTGACGCGGGCTGCTTCATCCGTTGATGGCCAGACTGCCCGCCTGTCTGAACGCCTTTCAAACAATATGTTTTCAATGGTGAGCTTTGAAAAAAAATACCTTATCTCCAAAGACAATGACTTTTACAAACATTTTCTCGAGATTAGAGCGTACTTCAATAAAGACATGCAACAACTGGGTCTGCTGGTGGCCGATCTTGAAAAAAATAAAAAATATGCCAAAACCCGACAGCTGTGCAATGATTACTTTTCCATCTTCACTCAAGAAATTGAAAACATAAAAAAAGGCCGAAAATATCCTTATAAGGAATATCAGATTCAAAAAGAAAACATTGTTGAAGAAATCAATAATAATTTTAAGGATATTATGTGGTCGGCAAGATCCGATAGAGATGAAAAGATAAAAATTTCCAGCCAGATCAGTTACAATGTTTTAAAAATCACATCCATTGCAGCGGGACTTTCCATTTTCTTCGGAATTTTAATTTCATTTTTCAACACCCGGAGTATCAACCGCTCCATCATGTTGTTACAAGAAAAAACAAAGGATATTGCAAACGGTAAATTCGAAAAGATTTTCAGCATCGATTCGCCGCCTGAAATTAAGGATTTGGCAAATGATTTCAATATTATGTGTGACAGGCTGAAAGAACTTGATGAATTAAAAGAAGATTTCATCAGCCATGTATCCCATGAACTTCGCACCCCCCTGACAGCCATTAGGGAAGCTTCAGGATTACTGATGGAGGGCGCATTTGCCGACGACCTTGAACGTCGAGAGGAACTGTTAACCATTGTCAAGGATGATTGCGAACGATTGATTGTATCGGTCAATAGGATCCTGGACCTTTCCCGCATGGAAGCTAAAATGATGGAGTACCATTTCAGCCGAACCCGTCTGATCCATCTCTTGCGCAAGTGCATACTGAAACTGGCCCCCATCGCTCTGCGAAGAAATATCGCACTTGAATTAACCCCGCCGCCAAACCTTCCGGATATTTGGCTGGATGCTGAAAGGATCCGCCAACTGCTTGAAAATTTAGTTGGAAATGCTTTAAAATATACGGATGAAGGGGGATCCGTTTCTGTTGATGTGTCATTGAAAGATCGAGACAGCAGGGTGATCGAGGTGGCGGTTTCAGATACCGGTTGTGGAATTTACAAAAACGATCTCGAAAAGATTTTCACCAAATTCAAACGGATAGAGAGCGGGAAAGACATAGCCAGGGGTACCGGGCTGGGCCTTTCCATCGCGAAACATATCATTACGGCTCATGGAGGAAAAATATGGGCAGAAAGCACTCCCGGCAAAGGAAGCACTTTTTTCTTTACTTTGCCTGCTGGCTAAGTTTTTCGCTTACCAGCGCCGGATGCGCCCCTCTTCATAAACCTTACGGAGGGGAACAGCTTCCGTTACAAACACCCAGTGAAGAGAAACAGCTTCTATTGCGGGCAAAATCATCTTTTACCCGTGGCGACTTTTTGACGTCCATAAAAGAAAACCAAGAGATATTGAACCGTTTTCCAGAAAAATACGGAGATCATGCGCTGTATGCCATGGGTCTAATATATGCCTATCCGGAATATCCGGATGCGAATTATGAAACGTCCCTGACTTTTTTTAAAAAATTAATCAGAGAATATCCTGAATCTGGTTTCAAAAATCAAGCAAAGATCTGGATATCTATTTTGAACCAGACCACGGAAAATGAAAAAGAGATGGATAAAAATAAAAAACAGATCGATTTGCTGGAAAATGCACTCAAATCCGAAAAAAAACAGATAAAAAATCTACAAAATCAGATAAAAGGCCTAAAAGAGATTGACCTGGGTATTGAAGAAAAGAAAAGAGAGGGGCTTCCCGAAATAGGACAGTAAAATTATGAGCGCCCTTAAAGGAAAAATACTGGTGGTTGATGATGACCGGAACATTCTTCACGTCATTCAATTGCGGCTCGTGTCCGGCGGATATCATGTTACCATGGCCACCGGCCCGGAAGAAGCCTTGAAACTGGCTGAAAATGAACCGTTTGATTTGGCCCTGATCGATCTGAAACTTAACGGTCAAGACGGCATCCAGCTGATGGAAAATATTTACCGGATCAACCCCAATATTCCTGTTATAATTCTAACTGCTTATGGGACCATTAAAAGCGCCGTCAATGCAATGAAGAAAGGTGCCTACGGCTACTTAACCAAACCGTTCGACGGGCATGAACTGCTGATACAAATAAACAACTGTCTGGAGAAAAGCAGACTTTCAACAGAAGTTAAACGGCTTCGAAACCTGGTCAAAGAAATGTACGGGTTCGATAATATCATCGGCAAAAGCGAAAAGATGAAAAAAGTTTTCGAACAAGTCTCCCTGGCAGCCACAACCGATTCCAATGTATATATTGAGGGAAAAAGCGGCACCGGCAAGGAATTAATCGCAAAGACTCTGCATGTTGCAAGCGATAGAAAGGATCATCCGTTTGTTGGCTTAAACTGCGCAGCTATACCGGAAAATCTTATGGAAAGTGAACTTTTCGGGTATGAAAAGGGTGCGTTTACCGGAGCGGACGCAAGTAAAAAAGGGCTTTTTTCCGAAGCCGGTTTTGGTACACTCTTTCTGGATGAAATATCCGAAATGCCTTTGTCCATGCAGGTCAAGATGTTACGGGTTCTGGAGGAAAAGGAATTTTATCCGGTGGGTGGAAGACAGACCGTAACATTGGACGCAAGAATTATTGCAGCGTCCAATAAAAATCTTGAGCAAGAAATTGAAAACGGCAACTTTCGAGAGGATCTTTTTTATCGCATTCATGTCATCCCTATTCAATTGCCTCGCCTTGATGAAAGAAAAGAAGATATTCCGGCGCTTTCCAGACATTTTTTACAAAAATATTCCAAAGAAATGGGAAAAGAGGTCGAAGCGTTTTCAACAGCTGCCATGCAGAAACTGATCGCTTACCCCTGGCCGGGAAATATCAGGGAGCTTGAAAATACCATTGAGTGCGCCGTGGCCATGACGAAACGCAACATCATCACGGAAGATCTGATCCTTCAAACCCAGAATGTCAATCCTGAAGGTTTAAAACCTTTCAAAGATGCCAAGGAGAATTTTGAAAAAAATTATCTCATTAAGCTTTTTGAACTGACCCGAGGCAATGTCAGCCAGGCTGCCAAACTGGCCGGAAAATATCGTGCGGATGTTTATGAGCTGGTAAAAAAATATAATCTTAAACTCACCGATTTTAGGAACAAATAGCATGTCTGCATGTGAACCCCCAATCTTTCCCACCTCTTGATGCTACACACACGGAGCTGTCTTGAACTGCAACAGCAAGCGCATTCCTTGGTACTTGCTGCGAGGTTAGCGAACGAATTATAAATTTGACAGAACTCTCTATCGTCGCTGCGAAGCACTGCCGCAAGGCAGAACATTCCCTGCAGTTTGCTGCAGATAACTTCAATTAAGGCTGTTGTCGACAAAGAAATGTCGCCCATAAAACAACAAGTTCTATAGGCGACATCACGCGACCATTATAAATTTTGGGGTTGATCGTTTAGATAAAAATCAATTTTATTACTCTTAGTAGCCACTTCCGACAATTAAACCGCTCGTGGTTTTCCTGACATAGGTATTTTTTGGCTTCTCTTTCCATACATAACCAACCCATACACCTTCAGCAGTTGCTTTGGCACATTCAGTATAAACGGGTCCTGCTTTTTCTTTAAGGCTTTTTCCAACCAATGACGGATGAACCAAGAGCATTCCACCCTCTTCCATGATGAATACATATGAGGGTTTATTTTGTGCCGCACTTGTAAAGTCCTCAGCCATTTTCCCGCCATCAATGGCGACAACAATGTCATCTACTTGTTTTTTAATAGCAGCTTTATCTGCTGCAAAAGCACCTGTTGCCAAACAAAGTCCAATAATCAAAGTTAAAGATATAATCGCAACTCTTTTCATGCTTATCTCCTTTTTTGGGTTCTTCTGTTTACAATCCTGGATTCATAAAATGACTATGCAAAATGAAATACCTTTGATCACCTCCTTTCTATTATAAACTGGACTTGCTTTTTTTGTGTTTCCCTTGTTCATTGACGCCCGATTATTCTTTAATGATTTCAAAAAACGAAACTCTAATCCATTTTTGTCCCTCGCTTTCTTGTATAGCTCCCTTTACATATACTTTCATGCCGACATGGATGGCCATTTCTCTACCTTCTTTAGTGTCATAAATACCGAAAATCTGTCCCCATTTGTCTATAATCTGATTTGAATTATTGATCCTCCCGGTCATAATAATTTCCTGCTCCTGCTCTTTGCCTTTCTTCTCGGCAGATAGGGCAGCACCCGACATCACGACACCCATAAACAGTGCACATACTACAAGACAGATTGTTCTTTTCATTACAGCCTTTCTTTGTTTTTCCCCCGACAATGCCGGGGATGAATGTACTTCATTTCAATTCCGCTACGATTATAAATCCATCTGGTCGGATACATCTGCAATTGACATGCCGACCTGACAGACAAGGATAACATCTTGTATTTTATATAAATATAGTTTGGTTGTTTTAAAAATAAGAGGCGTATGCGAAGGGATTTCCATACAGCGGGTAAAAGAGAATTGGCAAACAAAAGACTCAAGTTTTTGTAAATAAACGATTATCGGCTGAAGGAATTTTCATACAGTCGTTCCGGTTTAAATAGAATCCTCAAAGAGGTTGATGGACTGTTTTTTTCCAGGCCATTTACTTTTACCTCCGTGCAACCGCCCATGGATCTTACCGTTTCCCGTCATAGAACCTGCCGGTCCGTTGAAGCTCATAGTTAAAAGACATATTCATTTCCTGTGCCCGCTCCATCAGCAACCTTGGGCAAATCTGGAAGTCCGTTCGGTGAACCGCCCAACCCTGTTTTAAAATCATACACTGCCACAACGTGGTCGCCACTAAGCCGAATTCACCCAATCGATTTTTGTACAAGCATACCAACACTTTGGAAAAAACCTCCCCTACAATTTCGTCGTGTCACATTCACAGACAAAAAAGGCGGCCCTTATTGTAAGCATTCGTTTTATTTTATTGATATCATGTGCTTTTTAGACATTTTGCTCGAGTCCATAAAGATCATTAATAGCTGGCACACAACTTGCTCAATAGTACCCCTTTTTAATAGCAATAAGCTGCAAACTGACAGCTTTAAAATCTAAGGTTTTTAAATATGTAAAAATTAAAGGATATTTCAGAGCTTATGATAAATACAAAAAAAAACACGTTAGCCACTTGGAAATATTTGCCACCGTTCGTCTTTATTTTTTTCTGCTTCATAACATCAAGCTATGCAATTGATGTCACTCTCCAATGGCTCCCAAATGGCGAGACAGATTTAGCTGGCTACAGAATTTTTTCCCACGAGGAAGGTCAATCCTATGATTACTTCAACCCGTCCTGGGAAGGTGTGGAGACATCTTGCACAATTTATAATCTGGATGAAACTAAATCTTATTATTTTGTTGCAAGAGCATTCGATACTGAAGGATTTGAAAGTAGCGATTCCAACGAACTGTATTTTGAAGCAGCCATAACACCTAATAATCAGCCGCCAATAGCAGTCATAGCTGAGGATTACATAGAGGCTAACCCAGGTACAACAATTACGCTGGATGGGTCAAACTCAACAGATGCTGATGATGGTATTGCCTCATATCTTTGGACCCAGGTTGATGGGGCCTTTGTAACCTTGTTTGATATTAACTCAGAACTGGCGACTTTTACCGCTCCTGAAACAGACCAATACGGCAGCAATCTCACTTTCAAATTGACGGTAACAGATTTTGGAGGGCTTCAAGGGACGGCCGATAGTTTTCTCTACGTCAGGCAAAACGAACTTCCGAATAATCCACCTTCTGCTGTTTTCAACGTTGTCATCTCCAAAAAAGTGGCTTCATTCACCGATAACAGCAGCGACACAGATGGTACAATTGTTTCCTGGTTCTGGAATTTTGGCGATGGAACGATTAGCACTGATCGAAATCCCAAGCATAGATACTCCCAGTTCAGGAATTACTCAGTCACCCTCACTGTTACCGATGATAAGGGAGCAACCCATTCCTTACAAGAAAATATAACTATTATGAAATAAAAAGTAATAAAGAAATCTATAGAAGACCTCCATGTGGGGCCATCGCTGGCCCCACTTTTTTATTCCATTGCCCCATTGTGGGATCCTATACAGTTCTGATGCTTGACTTCTGCCTTAATTTTCAATTCAGACCACTCTAACTGTCTCTTATACACATCT
>JAAXQD010000086.1 GCA_012974475.1 Desulfobacterales bacterium
CTAAAAATCTGGATAATTATCTATTGGGAACCTAATTAATGTTCCCCAAAAAAACTGGCTTGCCAAAACCTGTGTTTTCTTGCCAGTATTCAAAATCCGGTCTTTTTACAGATATCAACTTCCAATAGTTTTAAATTTATCTTTTGTAGCTTGACAGATTGGACATTTATCTGGAATCTTTTTGATAGTAACATAGCCGCAAACCTGACAAACATGATACGCTTTAACTTCGTCCCTGATCACATGATAAATAGCACGTTCATATAATTTTGCGTGAAAGGATTCAGCGTCTCTGGCTTGACTGAAAGTGATAGCTGCAGCCTTTTCGCCATCTTCCTCAGCATCTTTTATAAAATCAAGGTATACATTTTCACTGATGGATTTCTCTTGTTGAAAGGATTTTTCCAAATTAGTATCAGTATCTTTAACCAGCATATCTTTAACTAAGTTTAAATGACGGGTAGCATGAACTCTCTCAGCATCGGCTATGGCGCGAAACAATAGCGCAATTTGTGGAATCCCTTCCTCTTCAGCCTTCTCTGCATATGCTAACAGCCTGAAATAAGCCTTTGCCTCTCCGATAAAAGCATTATAAACGTTTTTTTTAGTCTTTTCTTTCATGGAAAAATCTCCATTATTTAAAATCTTAGTCCAGAATCATAATCGAAAACATAAAAAGTACAGATTTCTTGCCATACTCACAGGTTCAAGCACCTTGATTTCCATTACATATATCTTATTTCTTACAAAATTGCAAAAAAGGCGGGGTTGATAGGTGTTAACGAAAAAGGGCGATTCAGTTGAACCGCCCTTCCGAAGGGTTATGATGAAATACGAGCGTGCTATTGCCGCAGCGGAAAAAGAAGAGAGAATGTACCAAAACCTATTAGATAAAGCACGCAAAGAGCTAAGTGATGCAAGTGAAAATGAAAGGGATGAGCTAAAGGTTAAAATATCTTTACTGGAAGAACAGTTAATTGAGGCGAAGGAAAAAGAAGCACGAGCGAAAAGTATGGCCGAACAGACACGACGTGGCCATGTGTATATCATCAGCAATATTGGTTCATTTGGTGATGGCGTACACAAAATTGGTCTCACTCGGCGTCTGGATCCGTTGGATCGGGTCAAAGAACTTGGCGATGCAAGTGTGCCGTTCCTTTTTGATGTACATGCAATAATCTATAATGAAGATGCACCGGCGCTGGAATCTGCACTTCATAAGAGATTCAACCATCGACGTGTAAATGCCGACATCAATCTGATGACATATTTGCAATCAAGCATGTGGAAGAAAGGTTGAAAAAGGCGATGCAGATCGAAAGGAAGATGGCCGCGGTGCGCGCCGGTTCGACCACTTATAAGTAATTGTAAATTTCGTCCACCAGAAATAATGGTTTACGGATAAATGGCAAGATTAGCGTTGAATAACAGATATAATATCCGAGAATGATAAAATGGATGAGAAAAAACGACAAGATATCAAGGCTGACCATAAAAAGGATAAAGTATTAAAATGTCCTTATTGTGGTACGCGATCTCTTATGTGGGCCGTTGATCCAAACTACAGACTCTGCCCTCATTGTGGAAAAACATTCCTGATCAAGTAGACCAATCGCCACTATATAACGTGACTAAGGATTCACAGTCTGGGGATATCTGCAATGAAAACCACTTATCAATGGTCCGTATTTTTTGCGATAACATCATACCATATCACCCAACGATAGTTGTGGCGATTTTTGCTATAAATCTTGACGTTGAGTGAAAAATTTGAGGTTGTGTTTTTGATATCGAGAAATAACAATCTGTCAACTGATGTCGCAACTCGGTTTTAGGTTCTGTCAATTCAAGTACGGGTTAGGGCAAATAATTAATGAACCCCTGAGTAAGTGTGCGTTGTCGAAATTAGGGTTGGGGCTTGATCCAGATTCCCTGGTTTAAATACTGTCGGGTAATCTCTTTGAGCGCTTTTTTCTGCTCGATGAAGCGGGATTTCATGCCCAGAAGCCATTGTTTGTGATTGAGCACCGCTTCCTTGCTGGAAAAAAACTCGTGATCGCTTTGGCCCATCTCGAACGCCGGGTGGCCGTCTGCCACGCGCATTTTCCCCGAATTGCTGCACAGCATGCAGCGTACGGTATTGTTGTCCATAAATCGAAACGTGTCGCCGGCGCATTGGGGACAGCACGGACCTTTTTTTTCAGCAGGCGGGCCGAACAGGGCTGACGCCAATTCTTTGGCTGTGCGCGTATTCTCTTCATCCATAAAAACTTCTCCGGGCAGGGCGCCATAGACCACCCGGGAATCTTTTTCATCTGCAAAAATCAGCTTTAAAAAACTTTGAATGCCCAGCAGGCTATACCCCTCTTTCCCTCGAATGCCGGTTGTCACAACACCCACGGCCGGTTTGCTCCATAATTTTTCAATATGCGAGTAAAAGGAAAGCCCTCTGTCCAGGAAGCATTTTACGGAGGCGTTGAGACCCAGAAAATAGGTGGGTGCCGATACGATGAGTGCATCGGCATCCAGAAGGGCCTTTAATACGGCGTTTAAATCATCCTTCAGAACACAGCCTTCGGTTTTGAAAAGACAGTGGTAGCAACCCCTGCACGGGAGGATTTTGAAATCCTGAAGTCGCAAAAGATGCAATTCATGGGGAACGGATATATGCCTGCTGATTTCTTTGACCATGATTTCGCTGTTGCCGAGTTTCCGCGGCGAACCGATTATACCCAGAATTTTTTTCATATCTATCACCTCGGTTACACCACCCTTCCGGAGAAGGTGGGTTTTTTATGGGTTTAACTGTCGTTTGCCGAATGTTAAAACAGTCTCTTGCTATCTATCAATATTTATTTTATAAAAAGTTCAAGTTTTGCTGCATCACGTCCGAGTGGATGCTGAGAGGCTCGGGATCTTTTTTCGTTAAATTACAGGGATTGCTCACCATGACCCAGAAAAATACGAATTTAAGCGTAGATATCGGAGGGATCAAATTAAAAAATCCCGTAATGACGGCATCCGGCACCTTCGGCTATGCCTCCGAGTTCGAACATCTTTTGGATTTGAATCGCCTGGGGGCTTTTGTCGTGAAGGGCTTATCCCTCGAGCCCTCCAAGGGTTCATGCCCCAATGTAAAATCCGGGGGAATCGCTTTCGGCGGCTATCCGGAAACTGCCGCCGAAGTCGTCCGGGCGGTGAGGAAGCGTTCCACCCGGCCCATGATGGTCAAACTTTCCCCCAATGTCACGGACATTACTGAAATCGCAAGGAGCGTTGAAGCTGAAGGCGCAGATTCCATTTCTTTGATCAACACCATCACCGGCATGGCCATCGATGTTGAAACCAGACGTCCGAAGCTTGCCAATATCACCGGCGGGCTTTCAGGACCGGCAATCAAGCCGGTGGCCCTGCGCATGGTTTGGCAGGTGGCCCAGGTGGTCAAGGTTCCCGTGATCGGCATCGGCGGCATTATGACGGCAAAAGATGCACTGGAATTTTTGATCGCCGGTGCCGCAGCCGTTCAGATCGGGACCGCCAATTTTATCAATCCCCATACCGCCATAGATATCATCGACGGAATCGAAGCCTTTATGGTGGAACGGGATATCTCAGATATCGCGGATATCATCGGCACGTTGAACGTATCGCCCCGTTAACTTGCAACGCAATTTAATGTGTGAAAGGAGAAAGATAATGAAAAGACTAGTGGTCATAATTTTAGCGGTCTTCATGATGAGTCCCACGGCATTTGCAATGGATGTCGGCAAAGTTGCACTCCCCGACAGTCTCATGGCCGGCGAGGATGCATTGCTGCTAAACGGTGCCGGATTACGAAAGAAATTTATTATCAAGGTGTATGCCGGCGGTCTTTATTTAAAACAAAAGGATACGGATCCCGTAAAGATCATCGACGAAGATGCGCCCATGGCCATCCGAATGCATTTTATTCACGACGGGGTTTCCAGCAAGAAACTGGTGGATGGATGGAACAAAGGTTTTATGAATGGAACCAACGGGAACATTGCGCCCATTCAAACAAAGATCGATCAGTTCAACGCTTTTTTCACGGAAGAAGCAAAGAAGGACGATGTCTACGATATCATCTACGTCCCGGAGCAGGGGGTCAGTGTTTACATCAAGGGGGCGCTCAAAGGTATTGTTCCGGGGCTCGATTTCAAAAAGGCTGTTTTTTCAATATGGCTGGGTGAAAAACCGGCGGATGCAAAGCTAAAAAAAGGGATGCTGGGTCAATAGATCGAAAAAAGCAGGCATAAAATAGAACCGAAGGGGCTGTTCAGGCCCCTTCGGTTATTTGGAAAGAATGGTTAGCTTTCTTTTTCAAATCTTTGAATTCTTTAGCCTTTCACTCGAACCCTTGAATCCATGCCCGAGGCAGGCAAGCCTTGAACCCTCTGGGATCACCCCGGGTCAGGTTGTTGCCATCACCGGATTGGCTTTCAAGTACTCCAGCCGGTTGAGTCCGTTGACGTAGGCCTTTGCACTGGCGGTGATGATGTCCGGATCGGCGCCGCGGCCCAGGGCAATCAAACCCTTTTCGCTCAAGCGAACCGTGACTTCGCCCTGGGCGTCCGTTCCGCCGGTAAGGGCAGTGATCGAAAACCTCAAGAGTTCGGATTCCGTTCCCGTGAGTTTGGCGATACTGTTGAATGCGGCATCGATGGGACCGTTGCCGTAACCGGCCCCCTGGACCGATCTCTCGTTGATGGCGAGTTTGACGCTGGCCATGGGGAAGACGGTGGTACCGCTGATCACATGCAGATATTCCAGGCGGAAAATATCGGCGGTCCTCAGTATGCCTTCGGTCACAATCACTTCCAGATCTTCATCCACAATCTGTTTTTTCTTGTCGGCCAGTTCCTTGAATCTCTTAAAGACAAGCTGGAGTTCTTCGTCGGAAAGATCGTATCCCATCTCCTTTAGATGGTTACGGAGGGCATGTCTTCCGGAGTGCTTGCCCAGAACCAGCTTGCTGGCGCTGAGCCCGACGGTTTCAGGCTTCATGATCTCATAGGTCATGGGATTTTTTAGTACGCCGTCCTGATGGATTCCGGCCTCGTGGGCAAAGGCATTGGCGCCGACGATGGCCTTGTTGGGCTGGACGATGATACCGGTGATCATGCTCACCAGGCGGCTTGTGGGATAAATCAGTTCGGTATGGATATGGGTGGTCATCGGCAGATAATTGGGCCGGGTGTGAAGTGCCATCACCACTTCTTCCATGGAGGTGTTGCCCGCCCGTTCTCCGATGCCGTTGATGGTGACCTCCGCCTGCCGTGCACCGCTGTTCAATGCAGCCAGGGTGTTGGCCGTGGCCAGGCCCAGGTCGTTGTGGCAGTGTACACTGACCACGGCCTTATGGATATTGGGCGTATGATCTATGACATATTTCACCAGGTCGGCGAATTCCCCGGGGATGGCATATCCCACCGTGTCCGGAATATTTATGGTTGTGGCGCCGGCTTCAATGGCTGCCTCGAACACCTTGCAAAGGAAATCCCGATCGCTCCGGGAGGCATCTTCTGCCGAGAACTCGATATTGTCGGTGAAGCTCTTGGCATATTTCAGGGCGTCAACAGCCGTGTGGATGACCTTGTCCCGGGACATGTTGAGTTTGTAGTGCATATGGATATCGGACGTGGCGATAAACGTATGGATCCTCGGTTTTGCGGCATGCTGAATGGCGCCCCAGACCCGGTCGATATCCCCTTTGGACGTCCGCGCCAGGGCGGCGACTTCGGTTTTCTTAAGTTTTCCCGC
>JAAXQD010000004.1 GCA_012974475.1 Desulfobacterales bacterium
CAAACAATGGGCCGTTTAAAATTTGTTCCTATTCTTCTTTTTATATTCCCTCTAGTGGTTGCCTGTTCATCAAATGAAGAAAAAAAAGTGTCTCACTTTGAAAAAGGGACGGCCTATTTTGAAAAAGGAGAGTATAAAAGCGCAGAGCTCGAATTCAAAAATTCGCTTCAGATTGATCCTCAATATATCGAGGCTTATACGAAACTTGGACAAACCCAGCTTAAGCTCGGAAATCCTCAAGAGGCCTTCCGGGCCTATTCAATGGTTGCAAAGCTTGATCCTAGCAACTCCGATGCTCAACTTAAACTGGCAACTTTTTTTCTCCTCGGGAAAAAAATAAAGGAAGCCCGAGAAAAAGTCGATGCAGTGTTAAATAAGGAGCCGAAAAACATTGAAGCTCTATTTCTGCTCGCAAGTGTCCTGGAAATGGAAAAAAAGTTTAATGAAGCATCATCGGTATTAGAAAAAATCATTGAACTCGATGGAAAGCAGACTCGCGCATATCTCGAGTTGGCCCGGGTGCTGATACATGAAGGAAAAGTTTCTGAAGGCGAAAAAATTCTAAAGCAGGCTATCGATATTGATCCAAAAGCCATACCACCCCATCTTGCACTTTTCAGATTTTATGTCAGCAATAAAGCCTATGCCCTGGCAGAAGAAGAAATAAAGAAATCCATCGATATAAATCCGGAAAATACAGATCTCTACATTGAACTTGGCAATTTTTACTTCAGACGAAACAAAAGGGACAAGGCAGAAGCCGCATATCTGAAAGCGATTGACGCCGATCCAAAAATTATTAAGCCGTATATGGTGATGGCCGGGTTCTACGATATCACAGGTCACAAAGACCAAGCGTTATCCATGTATACAAAGGCCCTTGATCTTCAACCCGGAGATATCCGCATCATGGACTCAATTGCAAGATTTTATGTGAAAAATAAAAGCGTCGATGACGCTGAGAAATATATCACCAAAATTTTGAAAGAAAGACCCCAATATTTCCCGACCCGAATGCTCAAAGGGGAGCTCTTGGTCTACCAGCACAAATTCGACGAAGCAATCCTATTATTTGACCAGCTGATAAATGAAGAACCAAAGTTGGCCAGGAGTTACTACTTTAAAGGCCTTGCGCATCTGGGAAAAGGTGAAACCAGAATAGCAAAGACAGCTCTTGGCAAAGCTGTTGAGCTAAATCCCAGTTATATCAAAGCAAAGCTCTTGTTAGCGGAAATTTATATGCGTGAACACGATTATAGCATGGCACAAAAAGAAAGCGAGGAGGTTCTTGGAACTGCACCGGGGAATTACCATGCAAAACTGATTTTAGGCAATGCTTATTTGTATCAAAGGAAGATTAAAGAAGCCAAAGAAACATTTGAGTCACTGATTAAACTCGAACCTGAAAAACCTGCAGGCTATTACCGCCTCGGCATTTTGTATCGTTTAATCAAAGAATATGATCTTGCACTGAAAAATTTCGAAAAAGCCATGTCCATCAATCCCAACCTCATGGATGTTTTCACAAACATTATCCTTGTCCACATCGACAAAAAGGAATTTAAAACAGCGATGTTAAAATGTGACAGCCAATTGGAAACCATGCAGGGTAAACCTGAACTGTTGGCGATCATCCATAATTTAAAGGGAAAGCTATACCTCGCGCAAAGTAAAAATAAAGAAGCAGAAGAATCATTCCAAAAGGCTTTAAAAGAAAATCCGAATTTTTTGGAGCCCTATTATGCTCTGGGCAGGTTATATCTTGCGGAAAAGAAAGAGGATAAAGCCATTGACCAGTATAAGACAATTCTGGAAAAAAATCCCAAGCAGACAGGTCCCCACATGGTTTTGGGAACGATTTACGATATCCAAAAACGATTTGACCTCTCGGAAAAACACTACAGGGCAGCTCTTGACATCGATCCGGATTTTGCGCCTGCTGCTAACAACCTTGCCTATCTGCTTCTTACACAAGATAAAAACATCGACGAAGCTCTGGAGCTTGCCCGGCAAGCAAAAGAAAAACTTCCTTATGACCCAAATGTAATGGATACACTCGGAATGGTTTTTTATAAAAAAGGCCTGTATGACAGCGCTATCGCTGAATTTTCTGACAGCCTGGAAAAAATCCCCGACAATGCAATCGTACATTATCATCTGGGTCTCGCCTATCATAAGAAAGGAGACATTGATCGCGCCAAAATAGAGCTGGAAAAGGCCCTCAGCCTGAATCAAAATTTTGAAGAAGCTGATGCGGCGAGGCAAATATTATCTAAACTGTAACCCAAACTTAGTGCTCTAATTCATAAATACGATGGCGTGTTTTTATCTGGACACTAGCCCGTATAAACCGAGGTCCAATAGTTTGAAGTTTGAAGTGCCTAAAGTGAGCTAAAGTTGAGGACACATTTTGAAATTTCTTTCGTTTAAAATACTTATTTTATGCATACTTATGCCGCCCATTCTTTATATCTTTTCTGTGCTATCCATTGAAAGTCACCTCAGAAAACACTATACAGAAGAGATTAAAGAAATTTATACCGGCGATTCACGTCCCTTATTCAATGGGAGTGTAAGATTGAAGGATGCCATCAATAGAAATATCAATGGATATCTTCAAAGTAAGACGATGATACCATTGGGAGTAAAGGTAAACGTCGCAGTTACAACCCAACAAAACACGATTTTATATCCTGCATTTTTTGATGAGGAGGAAGACTCGATCCAAGCGGCCAACCCCATGAAAATCGCCGCTGAAAACTATAACCTTTTGGAAGAAGGTATTGTGGTAAAAGCTGACTTAACGCTCGAACATAACACCTTGCTTTCAAACTCCATGCTCGCTTTTTATATTTTAATATCCGTACTGGTATTATATTTTTATTACAAGGCGGGGATAAAAAAAGCCAAACAAGAGGATACGGAAAAAAGCAAAAAGATTACCCGGCTTTTGAATCTCGAAAAAAACCAGACCAAAAACCTTAAAGCACTGGTGAAAATCAAACAAAAACTGACTTCAGAAATTTCGGATATGAGAAAAAGGCTGGAGAAGGAGCGGGTTAAAACCATAAAAAACGAAGAGGAAATGATCAAAGAGATCCTCGCGCTTGAAGAAAAATTTAATAAAAACCTCACACTTCAAAATACAAAGCAAGAAGAAATTGACACGTTAATTGAAAAAATAAAACGCTTTGAAAAAGCGAACCGCAAAGACAGCAGGCAGAAAGAAAAAACTTTAAATTCGGTCCGGAAACGATTCAAAACTTTGTATAAAAATGTATCTATCAACGAAAAGGCCATTAACGGTTTTATGGACCTTCCGGATGACATGAAGATAAAAAGTGAAGAGATTATCCACAAACTTAACGAGGACCAAAAATATGTCAAAGTTAAACGGAAAGTGTTCGGGAAAAAAGGGCGCATCACGATCCAAGAAGTAATATTTGCATATAAAGGACGCCTTTATTTTAGAAACACCAAGGGTAGCCGCATCGAAATCCTGACCATCGGCACGAAAAATACCCAAACCAAAGATCTTGAGTTCCTAGACAACCTTTAACGTCTTGGAAATTCTTAAATTTGTTGGAATTAAAGATCTTTTAATAGCTCCTGGTTTATACCACTTCCATGGAATGATGGAGTAATGGAATAATGGTTCATTTTCAAAAAGCCCAATATCCCAACATTCCAATATTCCAGGTTTCCAAAGACGCAAGAGTTCGAAAACCCTTTAGATATAACAACTTATATCCATATAGAAGATCGTTTTTGGACAAGAGTGAAATACCACAAGAAAATTTATTGACATAATATATATTTTATTTTAGTAATACCGGTTTTAACCCACACCCCTTGCTCTGGTTTTGCAGGGCTTTATATCCAAAAGGAGGTTTTATGAGAAGATACGAGACAATATTTATTGTCGACAACGACCTTTCCGAAGAAGGACGCTCCCCCATTCTTGAGAAATTGGAGGACCTCATCCGGCAATATAACGGACTGCAGGTTAAGGTTGACGAATGGGGGACCAAAAGGCTTGCCTATGAAATCAAGAAAAAGGCCCGTGGTTATTATGTTTGTTTAGATTACTGCGGATCAGGGCCACTCGTTAACGAGATTGAGCGGTTTTTCCGAATCGATGATCGTGTACTAAAATACATGACGGTCGTGCTTGATAAGGATGTTGACATTGAAAATGTCAAAGAAGAAATCGCCAAAGCTGAAGAAGCCAAAGCCGCTCAGATAGTTACATCTGATGTGGAACCCACCGAAGAGCCTGATGCTGAATCCAAGACTTCTGATAAACAAGAGGATGAAACATCAGAGAATGAAACAACATTACCTGAAAAAAACGTAGAGGAGGCATAAAATGGCTGCAAACTTCGTCTCCCGAAAGAGAAGACCTGGAGCTAATAGAAAAAAAAGGGTGTTTCATCGGCGTAAAGTCTGTCGTTTCTGTGCCGATTCCAAACTTGTTATAAATTACAAAGATATCAAATCACTTCGGTATTTTACAACAGAACGGGGCAAGATCATTCCACGGCGAATATCCGGGACATGTGCAAAACATCAGCGTTCATTGACACATGCCATTAAACGTGCACGTACAATTGCCCTGATGCCTTTTGTGGGTACGATAGACTATCATTAATGGTTCTGGGATGAAATCCGCCCCAAGGGAGAAAAGGATGGTGTTTCAAACCATTCAAAGGGATATCTCAAAGGATATTATCACCGGCATTACGATCACATGCCTTATATTCGGAGCATCGGTTTATTTGCCGATCATCGGCTTTTTCTGTGCGCTGTTCATCCCTTTGCCGACGCTTTTCTACCGCTCGAAACTGGGCAGAAAGACCGGAATTGTCATCCCGATTATTACCATTTTAATGATGTTTGCCATACTCGGTGGGGTCTCCATCGATATTCTGTTTTTTTTTGAGCTCCTTTTGCTCGGCTTCGTGTTGAGCGAACTTATGGAGTTGAATCTCTCCATTGAAAAAACAGTGTTATATGCATGCAGTTCCGTGATAATCACAGGGATTGTCTGCCTGTTCTTTTACAGTAATTTTTCGAATAAAGGGATCTATGCCCTTGTGTCGGAATATGTGGGCAAAAATCTCGAGCTTACGTTATCCATTTATGGAAATATGGGGGTCAAGCAAGAAAGTATTCAAGCAATTGAAGCGTCACTGGAAAATATTAAGTACGTTCTAATTAGAATCATACCCGCCCTTGCCGTGGCTTTTACCCTTTTTGTATCTTGGACGAATCTGCTGCTTGCAAAACCGATATTCAAAAACCGGAAGCTTTTATATCCTGAATTCGGTTCTCTAAAACTTTGGAAAGCCCCTGATTTTCTTGTCTGGGGAATTATAGGCTGCGGTCTGTTGCTCCTGATACCCGACAGAACCTTTAAAATTTTTGGTTTAAACGGTCTGTTAATTTTAATAACGGCTTATTTTTTCCAAGGCACTGCCATTGTATCATTTTATTTTGAGAAAAAACGACTGCCCCTTTTGTTGAGGTTGTTTTTATACAGTCTCATCGCCCTACAACAAATCGTATTGCTTGTGGTTATCGGTATTGGTTTCTTTGATATGTGGCTCAATTTTAGAAAATTGGAGCCGAATAAAAACAATTGATAAAATCGTTGCACGATATTTTTGGAACTCCCGCAAGCAAGCTGCAGGGCATTTTGATATTTTTGCTTCAGCACCGAACTTTTGCTTTAAACCAGATCCCTATCTTAATTTGAGTTCATCCGCTCTGGACGCAGCAGGAATTGAAATTAAGAAACCTATGATAAAGACCGATCTTTAGTGGAGGTTACAATGACAACGAAAATAATTTTGAAGGAAACTATCGAATCATTAGGAATAATCGGCAGTGAAGTAACTGTAGCAGACGGTTATGCACGAAACTATCTTTTACCCCAGAATAAGGCTTTGCTGGCAACACCTCAAAATCGGAAGATAATGGAACAGGACAAAGCCAAATTTGATATTCAGATTGCCAAAGAAAAGGGCCTGGCAGAAGAGATCGCCAAAAAGCTCGAGGGTGTTGTTTGCAAGATTGCTGCAAAGGTCAGTGAAGAGGATCGCCTCTATGGTTCGATTTCAACTCGCAACATTGCAGATGCCCTTGCAAGTCAGAATGTTGTAGTAGAAAAAAAGATGATTTTACTCAATGAACCCATAAAAAACACCGGCACCTTTAAGGTCCCCGTTCGCGTTTATAAGGATGTTGAACCTGAAATTATCGTTGAGGTCGTACCTGAATAGGAGACTAGTTGTGCCTAAATTTTGAAGTGCCTAAAGTGAGCTAAAGTTAAGATATTCTATAATTTATATTTGATACTCACTCTCCGCTCCAATCCTGTAAGCGCCCTTGGCTAACTGATCAGCTCAATCTGACAATTGACTTTGTATTAGCGTATGCTATTTTATACTTAATCTTGTTTTATATAACTCCAACGTTAACTTTAGACATTTTATCCGCCGCCGTACTTTGGCGGATTAAGATCACGTTAGTCCCTTAATGATAAATTTTGTGTTTTTTGTGGCTAAAAAATAATATCAATCACGAAAACACGAAATAGGAACAGCACGAATTTTATTATTATCTTTTTTCGTGTTTTCGTGCTTTCGTGATAAAAAACTTTTCATACTTGTCCAGGTTAGGCACTTTTAAGCAAAATTACTGCACTGGTAGAACCTTTAATGGTACCATCACCAGAAGTGGTGGTTTAAGCCGATTAATTAAACAGTACGCTTATGGCCGATAAACGGTTTAAAACCGAAAAAGACCCCTCCCTTTATCATATTCCGCCACAGAGTATCGAGGCCGAGGAATCTATCTTAAGCGCTGTCTTGATCGATAATGAGGCGCTGATCGATATCCTTGAAAAGCTATCGCCTGCAGATTTTTATAGATCTACACACCAGAAGATTTTTACCGCCGTATCCGAACTTTTTTCAAGAAATGAACCCGTAGATCTGGTAACGCTCACCAATATATTGAGGGAACGAGGCTGGCTTGAGGAAATCGGTGGGGCAACATACCTCGCGAATTTAGTCGATACTGTCCCGCTTGCTGTAAATGCTCAGCATTATGCCAAGATCGTTCATGACAAGGCCTGTTTAAGGCGTCTTATTATAAAAACAAATGCAATCGCTAAAATGTGTTTCGAGGATCACGGTGATGTTGACAATATCATCGATTTTGCTGAAAGTTCCATTTTTGAAATCTCGGACAATAAAATTAAACCGTCGTTTTTTCGAATCGCTGAAATCATCGAGGACAATATCGATTCCCTTGAAGAGCGTCAGGGTAACAAGGCACTCGTAACCGGTGTTGCCACAGGGTTCACCAAACTTGATGAATTAACTGCCGGCTTGCAGAAATCAGACCTTATTATCCTTGCCGGTCGTCCGGGTATGGGAAAAACAGCTCTTGCGCTCAATATTGCAAACCATGCGGCTGTTGAGAATAATTCTGCCGTTGCCATATTCTCTCTTGAAATGTCCAAAGAACAACTATCATTTCGAATGCTCAGCAGTGAAGCAAGAATCGATTCATCCCGTTTGAGAAGGGGCTTCATAACCCAGGATGACTGGATAAAAATTACGGATGCCGCCGGGGTTTTATCTCAAGCACCCATCTTTATTGATGATTCACCGAACATTTCAGTTATGGAAATCAGAGCTAAAGCGCGTCGATTAAAGAGGGAACATAATGTGGGCCTCATTATAATCGATTATATTCAGCTCATGAAAGGACGTGCTTCAGCTGAACGACGAGACCTTGAGGTCTCGGAAATTTCAAGATCTTTAAAAGCCCTTGCCAAAGAAATCAGTGTCCCTGTTTTGGCACTTTCACAGTTGAACAGAAAACTGGAAGAGCGGAGTGATAAACGGCCACAGCTTGCAGACTTAAGGGAGTCCGGAGCTCTCGAGCAGGATGCCGACGTCGTTGCTTTTATTTACAGAGACGAACTATACAACAGGGATGAAAATAACCCCAATAAAGGCAAAGCAGAAATCATACTGGCAAAACAGAGAAACGGACCTACAGGGATGGCGACATTAACTTTCCTAAATTCGTATACTCGATTTGAAAATTATAGCGCCAGAGAATAATTAAGAATCCAATTGTATACAACCAGAGGTGGTGGCTTGTTTTGTATCCGTTCACGAAGTAGTTGAGTTAATAAAAATCCTAAATAACAAATAACAAACAAATTACAATGACCGAAATTCAAAATTACAAACCTTATGATCTTTATGAAAGGTAAACGAATTGAAAAAAATGTTCTCATCAATACCGGAAAGATCGAAACAGTTTAGGTCATTGGTGTTTGGAATTTGAGATTTGTTTGGAATTTGATGCTTGAGATTTGGGATTTTAAAAAAATCCGTGAATGCTTACACATTTTCATTGTACAACTACCAGAGTTAATGGTTTAAACTGATCAATTAATATGAAAAAGCTTTTTGGGAATACCAGCGGGCTGAAGGCCAGTCAGATCCGCAGGCTTGAAAATCTTTACCGTCGCCGCCTTCCACCCCAATTCCTCATTACATTTGAACTTGCTCGCGATATCAGCAGGCTCTCCCGTGATATGCGCCGCCAGATCGGCCTGCTGATTAACCGTCAGGGAAAGATCGCCTACGTTATTGTGGGAGATCATCAGAAAATCGTGATTCCGGACACCAGCGAATATCGTACAGCTCCTGGCCGCCTAAAAGGATTAAGATGCATACATACCCACCTTAACAATGAACCATTAACAAAAGACGATCTCACCGACCTTGCCCTTTTGAGGCTCGACATTATGGCCGCAATAACGACAACTAAGACCGGCAATCTTCATAAGGTTCATATGGGATATATCTTGCCGACAAGTTCATATGGAAGACCGTTCCAGCTTCTAAAGCCTTTAAATCCCAATGAACTCGATATCGGATGTCTCGATTTAATCCACTCACTTGAGGCGGAACTGGCCCATTTAACGTCTTTGCATGAAGCAGATACGAAAAAAGAACGGGCACTCCTCGTTAGTGTTACCACCTCCTCCAGAAAAACGGCGATGGATTCCTTGGAAGAGCTGAAAGAACTGGCTTTATCCAGTGATATCGAAATCGTCGGGAAAATGCTTCAACAACGACGCACAATAAATTCGAAATTCCTTTTGGGTCCTGGCAAGCTCCAGGATTTGATCCTTACGGCACTTCAGAAAGGGGTAACGTTAATCATCTTCGATCAGGAACTAAACCCTTCACAAATAGGATCGATTACGGATCAGATCGATCTAAAGGTCATCGATCGGACCCAGTTGATACTCGACATTTTTGCCCAACGCGCCCAAACAAAGGAGGGAAAGCTCCAGGTCGAGCTTGCACAACTTAAATATCTACTTCCACGTCTCGTCACCAAAAATACGGCCATGTCGCGTCTAACCGGCGGTATCGGGGGCCGCGGACCGGGGGAAACCAAACTGGAGATCAATCGAAGGCGTGTTCGTGATCGAATCAGACGGGTGGAGAATGAACTATTGCTGGTACGGAAACAGCGGAAGCAGCAGAAATCTAAGCGTAGAAAAAGGGGCCTTACGGTTATCTCCATTATCGGCTATACGAATGCCGGGAAATCCACCCTGCTCAACACACTTACAAAGAGTCGTGTGCGGGCAGAGAGTCGGCTCTTTGCAACTCTGGATCCTTCGAGCAGACGTCTTAAGTTTCCGAAAGATATTGAAGTGATAATCACGGATACGGTGGGGTTTATAAAAAACCTTCCCGGAGACCTTATGGTTGCCTTTCGCGCAACCCTTGAAGAACTCGAAAGCGCCGATCTGCTTCTACATGTGATAGACATCAGCAACCCTCGTTTTAAAGACCAAATCAAATCTGTTGAAAAAATAATTTCCGATCTTAATTTAGATGCTATTCCCTTAATTCGTGTTCTGAACAAAAAGGACCTCATCGATAAAGCCACCGCTGAATCCCTGAGAAAGAGCCTTGGCGGAACAGCAATCTCTGCCAAAGACAAATCGACCCTAATGCCGCTCATCAAAAAGATGAAAACTACGACAGATCATTTGAGAGATCGCACGGCAGAACCGAATTGAACATGACAACTTTTTACGAATTGATGCTCCCTGCAGCACCGCAAAGGCGGAATTTGCGCCCCGGTTAAACAAAAAAACAGATGTGTCTCACAGGGCAAACTTCGCTGCAACAAGCTGCAGGGAATGGCTTGTCCTGTTGAATCCCCGAAATTCAACCGTTCGAGCTGTTGCAGTTCAATATTCTTCCAACGCAAATAATTTGTGGTTGACATTGAGAAAAAAATAACTATAAATGTGTATTCCTTATGGAACTGGAACTTATAAAAAGAGTCGGTATCGCAGCTGCTTATAAAGCCGGAAAGGTCCTTCGATCTCACTACGGCAGAATATCCAGAATCGATAAAAAAGGGGGCATTGATCTTGTAACAGAGGCCGATATCGAATCTGAGAAAGTTATCATTGACACCCTTCAAAAAGCATTCCCCAATCATACGATTCTGGCTGAAGAAAGCGGCTTGAACAGCGGTGAATCCGGCCATAAGTGGATTATCGACCCTTTGGACGGCACGACGAACTTTTCACATCAGCTCGGTATTTTCTCGGTTTCCATCGCCTTTGCTTTAAACGATCAGACAGTTTTCGGCGTTGTTCTGAACCCGGAAACCCGAGAACTTTTTACCGCAGTCAAAGGAAAAGGGGCATTCTTAAATAGTCGTCCCATTAGGGTCTCGAATTCTCCGTCAGTTTCTGAAAGTTTACTGGTCACCGGTTTCCCTTATAACTTGAAAGACATCTTTGAGCCCCTGCAGACGCGTTTTTCGAACTGCCTGAAAGCCTCCCAGGGAGTGCGAAGGCTCGGTTCGGCGGCGATTGACCTTTGCTTTTTGGCCTGCGGACGGTTTGATGGATTCTGGGAGCAGAACTTAAAGCCATGGGATACGGCAGCAGCAGAGCTGATAGCCAGAGAAGCAGGAGCGGTTGTAACGGATTTTTCAAACAAACCATACACTATTGATAAAAAGGAGATTCTGGCAACCAACGGCAAAATCCATAAAGAAATGCTTTTATTGCTGGAAATAAAGGATACCGTATGAAAAAGGAGTCTATGAATCAGCTTTCTCTTGATGACCATCTTGGATGTCTGGGCAATTTTAATAACCAGGATCCGATCTGTAGAAAGCTTTGTGCCTTAAGCCTGCGTTGCGCTATAGATAACGAGAAAAATATTCGAATGGAGTTTTTGGAAGATCTTATATCTTATAACGATATGTTTATCAAATTTCAGTAACCATAATAATGACACGAAAATTCAGACGTTAATGATTCCCCTAATTCTCTTTGTCAATCTGGAAAGATTTTTCCAGGATTTAATAACCTAACACAACTAATTTTAAGAACATCAGGCAAGGCCTTGAAAACACGGGCTTTGCCTTTTTTTTTGCGGGGAACCCAACAAAAATAAAGGAATCGGTTGGCAGTCCTGCTGCGCTGAGGGCGGTTACGGCGGCAGATACGCCGGGAACGGGTATGACCTTTATATTGTTTGCAATGGCCTCTTTTACAAGCCGGTAGCCGGGGTCAGACACCGATGGTGTCCCAGCATTAGATACCAGAGCAACAGATGATCCTGTTTTAAGCCGATGAATCAGCTCCGGTGTGCGCTTTACCTCATTATGCTCATGATAGGATATCAGATTACCTTTGATATTGTGATGCGCCAGAAGTCTGCCCGTGTGTCTGGTATTTTCTGCGGCCACAAGATCAACCCGGCCAAGTATCTTGAGGGCTCTTATGGTGATATCGTCCCTGTTTCCAATGGGAGTGGCAACAACATAAAGATTACACGTTTCATCGATATGTTCCGGATCATCCGTAGGCGAGCTCAAAGGCATTTTTTATTATCTCTACTTTTGGTTTATCTTCTGCTGAACTGATGGACACAACGTCAAACCTTGCTTTAACATTACTTTGTTTTTTGGCTTTGAGATAGTAGAGGGCCACCATCGAGATTTTTCGCTGCTTTTTGGGGGTTAAGGCCCATTTAGGATTTCCGAAAAGATCGGATCTTCTGGCTTTGACCTCGACAAAGACCAGAGTGCCCTTGTCTTTTGCAATAATGTCAATTTCGCCCAGCTCATTACGGTAATTCTGCTCCAGAATTTTGTATCCGTTTTTTTTAAGGTGTCTGACGGCTATGAATTCGCTTTCTTTGCCGAATTGCTGTCGCTTATTTTGCATTTATTATAAGAGATTTATGTTTTT
>JAAXQD010000257.1 GCA_012974475.1 Desulfobacterales bacterium
GTCAGAAACAATTATGTGCCCTTGGCGTTATCAATTTAAGTAAATAATGATTTGCGCTGAAAGCGCTTTCCTCAACTTTAGGCAATTTAGGCATTTTAGCTCACTTTAGGCACTTGATATATGAGGGAAAATCCCCTTCCAGGGATAACCCAAAGCCGTGTTTCCCGGGGCCGAATTCTTTACTTTTGATCAAGGTTTTTAGAATATTCATCCATTTTTTCCAGCAACCCTGCCACTTCTTCGGGCAGCAGCCAGTATTTTATTGGGTGTCCTTTTTCAGGCGAAAGCTGGTACAAAAAGGCGGTTATCTTCCCTGAGTCATCTGTTTTTCCTTGAGTTTCGGGCGCAAGCTCAGCGATTTTTTTCATCAGCCCTTTGTCGATGTCAAACACGACATGTTCTTCGTAAGTGCAGCCCCTAGAAGACGCACAATCCAACAATTCTCTGTGCAATCTCGTAAGGGGTTTGGACGGTGTCCCATCCGGGGTTCTATAGGTTACACGATTGTACAACCGCCAGCTCCGCCCCGGATAACTGATAAATTGATATACCTGATAAGATCTCTTGCCGGTTTGATTGTCCAGATAACCGATAAGAAAACTGTCGAGCCAGGGGATTCCCATATATTTTTCGGGCCGATATCCTTCCAGTGTGGAAAATTCCGTAACATTGCCGGATGAAACTTTTTTGACCGTTGTTGTGTCTTTGAAATGTTGGGCATCTAAACGGAGCACTTCCTTTTTGGCGGCTTCACGGGTTGACACACATCCTGCAAGAATGATTACCGCGAAAAAAATGATTACCGGAATTTTCATCTCGTCTCCCAAAAGTGAAACCATTGGAGGCCTAAAATCCAAAAAAGTATCACGAAAGCACGAAAATACGAAAACACGAAAAATAAGATTAATCGAGTCAGAACTCGATTCGGATTGTACAAAAAAATCCTCTTCCCACTAAAAAGTTTTCATTTCAGAAATGAGCAATTTTTGTCCTGATCAAGGCCGCACAAGGGTTTGCGGTGAGGCGTACGTCTGTACGCCGCAGCCGGAAACCCGCGGAGAACGCCGAGCAGGGCAAAAAGGGCCATTTCTGGATGGAAACTAATTACATTTCGACAAAGTAACTCTCCCACGCATCCGATATTGTTTTCTTTGTCAACTCCGGTTTTACACCCAGATAATGTGCATCGTCTATTATACTTTCTAAAAGGTCACGGCAGTGGCAGGAGTTCAGCTTGACATTTTTCTGATGGTAAAAGCTCTCGATGAGATAATCGAACACCTCACTGTCAAACGCAATCCCGTTGGCGTCGCACACCCTTTGAAAAATTTCTCTATATTCGCTCAACTCCGGGTGGTCGATATTAATCTTGTAGCGGATTCTTCGTAGAAAAGCTTCGTCTACCAGGTGTCGGGGTTCAAGATTCGTTGAAAACACCACGAGCTGGTCAAAAGGGATTTCGATTTTCATTCCGGTGTGGAACGTAATAAAATCGATTCTACGCTCTAACGGGACAATCCATCGGTTCAGGAGAACTTGCGGATCGACCTGCTGCCGTCCAAAGTCGTCAACGATGAAAAGGCCGTTGTTTGCTTTCATCTGCAACGGCGCTTCGTAAAATTTTGATATGGGGTTGAAATCGATGTCCAGCGATTTGAGATTCATTTCACCGCCAACCATGACAACAGGACGTTTCACGAGGACCCATCTCTGGTCCACAGCATTGGCACCGTGTTCCGGCTCGACAGACACATGATTTGACCTGTCATAGATCGTGATAATTTCTCCCTCGGCCATTACAGCGTAGGGCATGTAAATAGTGCCCGGCAAAACGCTTCCGATGGTTTCCGCAATGGTGGTCTTTCCGTTCCCTGACGGGCCGTAAAGAAAGAGCTCCTTTCCCGAACTGATTGCCGGCCCGAGCCTCGACAGGATTCTTTCACTCACGATAATATCGGAAAAGGCGTTTTTGACACTTTCCGGGTCCACAAGAATACTTTTGATGGTCTGGATTTCCACCATACTCCGGTACTTGTCAAAAGGTACAGGTGCCGGACCCGAGTACCGACAGACATCAAGGAGGTCTGATGCTCGTTTTATACCGACATCGGTAAGGGTTAACCTGTAAGAGAGTTTTGATAACCCGTCGGCCCCGATTACACTTACCATCCGATTCTTGCGCAGTCTTTCAATGGCTTCGTCCACAAGAGGGTTGGGGAGCTTTATTCGTGCTCCCAGCGCCGGTATGGTAAACTCTCCCATGTTCAGAGCATGCTTCATAACCAGGTCCACGATGAAAGAAAACTCAAGTCCGGTATCTTCCACTGTTTCAGGAATTTCAGGATGCACCCTGAAGAATGAGTCAATATCTTCCTCGCTGACGTATCCAAGTGCGACCATGTTGTGTCCGAGCCTTCCACCTTGGAGTCTCTGGCGTTCCAGAGCTTTCTGAAGCTGTTCTTCTGTGATCCTATTTTTCTGAATTAGCCTTTCACCGAATAGTATGTTCATTGTAAACCTTTCTAACCCGGGGAAGCCGGATTCCTGGCAGGAGATCTTATGGCTCTAAGAGAGCCAAACATGCGTTTATCAATTAAAATATCAAACGGTCCATATAATTAAGTTATTGTTCATGCCCATTTATGGGAAGGAGTTTTAGGTTGAAAAACAGTTCAATTGAGAGTGTCTGCGATTTGTGCCTTGGCGACAAACATTTCTTGGTTCCGGCCCGTCCGCCTTACTCCGCTTGGCAGAAGGGCGGGCTTTTCCAAGTTAAGTAATATAGAACAAAGTGTTACAATTGACAAGCAATCTTTACATTTTTGCCGGTATCGAAGGGAAGGGGATTGCACCCCAAATGCCTTTGCCTCCGGGTCTAAAGGAACCGGTTATGTCAAACGCCGGCCAAAGGTGAGAGATCTTTGCGAAACGCCCCTTTTTGCCCAGTTTCTGTGCCTGCCCTGTGAAATGCGCAGCCTATTTCTCTGGGGTCAGGCTCAAATTGTGCACGAAGTGAAGCTTTAGCTTTATCCTCGAAATACTCAATGTATTCCTGCCTGTCCCGTAGGTCCGGCAGATCGTACTGGGATGGTTAAAATTTTCG
>JAAXQD010000025.1 GCA_012974475.1 Desulfobacterales bacterium
AGATGTGTATAAGAGACAGGAAGATAAGAGCGCATCATTGAGTAAAAAAATTCGGGTAGCACGTCGGTTCAATGGATTCCACTGATGAAGAAAACATTTTTTTCTATTATAGCGGTTATCATTTTCTTCTGTATGGTCTGCATTCCGGCAAATGCCGACTGGATTAATCTCTCCGGTGCGGAGAATGCGCCCAATATCGCCGAAATCCATATCCAGGACGATCATGTAAAGATTGAGCTTGAGATTTTCGTGGATGATATGCTCACGTTTGACCGCCTTATTCCCGATGCATTCTTCAAAGGTACCACCATTAAAAGACCGCCGCTGGCCGATCGTATGCGGCAGTTTTCCAACGAAGACCTTCAGATCTTAACCGATAACGGGCGAAAACTGCAGGCGAAGCTCAAAATCGCCGAGCCGCGCCTTCGCAAGGAGCGTCCATCGCCCTATGCCGGAAAGATCAATCCCTATACACTTCAGCGGATTCCGGGACCGCCGGAGGACAAGCGTGTGTTATACGCAGAGCTGGTCTATCCCTTCACAAAGAAACCGGCATCATTGACCATCATTCCCCCCCTGGATGAACAATATAAAATAAGCAAAGTACCCATCGGCTTCATGACGTATCACAATGGTGTGCCGATTAATGATTTCAGATACCTGTCCGGACCGTCGAAGGTGACACTTGACTGGGCGGATCCCTGGTATTCGGTGTTCGAGAAAAAGGCATTAAAACGTTGGCAGCGCGGCGGCGTCATGTCCTTTCTCTACATTGAGCCGTACGAGGTTCGGCATGAGATTTTAGCGAGGGTAAAGGATCTTACTGCGTGGATTGACCTGGGCCTGCGGGGAGATGAATTTATCGAAGCTGATGAAAACGAGCCGCTGAAAAAACGGGTGGGTGAGTTTTTTTTAAAACATGACAAGGTCCTGATCGATGGGAAACCATTGCGACCGATTCTGGATCGCACCGCCTTTGTCAAATATGCCATGACAGGTTCCACGTTCCTGGTACAGCCCGAACGGCTGCCGATCAATACCGCCACGGTGGGTGTAATCATTACCTACTTGACCAAGGGGATACCACAGGAGGTTACGAACACATGGGGCCTCTGGTCAGACCGCATACAAAAGATCCCGGCCGATGCCATTGACCCGGCCGGCCCTTTTCCTTCTTATGTAACACCCGATGAAAATGTGCTGACATGGAAAAACTTCCTTAAAACATATCAAATGCCGACGGTTGCCCAAATAGAGTTGGACGAATCCCTGACAACCATGAAAATACCACTTGCCAGCGTCTTGTGTCTGCTGGCTTTAGTACCCGTTGCGTTGCAAATCAGGAAGCGGCGGCAGAACGCCAAACCGGTCGGCTTGCATATCGGTTTAGTGATTTTTTTCATGGCCGGCAGCGCCCTGCTTTATCCTTTTCTGAAAGTAGCGGTTGCCAAACCGTCTGTCATGGCCCCAAAGATGATCGACAAGGATGCGGTTTCTGTTTTGAACAGTTTGCTCAAAAACATTTACCGGTCCTTTGATTTCCGGGAAGAAGAAGATGTCTATGATCGGCTGGCCACCAGCGTCAGCGGGAACTTGCTTTCTGAAATTTATCTGCAGAATCGAAAATCTCTGGTGGTAACTCAGGCCGGCGGTGCCCGGGCCCGTGTGAAAGAGGTCGAAATCCTGGATGTCGATGTCAACCACCTTGACGACCGTCCCCTGGGTCTGTTGTTCCGTGCCACGTGGACTGCCATGGGTTCGGTGGGTCACTGGGGACACATCCACATCCGTAAAAACCAGTACGAGGCCGACATCACCGTGGAACCCGTGGATGGCGCCTGGAAGATCACCGGCCTGGAACTGCTGGAAGAAAAACGCATTGATTCATATGCGAAGCCTAAAGTTTGAACGTGCTAAATCCAAAATTTGAAATAAATCCGAATATCGATCTTAGTTCGCTTTTTTCGAACCATTAATATGATTAATATTGAGAAATTACATTTTAGTTATTTAACCGGTGATTTTCATCTATACATTTCAAAATTAAATGTCGAAAAAGGTGAAAAAGTCGCCGTCATAGGACCCAGCGGTTCGGGAAAAACGACGTTGTTAAACCTAATCGCCGGAATTATTCCCGTTAAAAATGGAAATATTCGGGTTGGAGAAACCAGAATTGAGTCGCTCAATGATGCCCAAAGAAGGGATTTTCGTATACAAAATATCGGGTTTGTATTTCAAGACTTTGAACTGCTGGATTATCTGAACGTTATTGATAATATTTTGCACCCTTTCCGAATTACGAGGGCCCTGACGTTAGATAAAGATGTTAGGGGACGTGCCGCAGCTCTTGCTGATAAAATGGGTATTGGAGATAAACTCAAACGGCAAACCAATGATCTTTCACACGGAGAAAAACAGCGCAACGCCATCTGCCGTGCCCTGCTTTCCCATCCGAAACTGATTCTGGCAGACGAAGCAACCGGGAATCTCGACCCGGAAAACAAGGATCGCATTCTTGATTTGCTATTTCAAGCAGTTGATGAGCATGAAGCGACCCTTTTGGCTGTTACCCACGATCACGAACTTCTCAAAAATTTTGACAGGATCATTGATTTTCGGAATTTTCAAAGCAAGGAGGCGGTTTGATCGACAGCATTTACATCGCCTGGCAATATATTCGCTTTAACAAGATCAAAACAGCCACACTGATTGCCTGTATCACACTGATTTCATTTCTTCCCCTATCCCTCCAGCTTCTGTTGGGAGAGAGTGAACGACAACTCATGTCCCGTGCCGTATCGACACCCCTTGTCATCGGCGACAAGGGCAGTTCTCTTGATCTGGTAATGAATTCGCTTTATTTTAGTGACGAAGTTCCGGAACTGATCGGCATGGAAGCCTCGGAACGGGTAATGGAATCTGGTCTGGCGTTGTCCATCCCCGTATATGCCCGATTTCATACCCGGGGGAATCCCATCGTTGGGACGACCCTGGATTATTTTGATTTTCGCAGGTTAAAAGTGGCTGAAGGGAGAAACCTTGCTGTGCTGGGGGATTGCCTACTGGGGGCCAGAGTCGCTGAAAACCTTGGCCTTAAACCGGGAGACAGCCTGTTGTCTTCACCGGAGACGCTTTTTGACCTTGCAGGAGTGTATCCCTTAAAGATGAAAGTGGTCGGCGTTTTACAAAAATCCCACACCTCGGATGATCTGGCGGTGTTTGTGGATATAAAGACCACCTGGGTCATCCAGGGGCTGGGGCATGGCCACCAGGATGTGACGAACCTCTCGGATCCCACGCTTATTTTAAAGCGGAGCGAATCAAATGTGGCTGCCACTGCCAAGCTTTATCACCATACGGAAATTACGAAAAAAAATATCGATTCATTCCATTTTCATGGCAACACGTCCGTCTACCCGATTACCGCCGTGATTGCGGTGCCCTATGATGATAAATCAGGAACCATTTTGAGAGGCCGCTATCTTTCCAGAAATGAAACTCTTCAGATCATCAAGCCTGAAGAAGTCATCGACGGTTTGCTTCAAAACATCTTTCGCATTAAGAACGTGTTGGATGCGGTGATATCGGTCGTTGCTCTGGCGACCGTTTTGGCGATCATTCTCGTTTTTGCATTGTCATTGCGTTTGAGACAACGGGAAATACAAACAATATTCAAGCTCGGTTGCAGCCGATTGACCATTGCACGATTGGTGAGTGCGGAGATTTTTATTATCGTTTTGACCAGCGGTCTTCTTTGTGGCGTCATGATCCTGGTAGTCAACCAGATTTCAAATGGTCTGGTCAGAATGCTGTTCATTCGTTGATGATGTTTAAGACTGAATAAGGGAGGTGGCTTATGAAAACAATCGAAGGTTTATCTTTTAAAAGAAAGATGTTTTTCTTCGGCGCATTGTTTGTATTGATTCATATCGCCGCTTTGCCGGGCATCTCTTATTCAGACACCGATGTACAGGAAAAGCTTACCATTTATGTGGTGAACTACCCGTTAAAATACTTTGCTGAGCGCATAGCAGGGGATCGTGCGAAGGTGGTTTTTCCAGCCCCTTCAGAAGGAGATCCTGCCTATTGGATGCCCGATGCCGAAACGGTAGCAGCATATCAAAAGGCCGATCTCATCCTTCTCAATGGCGCAAACTATGCCAAGTGGGTGAGAAAGGTCTCTCTGCCACGGTCAAAGATGGTGGATACTTCTGCAAAATTCAAAGACCGGTATATTACTGCAGAGGAGGTTGTCACTCACAGCCACGGCGGTGAAGGAGCACATGCCCATGAATCCCTCGCTTTTACCACGTGGCTTGATTTTGATTTTGCAGCAAAGCAAGCGGGGGTGGTTATGGAAACGCTAAGCCGCAAGAAACCGGCAGCGGAAGATTTTTTCAAAAAAAACTATGCTGCCCTTGAACATGATCTTCTGGCTCTTGACAACGAGATGAAAAGCATTGCTGCAAAAAACCCATTATTGCCTCTGTTCGCATCCCATCCTGTTTACGACTATCTGTCCCGGCGATATGGACTCAATATGAAAAGCGTGCATTGGGAACCGGATGAGTTTCCGAGTGATGCCCAGTGGTCGGAGCTTCGGGCAATGCTGAAAAAGCACCCTGCGAAGTGGATGATTTGGGAGAAGGAGCCGATGAAGGAGTCGACTGCAAGGCTGAAGGCTATCGGTGTCAACAGCCTGGTATTTGATCCTTGCGGCAACATTCCGGATCAAGGAGATTTTATGAGCGTTATACGGCGAAATGGTGAAAATCTCAAACCGGCATTTCAATAACGTGTGACAATGAAGATACAATCAAATTTTCTATCCTGGTTATTGTATTTGCATCCTGTTTTCTTGTCTTAAGCGCCGGACTCTGGTGCTGACTGGCAATTGCGACTGCAACTACAGTTTCTTTTTCCGAAATAGAGAAGAATTGTGGTTTGTGATGGCTAAAGAGCGACCGATCAGATTTAGCGAACAATGTCGAATCGATACAATAATGAACAGGGCCTTTCACCGCACTGTATTTTTATTAAAGGAGGTTTCAAATATGATTAAACAGCTAAAGAATAAGAGAAATAACACAACTTCGATAGTTTTTGTTATGTTGCTCTTTGCCTTTATCTTCGGTTGTGCCGGGACCCGGAAGATGTCGCCGCTTCAGATGGATGAACTGCTTGTGCGGGCCGGGTTTGAGTTGCGTACGGCTGACACCCCTAATAAACTTAATTTTATCAAATCGTTGCCTCTAAAGAAGGTTGTCGCCAAAAAGCAAAACGAAAAGCTGCATTATTTGTATGTGGTGGACACATCCTCTTGTAAATGCATGTATGTGGGAGATGGGCAGGACTACCAGCGTTTACGCCAGATGATTAAAGAACATCAAATGGAAGAGAAAATGGCTACGACCCGGTATTCGGATCCGGTGATGCTGGAAGACGAGGCTCTTGATCCCGACAGTACATGGGGGGAACCGCTCCGCTGAATATTATTTTAAGTCATGGAGTTAAAAAATGCAGAGTGAAATCGATAAAATCATAGAAATTCGGGACATAATTGCTGTTCATGGGCAAGATTTGGTAAAAGGAATGGCTGTTATCGTAATAGGACTCATTGCAATTAAATGGATCAATCAGGTACTCGAGGCGATAATGATTGAGGACCCCCGGGTGTTGGCCAAACCGCGACCCGTCGTATATTTAATGAGCCTTGAAAAAGGTACATGGAGGGGAACCCGATAAAATATTACGCAACCGATCAATTTGAGGTTTTCAACCCGGTTGACACCCCTTCGAATCTGTCTGAAGCTTGATTCGTTGCAATCGTTAAACGAATCCATGGATAGAATTTATCAGAAAAGATTTTTTTGTTCCGCTCCATCCTCAGCCGATATGGGGCATAAGCGCCCATTTGATCACCCAGGACCCGGTGGCCGGGTCTGTGTCCAGACAGACGATACCGCTGTTTTGAAATTTAAATACCGGCCGTTCGATGGATCCCGTGATAAGATAAGCGGTCAGCCTTTCCATAAAGGGCAAATGCCCCACCAGCATTCGATCTTCTGTGCTGTCGAGGGAATCGGAAACGGCTGTGACGTCATCCAGAGGATTCAGTCCGCTGATTTCTTGAAGGCCACCTTCGGGTTTCAGGGCAGACGCAAAAATATCGGCGGTCTGACGGGCCCGGGTCTTGCCGCTGTGTGCGATGCTGGACACATGAACCCCATACCCTTTGGCGACCTGTGCAATGCGTTCGGTTTCATCAATTCCCGCTTCAGAAAGGCCTTTGTTTGGGTCTTTGTCCTTGGACAAACTCTTGCCGTGTTGAAGCAGAAAAAGTGCCATGATACAAACCCTCCATCACAAAAGCACGAAAATTAGAATGTTATTTCGTGCTTTCGTAATTATCATTAATTCGATCCCGGCTATTTCCCGGATTTCTTATCCCGCAGCGCGGCATGGGCGGCAGCCAGACGTGCAACCGGTATGCGGAATGGAGAGCACGACACATACGTTAACCCCAGTTCATGACACAACTGAATAGATTCGGGATTCCCCCCGTGTTCACCGCAGATTCCGCATTCCAAATCGGGTCTTACGGAACGTCCTTTTTGAACCGATATTTCCATCAGCATGCCCACACCATCCCGGTCGATAACGGCAAAAGGATTTTCCGGAAGAATTTCTTTTTCCATATATTCAATTAAAAACCCTGCCTCGGCGTCGTCTCTGGATATCCCGAAGGTTGTCTGGGTCAGGTCATTGGTCCCAAATGATATGAACTCTGCATATTCCGCAATCTGATCGGTTGTCAGTGCGGCACGCGGTATTTCGATCATGGTTCCGAACTTATACTTCGGCTCAATGCCTTGTTCCGTCATAACCTTTTTAGCCTCGGGCTCAAGAATATCGCGCTGAAACTTCAGTTCGTTCACATGGCTGGTCAGAGGGATCATTATCTCAGGATGCACATCGATGCCTTCTTTGGCCACCATACAGGCAGCTTCGAATATTGCGCGAACCTGCATGACGGTCAGTTCCGGAATGTGAATGCCCAGTCGTACACCCCGAAGCCCCAGCATTGGATTTGACTCGTGCAGACTTTCCACCCGTTTGAGAATGTGTTCTTCTTTTTCGATCTGGTCGAGCAGCCGATCAATACCTTCAAGGGTGCCGGCATCCTTCAGACGAATCTTAAGATCCGACAGATCCCTCAGCAGGTCGATGTGATTGGGAAGAAATTCGTGCAGCGGAGGATCGATCAAACGAATAATGACCGGGAGTCCGTCCATGACCCGGAAAAGGCCTGCAAAGTCTTCCCGCTGAAAGGGCAGCAGTGCGTCGAGAGCTTCACGCCGTTCACTCGGCAGGTCGGTCATGATCATCTTCTGCACAAAGGGGAGGCGTTCTGCCTCGAAGAACATGTGTTCGGTGCGACACAGCCCGATGCCTTCCGCGCCGTAGTCAAGCGCACGCTGGGCATCGGCTGGATAATCTGCATTCGCCCATACCCCGAGTTTGCGAAACTCATCCGCCCAGGAGAGCAGCTTCATCAGCCACAGATCCTTTATGTCCGGCACCATGGTCTTTACCTTTCCGGCATAAAGTTCGCCGGCATTGCCGTCGATGGAGATCCATTCCCCTTCCTTGATAACTTTGCCCTTCACACTCATCTGCCGCTTGACCATGTCGATTTTAAGTTCGGAGACACCGACGACCGCCGGTTTTCCGAACTGGCGGGCAACCAGCGCGGCATGGCTGGTACGACCACCGCGGCTTGTGAGGATTCCCTGGGCAGCCAGCATCCCGTGGACGTCGTCCGGCCGCGTTTCCGGGCGTACCATGATCACGTCCTTGCCCTCTTCTTTGGCCCACAACTCCGCAATATCTGCGTCGAAGGCGACCACTCCATAGGCCGCCCCAGGTGAAACGTTAAGACCCCTGGCCAGCATGTCACCGCTGGCTTTGACTTCTTTTACCGCCTCTCGGTCAAACTGCGGATGCAGGAAGAAGTCGACCTGATTGGGAGTTACACGCATAACCGCTTCTTCACGTGTGATCGAGCCTTCTTCGACCATTTCAACAGCAATCCGAACCGCAGCTTGGGCCGTACGTTTGCCATCCCGGGTCTGCAGCATCCAGAATTTACCCTTTTCAATGGTAAATTCAACGTCCTGCATATCACGATAATGGGAATCCAGCTTCTTCGAGATCTGCTCGAACTCGGCATACGCCTCGGGCATTTCCGTTTTCAATTGGGAGATCTCATTGGTTAAACGGATCCCGGCAACCACATCTTCACCCTGTGCGTTGGTCAGGTAATCGCCTTCAATCTTATTTTCTCCTGTGGAGCCATCCCGGGTCATGGCCACACCGGTTGCGCTATCATTTCCCATATTCCCGAAAACCATGGTCTGAACCGTCACCGCAGTGCCCAGGTCATGGGAAATCCTTGCAGCATTACGGTAATCGACAGCCCGTTTCCCGTTCCAGCTCCTGAAAACGGCTTCTGTCGCCATAAACAGCTGTTCAAATGGATCGGTTGGGAAATATCGACCCGCGTATTGTTTGAAGATCACCTTGAATTTATCCACCACCGCCTTCCAATCATCGGCAGACAGCTCGGAATCTGTTTCGACGCCCGCTTTTGCACGGGCTTCGGTGATAACCTCCTCAAAGACCTCATCCGGCGCATCCATAACCACATTGCCGAACATCTGCACCAGGCGTCGATAAGAGTCGAATACAAATCGTTCATCGCCGGTCAATTCGATCATTCCTTCTGCTGTTTTATCGTTCAGTCCGATATTAAGCACGGTGTCCATCATGCCCGGCATGGAAAACTTGGCGCCACTGCGGCATGAAACCAAAAGTGGATTTTCCCGGTCACCAAATTTTTTACCGGTGGTTTCCTCAATCGCTTTCAAAGCGTCAAGCATTTGATCTCTCATTCCTTTCGGAAAGGTTTCGCCCGAAGCCAGGTAGGTGTTGCACGCCTCGGTCGTAACCGTAAACCCCGGTGGCACAGGAACATTGATGCGCACCATTTCCGATAGATTTGCCCCTTTCCCGCCCAGCAATCCGCGAACCGCATCCCAATCACCGCCGACATACTCTTCCGCCTTTTCAATTTCATCCAAGAGATAAACCCATTTTTTAGACATTTTGAAGCACCTCTCAATAGTTGTGTTGAATTAAAGAACTAACAGGCTGAACCTATTCTTATTTTTTATCCATAAAGCAATATGGATTTTATGTAAAAAAAGCTGGCAATTTAAACGCTGATATTTTATCAGGGAATAACCGCAAGCCTGAAAGATATCCAGGCTTGAATTGAGTTAATTATAAATGTTATGGGAATAAGGAACGCATTGGATATCAGCGATCCTAACAAATAAATTTTCGCACTTCGTTACAATGGCAGGGCCGTTTTTCTTAAAAAGCGGTAACTTATAAAAAATGTGTCAACCGGGGGAAATAGACCATTAAATACATGGAAATTATAGATCAGTTCAAGGCCCATAAAAAATGAACGCGATTTATAGTGTAAGATTATCTTATAAATAAAAGTTGTTTGCCTGTCAATGGAAAAGAAGCCAATGGTGGGCTTTGAATAGCCGGACCGCAAGCTTCGACCTACAGGAACTCAAATAAGAAAAGGAGCAGGATGGTGGATATTATAGACGCCATAATCATGCGAAAAAGCATTAGAGACTTTAAAGCAGACCCTGTCCCAAAACAGATTCTAAAAGAAATTTTAGATACAGCTACCCGTGCCCCTTCAGCCGAAAATAGCCAGCCATGGGAATTTACCATTATCGCCGGGGATGTTCTGAATTCTGTCATACAGGCGAATGTTGAAAATTTGAATTCTGGAGCCCCCTCCCATCCCGACCTTCAAATCAAGGGGTTGCCATTGGACAGCGTATACAGAAGACGTCAGATTGAAATCGCCAAACAGATCTTTAAGCTCATGGATATCCCCAGGGAAGATAAAGAGAAAAGGGACCGGTGGATGAAGCGGGGGTTCCGTTACTTTAATGCACCGGCGGCCATTGTTGTCTATGTGGACAGATCGCTGTCCTACCCCAGACCGCTGTTCGACATCGGTGCCGTGACACAGAACATCTGCCTGGCCGCACTCCATTATGGTCTTGGCACCTGTATCGCCAATCAGGGTATCGCATATCCCCAAGTGCTGCACGAATTTGCCGGAATACCCGAATCCAAACGGATTATGATTTCCATTGCCATCGGTTATCCCAACTGGGATTTCCCGGCAAATAGAGTGGTCAGCACCCGGGAGCCCATGGAAAATATTATAACCTGGTGCGGGTTTGAGTAGAGAATTCTTGCGCAAAGGACCAGACTTTGTATTGTCCATAAAAGGGGCTGTTAACTACAAAACGATTAAGTGAAGTGACAAACCAATTTGTCCCATAATTCAATAGTTATAATTAGGATTTACTTAACTTGACAATCACCTATTTGATATCAGTAATTCAGGCGTTTCGACATACTGGCATACAAAAATAAAATGGGCATCAATTTTGTGATAAGTCATTAACATACCACAGTTTCGAGTGAACAAAGGTACTTGCAAGCTATCACAGTTTTTTACACGCTCGATTGTTATCGGTTATTCTCAATTTTTAAAAGTTTGAAGACTGAAAGGCGGACACAAGATATAGTATCCGCCTTATTTATTTCGATTGATGAATATTGCTCGAATCTCACATTTTATTTAATCGCTTATTTTAATATTTCAAGAGTTAGGCTAACTGATTTAAAAACTCATAATACGTAACATTTACTCCTTAAATGAGAGTCTATTAAGTGTGATGTGTCAGGATAGCTTAGGGTCAGCCATCTGGGAATAAAGTCTCGAACACACTGCGCAGGTTGGCCCGACGGCTTTTGGGAGTAGTCCATTTGATTGTATCTTTAGCATGGTTGTTTTTCTGACATTCCTTGATTATAGTTTCTAAAGATTCTTCAAAATTGAAAGCAATAACTCTACCCCCAGACCGGACAACTGCCAGGAGGGTTTCACGGTCTTTGAGGCTGGAACAAACATAGTTTACGGCTTCAAATGGAATACTCAGCCCGGCGGCCTGCTCGGCAAAGAAGTTTGCCTTTTGTAAGAAATCGGAGTTTATGGAGTTACATTCACCCGTTGCTGCTATTTTATCGTAAGCCTGATGCTCTCTTGCCCGATGGAAATACCTTTGAACAAGAGCTATAAGTTTTTCCTCAGAGATGACGGCTTCAAGGTCTTTTTCAAGGCCGAAGGTAAGTGAGTTGGCCAAAACAGCCTGAAAGCGATCAGGGCCATATAGTTGGCGAATTGCTTCTGTGATGATACTAAAACTGGACGATACCAATAATAATGGTACGTTCTTTTGGTAGAGTCTTTCAATGAAGGTATCAAAACCGTTTATGAAGCGCATTTTGAACGTGGCATACTCTATGGCCCTACGCAGTGTAATACCACGAGTCATAGTCGCATATTGAAGTAGGGCTTCTTCCGGTTTCACATTTCCGGTGCTTTCCCTTTGAAATAGGTCAAATGCCTGTTCATACCGTTCCGGCTGAAGGGGAAATCCCACGCGGATGAGTTCGGAAGGTGTGTGGTCATGAACCACTGCACCATCAAGTTCCAATACAACCATCTGTCTATCAAAAGTTTGGTCGCTCTTCATAGTTGCCAATCTCCTTTACCGCGAAGCGGTTTCGTACATCTCCAAAATTGCAAATATAATCAATTACAGATACCTTTAGTGAAAAAAAGCTATCAGTGCCCTGATTTATTTGTTTTTGTGATATCATAATACCATATCACAAAACGGTAATTGTGGCGATTTTTGCTATGAAACACACGCCTCTTGTCCAAAAAAAACGTGTGATATCGTGCCCTAATAGAGGCAGATCCTTTTTCGGGGATTTGCTTTTTTTGCAATTTTGTAAGAAATAGGATATATGTACTGAACGAAACTCGGTTTCAGGTTGTGTTTATGGCAAGATGAACGAAACTCCGAGCCTTTTATAATTTTCTTGGTTTTAAGAGTGCCTTTTACCAAAAAAGCTCCATCTTGCAAATCAACAGTTCATTAATGTATAATACCCTTAAATGATAATAATTCCGCTCAAACGATAATAAATTTCAAATGATAAGCCCTATGTGAACAAATAAAGGCTCATTTATAGTATTT
>JAAXQD010000136.1 GCA_012974475.1 Desulfobacterales bacterium
CATTATACATCTAAAAATAGATAGAATTCCACTAAACCCATTACTCCAACACTCCATTATTCCAATATTCCAGCTATCAACCGATTAAGATAGCATCGCCGTTGTTTTTAACCGGGCCCTGAGGACAAGGTTTTTCAGGACTAAATAACATATTACCTCTATTTAAAAATGTCCTCCAGCGCAGAGTCGATGTCAGGGTGCTGAAACTTAAAACCATGACGCAACAGCTTATGGGGAATCACCTTTTGGCTGTTCGTCAGCAATGTCCCCATTTCACCCACAACAAGACGAATCATAAACGAAGGTACTTTCATAAAAGACGGCCGGTTCAGAACATTGCCGAGGGCTTTGCTAAAATCACGGTTTTTGATTGGATTCGGCGCGCAGAAGTTGACAGGGCCTTTTATCTCGTTGGTTTCAAGAATAAAATTAATCGCTGAAATAAGATCGGCCATATGAATCCATGGAAACCACTGGAGGCCGCTTCCCAGAGGACCACCTGCAAAATATTTAAACGCCGGGATCATCTTGGCCAGTGCCCCGCCGTTTTTATCCAGAACCACGCCAAAACGCATCGCAGCAACCCTGACACCTTTTTTTTCGGCCAAAAAAGCCTCTTTTTCCCAGTCGATGCCGACTTTGGCCAAAAAATCACTTCCGGATGAAGCATCCTCCGTCAACACCTCATCGGCCCGGTTTCCGTAATATCCTGCACCGGATGTACTGCAAAGTATAATCCCTTTGCTTTCAGGCACGGCTTCAACCAGGTTTCGAGTGGTTAAAATACGGCTATTATATATTTGATTTTTATACGTATCACTCCACAGTTTGAAAATATTTCTGCCGGCCAGATTGATGATTGCATCAACATCTTCAAGAGCATCCTGCCATGGCCCTTTTAAAGTCGTATCCGCTGAGATGTAACGAAAATTTTCATTCGGGGGATTTTTATGGGCTGAAGATGTCCCCACCGCAATAACACGGTGCCCTCTGTCTATAAGATCATGTGTCAGACGGGTGCCGACAAAACCGGATCCGCCGGTAATAAATACCTTCATGGTTGCCCACTCCCCTATTCACTTTTTTATACCTTAATTGAGCGAAAGTTTAGGCCCTTATAATTTTTCTCCCCGTTTGTTTACGATCAATTAGGGTTATACGGATCCGTAACTATGCAGGCCGGGCAGAAGATTAACACCAAAATACGTGAATAAAACCGCCATAAATCCAATGATTGAAAGATAAGCGATTCGCTTGCCATACCATCCCCGCACCATCCTGGCATGAAGCAGGGTTGCATAAACAAACCAGGTAATCAAAGACCAGGTCTCTTTGGGATCCCATGACCAGTAACTTCCCCAGGCCGAATTTGCCCAGACAGCGCCGGTGATGATACCGATGGACAAAAAGAGAAAACCGAACATAACCATTTGATGATTCAACTCGTCCAGGACCTGGGATTTAGGAAAACGAGCGAGCAAACTGCTCTTTCCCTTGACTTCTCTTTGCTTGAAAAGATACATCAGGCTCATTCCAAAGGCAACCGCAAAGGCGGCATACCCTAAAAAACAGGTGAAAACGTGGGCAATCAGCCAGTTGCTTTTCAATGCCGGAACAAGGGGCTGAATGCTATCATTGATGTTGGGAGACATGGAAGCATAGGCCATGGTAAGAAACGCTATGGGTGTGGCAAAGGCGCCCATGATCCTGTTTTGGTACTGTTTTTCCACCACAAGATAGATAATGATAATGGTCCCGGAAAAGAAAACCAAAGATTCATACATGTTAGAAATCGGGGCATGTCCGATACCCAAACGGTAGGATTCCACCCACCTCATGATAAAGCCGGCAACATTTCCGGCAACACCGAATAAAGCGGTCCATGTGCCCAGTCTTCCCAGCAAGGGTTTCTTGAAAACCAGATTGGCAATATAAAAAAACGCCGCCGCTCCATAAATAAACGTTGTGATCGATAGTAAATTTGAACTGCTCATTGTTTATCCCCTGATAATTGACGCTCTAAGATCCATATCGTTTTCTGGAGCACCATCATAAATTGGCCAATTTGTCCGAAAGTTTTTTCACCCGCTGTTGCATTCCCATTTTGTTTTTGTTGGCCGTACCCGTAACGACGACCCTGGTTTTTGCTTTTCCTTTTATGATTTCGACACAAACCCTCTGATGAGACATGAAAAAAGTGATATAACACCCGATAATCATCATGATAAATCCTGCATACACCAACCAAACTCCCGGATCTTTTGTCACCTGGAGACCGGTGTAATACTGCTGGTCGGATCTTTCATCAAAGTCAAACGCCTCTGTTTTTTGATCTGCCACAGAAATAACCAAAGCACCCTTTCTCATACGATCAAAATTCGGAAAATGCAAAGGCAATAGGACGTCCAAAGGGTTTCCGTCCGCTGGAGTCAGAATCCCCTTATAGGCTTCCCCAATGTTCTGGCCACGGAATTCAGCCCCTTTTATGTATTCCACGATAACGAATTTACCAAAACCTTCAGGGAGATCCACCGGCTTACCCAGGATGGTTTTTATCCGGTATGACGCCCCTGATTTTCGGTTGGCAAAATTTAATGTGATCTCTCCGGAAGGATCCATCGCCGGGGTCTTCTTTTTAAAAGTGGAATTCGAGGGCATCTTGCCGTAACTGGATTGAAAAATATTAACCCCTTTATAACGAAGCGGGTCGTTTACAATGATATCTTTCTGATATACCGGTTTGTCCTTTTCAATAATGGTTAAACGCGATCGGTATTCTTTGGGCGCACCGTTGTTGTAGAAACTGACATTAAAATCTTCGCATTGGATTTCAAACCCCAGATGGTGGATTTCCCCGGTGTTTCTGATCTGAATGCTGTCAACTTTTTCACCTTCCGGAATATTGACAAATCCTTCAAAACCGAAATGCAAGCCCATCAGGCCGCCAAGTAACAACAAAATGACACTCAGATGTACCGTATAAACCCCCAGTCGGGTCCAGCGCCATTTTTCGGCAAAGATACATAACCCTCGGCCGGTCTGTTCAACCTTGGTATATCCAAAATATTTTGATACAATCGGTTTATATATTTTTTCCAACGTGTTAGGGGGATGATTTTCGGCAAACGTTTCCTTTTGAGAAAGGTTTCTAAACCTTGAAAGATTGAACGAAGGATTTTTGACAAATACAATTTTCCACGTAGCAGATATACGGTCTATTGAGCATACAACGATATTGATGGTCAGCAAAAGCAACAGAAACTGAAACCACCATGAATGATACATGTCAAAAATGCCGAGCACATCGAAGAGTCTGTAAACAAATTCTCCGTATGCCCTTAAATATGCAGCAGGATCTTCATTCTGGGGAACAATCGTTCCTAATATCGACGTGCCGGCAATCGACAGCAAAAGTACCACGGTAAGCTTCACGGACACAAAAAATTTCCAGAAACTATTCGAATATTTCAGAAGTCACCTCCATATCTTCATGATATTAAAGGGCGTTATCATATCCGCCCCCCAATTTCATAACTTTTTAGCCATATTTTAATCATTAGCATTTCAGGGCCAAAAAAATAAAGAAAAAAAATGTGTTAGCCCTTGAAAATCGTACAAAGGGGCTTAGATTAGAACTTAACAAATTTGTTATATAAAGATTGGTTAAGACAAAAAAAAGCCCTTCCTTACAAATATAAGAAGAAGGGCCCAATAAATCCTTTTTTGTTATGGTGCCGAAGGGGAGACTCGAACTCCCACAGGGAAACCCCTACTAGACCCTGAACCTAGCGCGTCTACCAATTCCGCCACTTCGGCATGAATAATATCGTTTAAGGGATTGATTTAATATAAAGGATATTTTATATAAACCTTTCTTTAATTTTGTCAAGATCCATATTACCTACTGGAAAAAATTATAGTGGAACTCGTTGAAAATATCGATAAGATTGAAAAACCGTATAAAAATGCCGTGATTACCATCGGCAATTTCGACGGTATCCATATTGGACATCAGGCGCTTTTTCATGAGGTGATAGAAAAGGCAGACACCATCGGCGGCACCTCCATTGTGATGACCTTCGATCCCCACCCGGTTCGTGTATTAAAACAAAATGGCCATTTGCCGCTCATAACTCTCAACGAACAGAAAATTGAACTTATTGAAAACTCAGGCATAGACGTTCTTATATGTATCCAATTTAACAAAGCATTTGCGGCAATTTCGGCGAAAGAATTTGTTGAAGATCTCCTGTTAAAATGTATCGGAATGAAGGCTATTGTTGTTGGAAAAGATTATACATTTGGCAGAAATCGTGAGGGGAATTTAGAACTTTTACAAACCTTTGCCGACAATCTCGAATTTGAGGTCATCGTCGCCGACTGGGTTCAGACATCAAGGGGCTTGCCGAACAGAATCAGCAGCACTCGGACCCGTGAACTCGTCATGGCGGGCGAGGTGGCCGATGCTAAAAAACTTTTGGGCCGATATTACCAGATCAGAGGGGTCGTGACCACCGGCCGCAACAGGGGCGGAAAACTTCTTGGATTTCCCACAGCAAACATTACGCTGCATGATGAACTGTGCCCAAAAAACGGGGTCTATGCTGTTACGGTAGATTGCATGGAGAAAAAATACCAGGGTGTTGCCAATATCGGTTACAGCCCCACTTTTGACGATGGTCTCTTCTCCGTAGAAGTCCACATTCTCGACTTTAATGAAAACATATACGGAAAGAAAATCCGTGTAAATTTTGTACAGCGCATCAGAGACGAAATAAAATTTTCGGATATTACCGAACTGTCCGATGCGATCAGAAAAGATATTGAAAAGGCACGCAAAATCCTGTCTTAATAAGACCTTTGAAAAATGTTCATTTTTGTTAAAGTTCAAGGAAGTCGAAAATTTTAACCACAGGAATACCTATGGTATTTCGAGGATAAAGCTAAAGCTTCACTTCGTGCACAATGTTGAGACTGACGCAGAAATTGGACAAAAAGGGGCGTTTTGCAGAGGTCTCTTAATAACCCTCGATCCTTTTACTCGAGATTCGCGAAGAAATAAATTTACATTTTTCAGGAACCGACCCGCCCCCATGGTAAGGCTCGAGGCGAGCCCATATCCTGCCGATTTAATCGGCGCCCAATGTTGCCGTGCAGGATGGATCGGGGCACCAAGATGTGGAATTATTTTTGAGCGCGCCCTTAACTCCGATCTTTAATGATATTCATATGAAAAGAAATGTCCGTATATCCCTGATTTTGGGAGGGGCGGTATCTGTTCTGGCGCTGTATCTGGCTTTTAGAAATGTCCCATTTGATGAGCTTTTAGTCTATCTGGCATCGATCAATTATTTTTGGATACTACCGGCAGTTCTGGTGATTTTAATCAGCTTTGCCTTAAGAGCTTACAGATGGAAGATAATACTCGAATCGACCGGCACAATAAGTTTCTGGGGGGCGTTCCATCCGCTGATGATCGGTTTTATGATCAACTGCATCCTGCCGGGAAGGGTTGGGGAAGTGGCGAGGCCTGCCGTTTTGCAAAAAAAGGAGAACATTCCATTTTCTACAGGGCTTGCGACGGTAGCTGCTGAACGTTTTTTTGATGTCAGCATACTGATTGTTCTTTTCGCAGCAATGCTCGCCACAGTTCAAATAGATCCCGATCTTGATATTGTATTCGGCGATTACCATCTCAACAGAGCAACGCTGGTGGCAGCCGGTGAGGGGACGTTTAAACTCCTTTTAGTACTGATTGCCGGGATGGCCCTGGTTGGCTTCAGCAAAACCCGAAACATTATAAACGGCTTAATCACAAGAATTCCGTCGATGCTTTTCTTTGCAGGACCGGATCTTAAAAACAATTTTCTAAAAAGAATTTGCGAACCCATGGTGAGATTTGTCGACAATTTTGCATCTGGTTTTACCCTGGTTAAATATCCCGCAAAGATATGCATCTGTATCGTTCTATCTTTTTTCATATGGGGTCTTGCGGCCTTTTCATATTACTTAATGGCACTCGGCTGCCCGGGTATAGAACTGTCGTTTTTTGAAATCACCGCTGTTATGATAATAATCTGTTTTTTTATCGCCTTCCCTTCTGTTCCAGGCTACTGGGGAATTTGGGAGGCAGGCGGTATCTTTGCCCTGTTGCTTTTCGGGGTTTCTTCAAAAGATGCCGCCGGCTATACCCTGGTAAATCATGCAATTCAAATATTTCCTGTTATTATTGCCGGTTTTATTTCCGCAATGGTAACCAGCGTAAATGTATTACAGGTTTCCTATGAAAAACGAAGAAAATAATACAGTTAACCCGGACAAACCGGAAACAAATAAAACTTTGCATATGGCAACGATGGAAATACTAACATATCCGAACGGATTCCTCAGTCAGCCGACCCATCCGGTTAAAAACATCGACGGTGAATTCCAGAACATGATTGAGCGCATGGCCGTCACCATGTACCAAGCACCTGGCATCGGTCTGGCTGCCATACAGGTAGGCATTAACCAAAGTTTCCTAGTTTACGATGTCTCACCCCAAGACTCGGAACGATCTTTACAAGTTCTGATTAATCCCAGGATCGTATCGGAGGAAGGAACGACGATTTCAGAAGAAGAAGGGTGTTTGAGTGTTCCTGATTTCAGATCCGATGTCAAACGCGCGGCTTCTATTCTGATCGAAGGTTTTGACAGAAATGAGAAACCGTTGCGTATGGAAGCGGAAGGGTTGCTGGCGGTGGTCCTCCAGCACGAAATTGACCATTTAAACGGCATCTTATTTATAGACCGCATCAGCACTTTAAAAAGAGGGATATACAAAAGAAAGGTAAAAAAGAACTTAAAAAACAGATGAACAAAGCGACCAAAATAATCTTCATGGGAACACCGGAATTCGCAGTACCCGCCCTGAATGCGCTTCACAATAACGGCCAAGACGTGGCGTTGGTGGTAACCCGACCGGACCGTCCAAAAGGACGCGGCCGAAAAGTCTTCCCGCCGCCGGTTAAAGAGGCTGCGATAAATTTTGGATATGAAGTCATTCAGCCGCCATCAATCCGAACGGCCGAGTTCTCAGACCATATGGCAAAGCACCAACCTGACTTCATTGTCGTGGTTGCTTTTGGTCATATAATTCCCAAAAACATCCTGGCAATCCCCAAGGTTGCGACCCTAAACATTCATGCATCACTCCTCCCGAAATATCGCGGGCCTGCACCGATCCAATGGGCGATCATAAACGGAGAAAAAGAGACAGGGATCACGATTATTTTAATGGATGAAGGTTTGGACACCGGTGACATCCTCCTTTCTTCAAAAATTGTAACGATGCCGGACGACACGTCAGGGACCCTTCATGACCGTCTGGCTGAACTTGGCGCAGACCTTTTGATCCAAAGCCTTAATTCTTTTAAAACCGAAAAAATACATCCTATTCCACAGGACCATTCCCAAGCCACATACGCACCCCTTCTTAAAAAAAATGACGGCCGTTTGAATTGGACGATGCCGGCCTGGGCCCTGGAAGCGCTCATTCGTGGGGTCACCCCATGGCCCGGCGCCTTCACCTTTCATGAAAACAAACGCCTTAAAATTTTCAAGGCCAGGCCCATTTTTATGGATACGCCCGAAACTCCCGGTACCGTGATCAGGGGATTTCCCGATGAACTTCGGGTCGTCGCCGGAGAAGGCGTTTTGTCTATTATGGAGATTCAGGGATCGTCTGGAAAGCGTCTTTTGATTAAAGATTTCCTGCGCGGATACCCTTTGACTCCCGGAACAATTTTGCACTGATATCTAAATACTGTCAGCCTCGAATCGACCGGATATCCAAGGACTTATGCCTATGGCCGACACAGCGCGGAAAACCTCGCTATATATCTTGGACACCCTTGATAAAGGGCATATAACCCTCGATAGCATTATAGATGAGCTCCTCTCTAAAGATACCCGTTTATCAAGAAAGGACCGAACATTGGTCCATGCCCTGGTATACGGCGTTCTGAGGTGGCAAGGGCGGCTCGACTGGATCATCGACTATTTTTCAAAAACACGTTTGGACAAAATCGATCCCAGGGTTCTCAATATTTTACGGCTCGGACTTTTTCAGATCATATTTTTGGACAGAATTCCCGTGTCGGCTGCAGTGAACACATCGGTTGAAATGGTAAAATCTGTCGCCGCACCTTACGTTGTGCGTTTTGCAAACGGGCTGCTGCGACGTGCCGCCAGAGAATATGAACACGTTCCTTTTCCGGATCCTGAAAATGATCCTGTATCGGCACTGGCGGTAAAAAAGTCACATCCGAAATGGCTGATAAAAAGATGGTTGGATCGGTTCGGATCGATAGAGACCGGACAGATCTGCGACGCAATCAACACCATTCCCCCCATAACCGTACGATGCAATACCCTTAAGGCCCGTCGTAAAAAACTCAAAATTTTTCTGGAAGAATATGTGGAAAAGGTTGAGATCACCGCCTACGCTCCGAACGGCATCTCTTTTTTTAGCCCAAAGAAACCTATTCCGGAACTGGCGGCTTTTAAAGACGGGCTGTTCCAGGTCCAAGATGAAGCCGCACAGTTGGTGACGCTTCTTCTGAATCCTCGGCCGGGTGAAACGGTTTTAGATGCATGTGCCGGTCTTGGCGGAAAAACGGGACATATCGCCCAGATGATGAACAGCCACGGCAGACTCATCGCCATGGATAAAAACAAAAAAAAGCTGGGCCGGTTGGAATCCGAGATGTATCGTCTGGGAATTTCCATTGTGACGACCCGCACCCACGATCTCAACGAACCCTTCAACAGAGAAGATCATAAAAAATTTGACCGCATTCTTTTAGATGCGCCCTGTTCGGGACTGGGTGTGTTAAGAAGAAATCCGGATGCAAAATGGCGCATGTCGGAACTGGATTTGTTCGATCATCAAAAAAGACAGTCGGAATTTCTGGATAACCTGGCAGATCTTGTCAAGCCGGGAGGCGTTCTGGTATATGCGGTCTGCAGCACGGAACCCGAAGAGAACGAATCGGTAATAAAAGGTTTTTTGAATAAACATTCGGAGTTTGCTATAGAAAAAAGTCTGGATGGATTGCCCTTTAAAGCACGTTCTCTGATAACAGAAGATGGATATTTTAAAACTTCTCCGCATCTTCACAACATGGATGGTTTTTTTTCCATCCCCATGAAACGTATAATGTGATCCCACGCGTATTAAAAATCGCTGCGCTTTTTTTTGTATTTATTTTTATTGTTGCTGGAAGTGCGTATTTGACTCTCACATTCATCATCAAAAGTGAAGATACGGTTGTGGTCCCGGATCTGATTGGAAAAGATGTGGTCTATGTTCTCGAGCTGTTAACAGATTTGGGATTGAATACAAAAGTCGAAGGATCCGAGTACAGCGCCGAAGTCCCCAAAAACAACGTTATCTTGCAGGACCCGGAGCCCGGTTCGGAAATAAAAAAGGAACGTGATGTCAGGATTATAATTTCAAAAGGTCCAAAATTTATTTTGATGCCCAATCTTGAAGGGCTTTCGGTTCAACAGGCTCAAATCATTCTGGAAGAAAACAGCTTGTGTCTGGGGGAAATATCCAGTACGTACAACAATATCATAAAAAAAGAGACCGTCATTGCACAAGTGCCTTCTCCGGAAACCGTGACAATCCGGGACGGGTGTGTCAATCTCCTGGTCAGTATGGGAATCCGGCCACGGGCTTACCAAATGCCGGACCTAAGAGAGCTCTCCCTTGACCGAGCAATTCCGCTGGTGGAAAACAGAAATCTGGTACTTGGCGCAATAACCTCTCTTTTTCACAAAGAAAAAACCCTTAATACCATTGTCGGTCAGGAACCGTTATCCGGACATCGCGTCACCGAAGGTTCCACTGTCAACCTTGTTATCAACCGAAAACCCGGTGCAAAAGACCCGGGATATCTTCCCGGTTCTCAAGGGGGGAGCCTGTTCAGATACCGGCTTAAAGACGGCTTTTTAAAAAGACATATACGGGTCGTCTTAAACAGTTACGGAGTTTCAAACGTTATATTCGACAATTTCATAAAACCCGGAGAGGACATCTGGCTGATCATCCCCAAACACAACAATGCAACGGTCTTTCTTTATGAGGATGGTGAGTTGATTAAGACCCAGGTTTACGAAGCCGGGTAAGTGCTCTTGATACTTGGCATGAGATACATATCGCGGGAAGGTTCGAATAAAACCGCTTGATATTACTTGTATTTTATGTTCAATTAAAATAAATCAACCTTTAAATCGAATTTCCGACGGGTCGGAATAGGAGATTTAATGATGAAATATATTGCACCATCCATACTGTCTGCTGATTTTTCAAAACTGGGCGCTGAAATTAAATCTGTTGAAGACGCCGGAGCAGACTGGATTCATGTCGATGTCATGGACGGCCATTTTGTGCCGAACATCACCATCGGTCCTTTGATCGTTGAAGCTGCGAGACGTTCAACATCACTTCCACTGGACGTCCATCTGATGATTGAAAACCCGGAACGCTTCATCGCCGATTTTGCAAAAGCCGGAGCCGACTTGATTTCAGTTCAGGTAGAGGCCTGCACCCACCTGAACCGGACGATCCAAATGATAAAGGAATCCGGTCTTCGTGCCGGTGTTGTATTGAACCCGTCCACCCCGCTTTCCGCCATCGAGTGGGTCTTGAAAGATGTTGATTTTATTATGATAATGAGCGTAAACCCGGGATTCGGCGGTCAGAATTTTATATCCAGCAGCTTGGATAAAATCAGCACTCTCCGGGGAATGTTACAAGACCGGGGGCTGACGCCCCTTATCGAGATTGACGGTGGAGTCAACGAAAAAACCATTAAAAACATATCGGATGCCGGAGCAGATGTCTTTGTGGCCGGGTCTGCAATTTTTAAAAGTCCGGACTACCAAAAAACCATATCTAAATTTCGAGCGGTAATCGGCACGTAACACAGGAGCAGATGATACCATGGCCCAGAGCAAAGAAAACCCGAACGTATTGGTCATTCACGGTCCCAACTTGAATATGCTGGGACAAAGGGAGCCTGAAATATACGGCAAGACGACCCTCGATGAAATTAACGCATCCCTTGAAAAACTTGGGAAAAGACTGGGTCTTGCCGTCGAGGCTTTTCAATCCAACCATGAAGGGGCCATTGTCGATAAAATCCAGGAAGCCGCAGTTACACAAAAAGGGCTTATTATCAATCCTGCTGCGTATACCCATACCAGTATCGCCATCCGAGACGCACTGCTTCTCCTCGATATCCCTGTCATCGAGATACATATTTCCAACGTCTACAAAAGGGAACCGTTTAGACACAAATCCGTCATATCCGATGTGGCAACCGCCAAGATTTCAGGATTCGGTGTCCAAGGTTACCCGATGGCTTTGGAAGCGTTGGCACGGATGGTTCAGCATCGTTAAGATCAACCGCACCATTGATACCTTTGAAAAAAATCCTGAGTCACCATCATCCTTGACAGATGGCGACGCCGCCGGCCCAGACTTCTGACACGCGTATCTCCAATGAAGCTCCCCACCGCCCCGCATGAACGGAATCTCCGCCGTACTCTGACAAGCGGATGGAGTATTGAAAATCATAATAAAAACCCAGGATCAAACATACGTACAAACTGGCTAAAAATCTATGGCATTCGGTAATATCTTGTAAATATTGCGGGTTGACTGCCTGATCGATTGCTGGTATCTGAATGATATACCACAACTAATTAGCAAGACTTAAAAGGAATAAAACATGAGTCCTACACGCCAAGGTTCTACATATACGGAACTTTTTGACAAAACGAATGGTCCCAGCGGGAATCTTCCAGGAGAAAAGTTTTATCCTTATGTCTTGGAAAATCTGAATCAAACCGGACTCAGCGAAAAACTTATTGAAGATCTTATCTTTAAACTCCTTTTGAGTCGCGGGGTAATGACCGGCAGACAAATTGCTGATGGAATCTGTCTCCAGTTCAAAATAATTGAACAGATCCTCTCGGACTTAAAAAAACAACTCTTTCTGGCCTACCGATCCGATGCCGGCATCAATGATTTCGCATACATGCTGACTGGGCAGGGACGAGCAAAAGCGCTCATCGCTGCAGAAACTTCTGCCTACGTGGGTTCTGCTCCAATTCCTTTCACGGACTATTTGAAAAGC
>JAAXQD010000014.1 GCA_012974475.1 Desulfobacterales bacterium
CCTGGCGGAAATGGTTGCACGGAAACACGGCGTATTTAGAAAAAGACGTAATGATTGATACAAAGCCTCCCGAGGTGGATGTTCTCAGCAGGATACACAATGTGAGTCAGGGGGGTACAGGGCTCGTGATCTACAAGCTGTCGGAACCCTGCCTTGAAAGCGGTGTTTATGTGGGGGGAAATTTTTTTCCCGGATATTCAGGATATTATAAGGATAAAAATTTCTTTGTGGCCTTTTTTGCCCTGGATTATACCCAAGGGGCAGGTACCGAACTCCTCGTAAAGGCAACCGATTTATCCGGAAACAGCTCCAGAGCCGGGTTCCCATACTATATTAAAAAAAGAGTATTTAAAAAGGTTTCTTTAGAGATTTCCGACAGATTCCTTAATTGGAAGATGCCGGAATTTGATCTGGATGTCCCGGCGGATTCCGAAAATCCCCTGGTGGACAAGTTTCTTAAGATTAACCGTGAATTTCGCAATCGAAACAATTTGAAATTAAAGGATATCGGAAGAAAAACCGACAACAAATTATATTGGGACGGTGCATTTTTGAGGCTGCCCAATTCAGCCAGAAAAGCCAATTTTGCCGATCATCGCAGATATCGATACAAAGGTCATGTCATCGATAAACAGGTCCACCTGGGTCTGGATCTGGCCTCCATTGCCCATTCACCGGTACCGGCATCGAACCGTGGAAAGGTTGCCTTTGCCGGACATTTGGGCATTTACGGGAAAACCGTAATGATCGACCATGGCTTTGGATTGTTCAGTACCTATTCACATTTAAGCGCAGTTGACGTCAAGCCGGGACAGATGGTATCTAAAGGTGGGATCATTGGGCGAACAGGAAGTACGGGGATGGCCGGTGGGGATCATCTTCATTTTGGAATACTGGTTCACAATACATTTGTGAATCCTGTGGAATGGTGGGATTCGGCCTGGATAAAAAACAATATCTCAAACAAGTTGGAAACGGTAGCGTCTTTATACTAAATAGGAAACGCACCGTGCCCATTTTACAATTGTGGATGAACACTATATAAATGAGGGGTCGGGGAGTTTTTCTAAATAGTCGCTCCATGGATAATCTTTTTTTAAACCGCGTGAACTCGTGGCAAGGGTTCGTAAAGAAAGAACAGGAATCAATCTTTGAAAAATCAATAGGTTTGCCATACAATCTTTAATTTCTTTTAAAGATGCGATTTCGGCATGCGCCTGTTCTTTCTAACGATCCTTAAGCCACTCAAACAGCACCCGCTTTAAAAAAAGATCATCCATTCCGCTGAGACTCAAGGATTTAGAAGAAAAACTCCCCGAGGGCTCATATAAATATCTAACATGGAAAGTGAAGATCAGAGAGTAACCGGCAATGAAAACACATAAAATTAACAAGTCATATCAGGAGATCAATAAAAAGATTAGGACCGGAGAGGTCGTTGTGGTTACTGCCGAGGAGATCATCGACATCGTCCGGGAAGAAGGGCCGGTTGAAGCGGCACGGCGGGTCGATGTTGTAACGACGGGAACCTTTGCCCCAATGTGTTCATCCGGCGCATTTATAAACTTCGGACATGCTGTTCCGAGATTAAAAGCATCCAAGGTCTGGTTGAACAATGTGTCCGCATATGCCGGCATTGCAGCGGTGGACTGCTATATCGGCGTTACCGAGCCGTGTGAGGATGATCCGTTAAACAAGGTTTATCCCGGGGAATTTAATTATGGGGGGGGGCATGTGATTCAGGATCTGGTTGCCGGAAAGACCGTCTATTTAAAAGCCACCGCTTACGGAACAGACTGTTATCCGAGTCGGATGTTGGAAAAAGAGGTTTCATTGCGAACACTTCCGAGCGCTACGCTGTGCAATCCCAGAAACGGGTATCAAAATTACAATTGTGCCGTGAACTTAACCAATAAAACCGTCTATACATACATGGGCACATTGAAACCCAGAGCCGCCAATGCAAATTTCTGTTCGGCCGGTCAACTCAGCCCACTTTTTAATGACCCGTATTATAAAACCATCGGCCTTGGGACCCGAATTTTTCTGGGCGGAGCAACAGGGTATGTGACTTGGCAGGGCACACAGCACAACCCGTCGGTGGAAAGGACAAACAAAAGCGTTCCCAGAACACCTGCCGGCACCCTATGGGTTATGGGAGATCTCAAAAAAATGAGTCCCAAATGGCTCATGGGCGTCAGTATGCAGGGATACGGGTGTTCACTTGCCGTGGGACTGGGCATTCCGATTCCCATCCTCAACGAGGAGATCGTTCAGTACACTGCGGTATCGGATGAAGAGTTGTTTACCCAGATCGTAGATTACGGGCATGATTATGCCCATGGTATTTCGAAGAGCTACGGCCAGGTCAGCTACGCAGAATTGAAAAGCGGTTCTATTAAATTCAGGGGTGAGGAAATACCCACCGTGCCGATGTCCAGTATGGTGAGAGCACGTGAAATAGCTGAAATGCTGAAAAGATGGATTTCCAAAGGCAAATTTATGATCGGTGAGCCGCAGTTTACATTGCCGATGAAGTAATGCCTCCAACACTGCATCAACATCCGGGAGGGAAATTAAAACAGATGGATCATCTCCCGATTAGTTGGTGTTAATTCAGGTAAAATAAGTGTGTCATTTCCTATTGAGCAGGGGTGATTATATAGGGTTCAACTAAACCGATAAAATTATCGATTGAAGATCTATATATTTCCTACGCTTTCGAATAAAAATAACGGTGAAAACCGGTAGGAGATTCATTCTTTAACCGTCAATTGTAATCAGTCAATTTCCAATGTCGAATATCATACGGACTTTCATCGCTGTCGAGATTCCTGATAAAATAATTTCATCGATTGCCAAGGTTCAAGAAGACATAAAAACCTACGGGTTTAAAATCAGATGGGTTCGACCGGAGAGTATTCATCTCACCCTGAAATTTTTAGGAAATATCGAGGCAGCGGATGCAGAAAACGTCGGCAGGGCCGTTTGCGAGGCAGCCAGGGCGGTTGCGCCACTGTCTCTACAGGCAAAAGGGATCGGCGTTTTTTCGGGAATAAGACGTCCTCGTGTGGTATGGGTGGGCATCACAGGCCAGCTCGAAACCCTTGGGAGGCTGCAGAAAACACTCGATGAAAATTTAGCGGCCATCGGTTTTCCCAAGGAGAAGCGGCCCTTTAAAGGACATCTGACCCTGGGGCGGATCCAGAAAAAAATCGATTCTAAAACGTTCATTGAAGCACTCGATACACTCGGAATTTTTGAGACTGAAACGTTCACTGCCGACAGAGTGGTTCTGTACAAAAGCGAACTGAAAGCATCCGGAGCTGTCTACACGAAACTGGTGAGCGCTCCGTTGGCTTGATACGTACCCTATAGCGGTATAAACAACATGGCCAAATGAGTTTAATGACTATAATGATCAGCACTTCCTGACGTTTCTTTTGCTCGGATGGAATTGACCTCAAGTGACATCATGAAAATAGTGAAAACAGCCATGTTATTTGCCCAATGGGAAAGCCGAGGATGCCGCATCTCCAATGTTGCCAAAAATTCGCAGTAAATTACTACGGCTTCACCTTCGGCGCCTTGGATCTGCAGCATCTTCGACTTTTGCAACGATAGGGTTTACTTCACTCACTTCTTAGTAAAGAATCCGGGCCCAGAGGACCCGTCTTTGGTGCTACCCCAGCGGGGTGAAATTTACCGTATATGCCAGCCGGAATGATGGAATGCTGGAGTAGCGGGGAAAAGCATGGAGTGATGGAGGATTGGAGAATTGGGCTGAAAAAATTTGTTTTCCCATTACACAACACTCCATTATTCCAATATTCCAATTTGACCGATTAAGATGGCATAACCGTTATTTTCATCTGGCTGTGGGGGCCAGGTTTTTCAAGGACTTAATACAACCATGTAGGGTGATCAATCAGGAGGAGACAATGAGCATTTCACCGGACAAGGAGAAGGCGGTAGAAAGCGCCATGGTTCAAATAGAGCGACAGTTCGGCAAGGGGTCGATCATGAAGCTGGGGAGCAGCCCTATTATCGATGTACCTGTCATTTCGACCGGTTCCCTTGCTCTCGATAAAGCACTCGGTATCGGCGGGCTCCCCAGAGGCAGAGTGGTGGAAATTTTTGGTCCGGAATCTTCCGGCAAAACGACACTTGCGCTTCATGCGGTTGCCGAGGCCCAAAAACAGGGCGGCATTGTCGCTTTTATTGATGCCGAGCATGCTTTGGATACAGCCTATGCCAGGGAACTCGGTGTCAATTGTGACGAACTCTTGGTCGCCCAGCCGGATACGGGAGAGCAGGCCCTCGAAATCGCGGATATGCTGGTCAGAAGCGGTGCACTGGATATCGTGGTGATCGATTCTGTCGCCGCACTGGTCCCAAGGGCGGAGATAGAAGGTGAAATGGGGGATTCCCACATGGGGCTTCAGGCCAGACTCATGTCACAGGCCATGCGGAAATTGACCGGCACCATCAACAAGACGATGACTTCACTCATTTTCATCAACCAGATCCGAATGAAAATCGGCGTTGTATTCGGCAATCCCGAGACGACCAGCGGCGGGAATGCGCTGAAGTTCTATTCTTCTGTGAGGCTCGATATCCGGCGTATCGGCGCAATCAAGGACGGGCAGGATATTGTGGGAAACCGAACCCGGGTGCGCGTTGTTAAAAACAAGATGGCTCCCCCTTTCAAGGAAGCAGAATTTGACATTCTCTATGGTGAAGGGATTTCACAGGCCGGAGATGTTCTCGACACCGGTGTTATGACCGGTGTCATCGAGAAAAGCGGCTCATGGTACTCGTTTGATGGAGAAAGAGTGGGGCAGGGGCGTCAAAATGCAAAGAAGTTCTTCAAAGACAATCCGGATCTTTTCGATTCAGCATTGACCAAAGTCAAAGAAGCGTTGGGCATTTCTCAAAAGAGAGGAGAAGACGCCCAGGATGATTCATAAATCTATTTTCGAATGGAGCGAGTTATGACAGGCAACGAAGTCCGCAGGAAGTTTCTTGACTATTTTGAAAAACACAGCCACCAGATCGTAAGGAGTTCATCTCTTGTTCCTTCGGATGACCCTACGCTTTTATTCGTCAATGCCGGCATGGTGCAGTTTAAACGTTCTTTTCTCGGTGAAGAAAAGAGGAACTATGTCAGAGCCGTAACCTCCCAGAAATGCGTGCGTGCAGGGGGTAAGCACAACGATCTGGAGAATGTCGGGTACACGGCGAGGCACCATACATTTTTCGAGATGCTGGGCAACTTTTCCTTTGGAGATTATTTCAAAGAAAAGGCCATAGATTTTGGGTGGGATCTTTTGACCAACGGATATGGACTGCCCGAAGATAAACTGTGGGTTTCCATTTATCTCGACGACGATGAGGCCCATGAACTCTGGCATAAAAACATCGGGGTCCCGGAAGACCGGATTCTACGTTTCGGTGAAGAGGACAACTTCTGGGCCATGGGAGACACCGGTCCTTGCGGTCCCTGCAGCGAACTGCATATTGACCGCGGTGAAAAATTCGGATGCGGAAAACCGGATTGCGCGGTGGGATGTGATTGTGACCGTTTCCTGGAGATATGGAATCTGGTTTTTATGCAGTTTAACCGTGATGTTTCCGGAAAATTGACGCCGCTCCCAAAACCGAGCATCGACACCGGGCTGGGTCTTGAGCGGATGATCGCCATTGTTCAGAACGTACCCACGAACTATGATATCGATTTGATTCGCCCCATTATGAATAAAGTCGAGGAGCTTTCGGAACAGCGGATCGGAGAATCCTTGGCGTCTGATGTGGCCATGAAAGTGATTGCCGATCACAGCAGGGCCGCAGCCTTTTTGATCGGAGACGGCGTTCTGCCCGCCAATGAAGGACGGGGATATGTACTGCGTCGAATCATGCGCAGAGCCATCCGATACGGGCGCAATATCGGCCTTGTCCAGCCATTTTTACATAAAACCGCAGCGGTGGTGTTCGATATCATGAAACCGGCCTATCCTGAACTTTCGGACGCCGCATCGTTTATCACCAATGTTATTGAAAACGAGGAAAACCGGTTTTCAGAAACACTCGATAACGGCCTTAGACTTCTCAACAACAGCCTTTTGGAATTAAAGGCAAAAGGCCTGACGCAGGTGCCGGGTCAATTGATTTTCAAGCTTTATGATACGTACGGATTTCCGGTGGACATTGTCAGGGATGTCATCAGAGATGATGAGATGGAAATCGACCTGGAGGGTTTTGACCGGGCCATGGAAGCCCAGCGTGAAAGATCAAAATCCATTGCGACCTTTGCCAGCATCGGCGATGCGTATAAAAAACTTTCGGCCCATGGAATCATGCCCGAATTTGTGGGGTATGATAAAATTTCGTGCGATTCAAAGGTCCTTGTTCTGGTAAAAAACAGTGAAGAAGTTCAGGAGGCAACCCAGGACCAGATCGTGGAGGTCGTTACTGAAGTTACACCGTTTTACGGTGAATCCGGGGGACAGATCGGAGATGCCGGACAGATTGTCGGTGATAATCTCAAGATGGAAATTTCCGACACGATTAAGGACCCGACGGGCATTATTATCCACAAAGGGAAAATTATTTCAGGAAACATCAAAAAAGGAGATACGGTAACCCTAACTGTTGATCGCTCCCAGCGCTATGCAACGGCGTGCAATCACACGGCGACCCATATACTCCACTTTGCCCTGAGAAAGGTTCTCGGAGATCATGTAAAACAGGCGGGATCACTGGTGGCACCGGATAAACTCCGTTTCGATTTTACACATTTTTCCCAGCCGAATCCCGAATCCCTCGACAAGATCGAAGCCCTCGTGAACCAGAGAATTCGAGAAAATATCCCCGTCCAGATTGCGGAGATGGATGCTGATGAAGCCTTTAAAACAGGGGCCACTGCTCTTTTTGAGGAAAAATATGGGGACAGTGTCCGAGTGGTGGCACTCAACGATTTCAGCAAGGAACTTTGCGGCGGAACCCACACAGATCTTACCGGCAACATCGGTCTTTTCAAAATTATCGGAGAATCCAGTGTGGCATCGGGCATACGGCGAATCGAGGCTTTGACCGGAGCTGCTGCGTTATCGCACGTACAAAGCTACTCCAAACTCATTCACGACGCGGCAATATTGCTCAGAGAACACCCTGAAGCCGTTCCCCCGCGGGTAGAGAAACTTTTGTCTTCCTTGAAGTCTTTGGAGAAAGAAGTGGAAAAAATGAAGGCCGGGATTGCCATGCAGTCCGCAGACTGGACCGAAAAAGAAATTAAAACCATCCATGGCGTAAAGGTGCTGGTTAAAAAGGTTTCGGTGGACAACCCGGCGGCAATGAGAGATCTGGCCGACCGATTCAAAGAAAAAATAAAATCCGGAATTGTCATTCTCGGCAGTTCAGATGGATCTAAAGCGTTGCTGATCGTTGTGGTCACCAAAGATTTGACCGACCGATACCATGCCGGAAAGATTGTAAATGGGATTGGATCCATTGTGGGCGGCGGCGGCGGCGGTAGGCCCGATATGGCCCAGGCCGGTGGAAGCAAGCCGGAAAAACTCGATGCAGCCCTTGAAAAAGCTTATGAAGTGGTTGAGGGCAGTCATTAGTTTCCATTTTACAACCTCACCAAGTGATCTTGAAGCCCGTTTCCAATTATTTGGCTCTTAAAAACCCGGGTCTCTGATCCAGTCGAAGATTCCGAGTATCGGGGGTCAAAGATAATGGCTCTGCCTCGGAGCCTTGTGTCTAAAATCACAAATTCCAAGCACCAAATTTCAAATAAACCACAAATTCCAATATTCAATGACCAAAGTCCTTCCATGACGAAACATTGTTTGGATTTTTGAATTTCGGTCATTGGAAATTGTTTGATATCTGTGATTTTAACCATTCAATGAACTCTCAACAAAGCCTGGTCTTCCCCCGCGTGGCGGGATCTAAGATGGGCCAGGAATCTTTACTCCCACTAGACACCTTTGAGCACGTCAATCATGCTAAAGGCGTTTCCCCGTGCGCCGTTTTCCACCTTTTTAGCCAGAAAAATCAGGGCATCGAGGGTCCCCTGGGCATAGACATCGCGGCCGTTGACGTTATGGATAAATTCAAATCGGACCGTTTTGTCACCGGAATCGAGGCGGTAGGTGTGCCATCCGTGTCCTCCCAGGTATGCTTCAGGTATCCCCCAAACGTTTTTCTGGACATTTGAATCCCGTTCTTTGGTAATGTCCGCCTCGGAAAAAGAGAGTCCCAGGCGATTAAAATACCCGACCATTGCCTTGGCGGTTCCACTGGTGTCCGCTTTTCCATGCTGATGGCTTTCTTTGATTTGGAGCGTGTATCCTTTGAAGAGATCGGGAAATGTTTGGGCGGCATATTCCATCATGGCTTGAAACCCGACAATCTGCGTGGCCATATTCGGTGCAATTACCGCAGCCGCCGAAGATGTGCGAATCCTTTCCTCGAGACTCCGGCGCTCGCCACCGGTTGTGCCCATGACAAAATGAAGTCCATGACGGCAGTAAAAATCGGCATTACTGTTAACCGCCGATGGGTGGGTGTAGTCCACACTCAAAAAAGGAGCCTCCGTATCCTTGATGGCTAAAATGGCCTCCTCTCTGTCTTCCGGCTGAATCAGGCCGATGGAAACAGAATCGATGACGGTTTCGGTGTCGGTGATTTCAGGACCGGTCAGGGATTGGGGAATCAGTTCAAACCGGTCGTCTTCAAGGGCGTGTTTCACAACATTCGCAGCCATATTGCCGGGTAAGCCGTTTACCATTATTTTTATACGGTTCATCTTGTACCTCCTTCTTTTGGAATCTGAAAAAAACTATTAAAATATGTGAGGAGTCGGGGTGTTTTTTTAATTTGACCGCTCCATGAATAATCAGCAACGGTATCGTACAAACTCATTCATAAGGGTTCGTAACGAAAGCACAGTATATCAAAAATTAAAATCACTTGAATTCATCACGATTTCGTAAAAGCGCTGTACTTTCACAACGATCCCTAATGCATTCAAACAGCGCACGATACCGTTGCTGATCATTCATTCCCCTTTATTTGAGGATTTAAAAGAAAAACTTTCCGATCCCTGAAATAAGTATAATCGAAGCAATATTATTTCAAAAAGCTAAAATGCTGCCATGGAACAAACGTCTTTGACAATCGATTTTAAGCCTGGGAATTCCATGTCCTTGAAATCTGAAAGATTAGACTCGAGGGTTTTTATAGCACTTGGGATATATTTTTCAAAGTATGTTTTTTTCTTTATACGGCTCAGATAACCAAAAGCCCCCAGAATCTGAAGGTTTCTCGTTATGGCGCAGTATTTATAACAGGAAAGAAAATGGTGTGGATGGACCTTTATGGCCGGTGCGAGGATTTCAACGCTGAAGTCGAGCAAAATATTCTGCACGGTGCGGGGTAATTCCACGTAGGGATCGATCAGCAAAGATGCAAGATCATATTGGATCGGCCCGAACCGTCCCCCCTGAAAATCGATAAAATAAAAATGATCGTTTTTTAAAATGATGTTCCGTGACTGCATGTCCCGGTGCATAAAACCATTGACCGAAAATTCAAGGGATTTATCTGCAAGTTGGCTAAACTCATCTTCAAGATCCCGAAAGCATATATCCATTCCGAGATAGTCCTTTAAAAAGGCATCAACGAAGTATCGGCACTCTTTTTCGAGAATGAGATCCTTGTCGTATCGGGGCGTTTGACATGTCCATTCAGGATCGAACTCTCTGCTTCCGGATAGGGAGAGTCTCCCGAGAAGGCGTATCACCGATTGGTAATACGTGATGATCTCATCCGGATTTCTGGTTTTTAATATAACGGTCTCAAGATGAACGTCCCCCAAGTCCTCCATGAATACCAGACCTGAAAAGGTATCATAAAAGAAAATCTCCGGTACCGGCAACCCCCTGCTGAAAAGATGACGGCCAATGGCGACAAAGGCCTCGGCCTCGGAGGTTTTGTCATCTCTTTTGATGCCGTGATCCGCCATCACGAGTGATCGATTTCCATGGTTCAGGCGGTACCAGTCCCTGTCCGACCCATCCCCTTTAAGTTTCGTTCGGGTGATCTTTTTGCTCGAGGATCCCAAAAAAGCCTGTTTGAAAGCTTCGGGGGCCATCTTCTCGAAAACGACGTGTCGGTACCTTTCCGGCGTTCCCATATCTTTCCAGAAATATTTTTTTGAAAAAAAGGCAGATATTTTTCTGTTTTTTGCTGCCAGGGTCCGGTAAACATCGATAATGCTGTAAAATGCGTTATCCGGTATTAAGCTTAGGACTTCCGGATTTAGAACCTGTATCCCCGTAAAGGTGAGTTTTCCGGTGTCTTCGAATCCGGATCTTTTTGATTCGTTTCCCAGAGCGGCGGACCGGGTGCTGGGGAGAGGCCCTTCATCGAAGGCTTCGATAAACCCGTTTCCGTCGACGGCCACGGTGTTGAACTCCGGGTCGTCATGCAGAACCAGCGTCGCAGGATGCGGGTGGTTTAAGTGAAAGTCGTAGACCTTTTTAAATTCTATATCCGTAATGATGTCGCTGTTTATGACCATAAAAGGACGATCGTCCCAGAAGTCGGCAATATTTTTTATGGCACCTCCGGTGCCGAGTATTTCGGGTTCATGCCGAGTTGTCACCGGAATCTCAAACTTTTTTTCGGCAAGGTGGGCATCGATTTTTCCATGCAGATGGTGGGTGTTGATCATAATTGCTTTGCAGCCCGCCCGCTGTAAACGATAAATAATGTTATCCAGTAAAGATATTCCGGCAACAGTAAACAGCGATTTGGGTGTGTTTTCCGTAAAAGGGCGGAGCCGTGTGCCAAAGCCTGCTGCGAGTATCAATGCTTTCATTGGTATCATAAACCGTGAATGGTAAAAAAAGAATAGAAGCCGAAATTATCTGTATTCAATGGGACGATGGTTTCAAAAGGGCCCACATGATTCCATCAAAAACAATTTAGATATTTATGGATGGCGTCGGCATAGAATAATATCTTCTCGTTGTCACCCGAGCCTTTTACACCGTTGGTCGTGAAAAACTCGACGCCATTTCTGTGGTTGATCACGGAAAGTGCTTCTTTTCGTTCGATCTCCTTATTTTTGTACATGCGGTTTCCGATGGTTTCGATTTTTTTCAAACGATCTTTGGGTTTAACGGAATTTTGGGGATGCTGCATAAAACAGTTCAATACGATCCAGTATGATTCGAAATAAGTTTTTAGAAATCTAGAAAAGAGTTGAAGTTTTCTAAACCCTGAAGATGTCACGTTATAGGTGTCGGGCAATATTGGATGGGGCATTAAAATGGCATCGTCAATAAATGCTTTGATGTTTTTACGTATGTAGTGTTCGGATGTTTTATCCACATCGTAGGCAAATTCGTATTTAAAAAAGTACTGAAGAAACTTGTAATCATCGTGCAGGTCGGAAGCTGAAAACTGGAATGCATCTTTTACAAGAATCGCAAGGGCGGTAATCGCGCCGGGGATGAAAAAGGATATACAGTTGTTTTTGTAATATTCGAGGTTCTGACGTTTGTTTTCATTGACCTTGAATAATGTGTGGGTGAGCAGCGTGTCCTTGTCTTTTGTTATGGGCGCAATAAATTTCCTTTGTACATACGTATTCAAGACCTGCTCTACCGTATTTATATGGTCCACCAGAAGGGTATCGGTCAGTTTGGCCTTTTGGGACATGAGGTAGTTCATGTACGTGTCCACATGGGTCATTAGATGGTCGAAGGTGAAACTTTTTTTGGCGCAGTTCATTACCGCAGCGGCAACGAGTGCATGGGGGGTGACCACAGAAACCCGGTTGATGGCGTTGATAACCCTGTGCCCCATATTGCGGCAGAGAATGTTGAACTCTTTAGACGAAATGTCTTCGATGGGCGTGCCGTATTGATCGAGGAGCGTTTTTAAAGAAAATGGTTCATGGAATTGAATATATATTCTTCCGTATCTTTTTTTTAAAAATTTTCTTGCTTTGATTATCTGCATCAAGCTTTCGGGCTGCTTTTCTTTTCCTTCGACTTCATGAAGGTATGAACTTTCTTCCAGGACCCTGTCATACCCGATGAAGATCGGTGCAAATATCAAATCCTCACAGGCCCCCTCTTTATATGCGTTGAGAAGGATGGAAAGAAGCCCCAGCTTGGGGAGAATCAATTTGCCGGTTCGGCTCCGCCCGCCCTCGATAAAAAATTCTATGTTGAATCCTTCAGCGAGCAAATGGTAAATATATTCTGCAAAAACTTTGGAATAAAGAACCGCTCCTTTGAATGTTCGCCGTATGAAAAAGGCCCCCCCGCCTCTAAATAAGGGGCCCATGGGCCAGAAGGAGAGATTTTTCCCTGCAGCGACGTGTGGGCACGGCATGTTGTTGTGATACAGCAAATAGGACAGTATCAGGTAATCGATATGACTTTTGTGGCAGGGAATGAAAATTATCGGTCCCTTCCGGGACATGTTTTTTACTCTATCGAGGCCGTCTTCGTTGACCGTAAACCCTTCAAACATGGTGTTCAGGACCCATGTTATCAGAGACGATGCCACTTTTATGGTGAGCATTTTGTAGTTGGCGGCGATTTCGTCCAGAAAATCACTCGCCTGTTTTTGTACTTTCTGAATCGGAATGTGCCGGGCTTTTGAATGATGTTCCATAAAACTTTGGAGTCGTTCTTTGGTCAGAATGCTTTCTTTCATTTCTTCTCTGGATTTCAAAACCGGTCCGGTGATGCTTTGGTAATGTCGATTCATTTGAGACAAAAGACTGCGCCTCAAAGCAAGGGCCTGGTATTCAGTGCTTCTCTCCTGGTTTTCCTCGAGTTCCAGAAAACTTTTTAGGTTGACGGGTTCAGACATTTCAACAAAAACCCGGCCCGGATTTCTAAACAGGATGATCAGACGTCTTATTCTCCCCGGGTCCTCTTTGGTGCCAAACAGCAGGTCGATGAGATTCGGCATCGATCGATGGGGTTTTTTATTAAAGAACATCAGCTGAGGAACCAGAAAAATAGGGCGGTCGATGGATTTCTGCATGTTGATGAGATATTGGATGGGATCGGTCTTTGCTTTGATAAACCTTCGATGGAAACCTTTTTGTTCAACCAGAGACAGTATGGCCGATCGTCCGTTTAAGAGCTCCCGCCGAATGTGTCCGTTTTGGTAGGGGTCCGGCAGGGACCAGTTGTGAATGAGATGGTCGAAATGATATGAAAATATCTTCAAGATCCGTGACACCGGCTGCCACATGAAAACATTATAGTCAAAGCCTATTTGAGGAAAAGGAAGGCCGTCCTGTTTATAGCGGGTATAATAAAAGAGATATCGAAAATAACTTTTGTACTTGTTGGCATAAACCACGATACCTTCTTTTTTGAGATTGTTGAGATTAAGGGTCTGTCCTTTCGCAACCTTTATGCCGGAAAAGAAAAGTTTAAGTATGGTATTTGACAAAAAACCGATATTGTCCGGGAGTTTGCAGGGATAATAATCGTGATTGTCCTCGAGGCTTGTATCGGTTCCTTTTCCAATTTTTTTTCTGGATTTTGGCAGTTTTGATTTTATCCATTTTAGCATGATCGCATCCTGATTAAGCTACGTCGTTATGTAAAAGTGTCCACATCGTTCTCGCAGCTTCAAGAACATGTTAGAACAAAAGTGTTTTTATGCGGTTTGAATTCGTACCTATCGCCAACTTCACAAGTCCATCATGCCCGTTGAAGCCGGGCGAACCAAGTCTTATAAAACTGTATATTAAATTTTTAAAACTAACAAATAAAAATTAAGCTTGCGTTACAAAATAAGTTATGATAATTTGCATAATCTTACTTTAAATAATCCCAACTAGATGTATTTACACGCGATCTTTTTAGTTCTGTTTAATTTTATTTAAGGGCATAAAACGGTTTTTAGTTAACGCGTTTTCAAATAAAAAAACCAATTTAAATTAAAATTAAAGGAGGATGATTTTTCATGAAAACATTAATAGGTGGGGCGGTTGCGGCTGTATTAGGTCTCATTGGAATGTCCATATGGTGGAAACCCTTTTTGCAGCTTTTAGCCGGTGCGATCCCGGTCATGCTTCTGCTTGGTGGTGGGTTGGCACTTTATCTGGGCTTTGACGAACTCAAAGATACTTGGAAGAAAGAAGACACACCCGTGGACACTTCGACCACAGTCGACGAAAGTGAACAGTACAAAAAGGAAATAGAAGATCTGAAACAGGAAATTGACACTTTAAAGGCCGAAAAGGCATAAGATACAGAATTTCAAGCCGATTGCCGATTTTGATTGCCGGCAACAGCGAATGACTCCGGTGGCTTTCAAATTTTATATAAGCGTCTTGCAGGCAGAAGCGAGGCGCTTATTGTTTTTTTGGATGTTTCCCTTCTTCTATTGCTGAAGTTGCCAGCAAGTCGGCCCTTTCATTCCCCTCGATACCGGCATGCCCCTTGACCTTGAAGAATTTCAAGTCTCTGAATTTTGAAAGCATCTGTTTAATCGATTTTATGATCTCTTGGTTTTTTCGGGCCTTCCATCCATTAACAAGGACGCCATATGCATAGCTGCTGTCCGTGAAGACCCGGACCGGAAGATCCGTATTTTTTACGGCACTCAAGCCTGTTCGGATGGCTTCGAGCTCTGCCACGTTATTGGTGGCCGTGCCGATGTATTTCGATATCTCTTTTTCGTGGTCCTCAAAACGCAAAAACACCCCGATTCCTGACGGGCCGGGATTTCCGGAAGATGCGCCGTCGGTATAGATGCAGATGGCATCCTTGTGATCCGGGCCTACCGTGGATCCGGTTTCGGAATCGAGTTTTGTTTCGGTATGTTTCAAAGATTTTTTATTCAATTCCCGCTTGTGACCGGCGGTTATCTCTGAATGTAGCGCATCTACCGGCTTGATATTTTTTTGAAGAATCCAGTACTCGTAATCCTGATCAAGCTGGTATTTTATGAGAACCTTTCCATTTTTAACCACAGGCCTTTTTTTCCGGTCTATGGCCATCCAGACTTTATTTTTTTTGAAACACATGCGTTTCCAGTCTATTTTGTCATGGGTCATGGGTCACTGGTCACTGGCATTGGCCATCAGGGAACCGGGGTGCGGATGCCGGCCCGGGTTCCCGATCCCTGACACCCGGCACCCGATCCCTCACGGTCAGGTGTACAGATGAAATCTTTTGCTAGCTTCTGTAAACGTTTTCAGACCCTCCAACCAGGATTTTTCGATTTGGTCGATATCGTCTAAATTTTGGATACGCCGCCGTATCGATGGATCTCCGATGATAAGGTCGATGGGCTGTCTTTCAAACTCATACTCATAGGGTGGCCCCTTCCATTGAAATCGGTCGCCGTGATGGGAAATGACAGCCTGAAGCAGTCTGAGGGTCGTGATATATGGCATGAATTCATATGGATTTGTTACGTGGATCTGAAATCCTTTGCAGGCTGAGCCTTTCCATTTGTTGGACGTGGGTTCAAATACAACCGGCCTGAGTATGATTCCCGGAAATTTATTTTTATCCAAAGTTGACAACAGCAGCTCCGGATTCATAAACGGAGCGCCGAAAATTTCAAACGGGAGGGTCGTTCCCCTGCCTTCGGAAACATTGGTTCCTTCCCACAATACCTGCCCGGGGTAAACCATGGCCGATACCGGCGATGGAAGGTTAGGGGACGGAGAGATCCACGGCAGGCCGGTATCCTGGAAAAACATCTTCCGTTTCCAGCCTTGCATGGGGATCACTTCAAGGTCGGCGTCGATATGGTGGTCATGGTTGATTAAAAGTGAAAGTTCGCCGATGGTCAATCCATGACGCATGGGAATCGGGTATCTTCCCACGAACGAAGCGCATTCGAGGGTCAAAAGGTTTCCTTCCGTCATGGAGCCGGTTACCGGGTTCGGCCGGTCCAGAACCACCACTTTTTTCCCGTACTTTTTTGCGGCTTCAAGACAGTAAGACACGGTGTAGATAAAGGTGTAAACCCGTGTGCCCACGTCCTGCAGGTCGATGATCAGGATGTCGATGGGATCCAACATGGTTTTTTCCGGGATTCGCGTCCGACCGTAAAGACTGAAAACAGGAATTTTAGATGATGGGTGGACCATATCGTCGGATTCGATCATGTTATCCTGTTTTTCTGCAAAAAGTCCGTGCTGAGGCGAGTATAACGCTTTAAGTCGATCCGGAAATTTCCGACGGATCAGGTCGCCGGCATGGGAAAAGGTTCTGTCCACAGAAGCAGGATTGCACAGCAGCCCGATTCGATTCCCGAGTATCCACCGGGGTGGAGAATCCATAAAATTTTCAAGACCTGTTTGAATGCAAAACATATTCGGACTTTGGTTTCATCCTTTCTGGAGATTGGAATCCCAATGGCGTGAACGCCGGTTTTCGCATGTTTTATTTTTACCTATCATAAATAATTGATGTCAAGGGGTATCTTTTTTAAAAAAGAACTTCTAAAATTTATTGATTTCGTTTTGGAATCTGCTATAACCCCAAATGAGCTGATGGTGAAGAACAGAGATGTTTAAATAATCTGATTTTAATGCAAGGAAAACTTTGATGGTCTCCTAAAAAATCCGTTTTGCTCGCTCAGTGACCATACAATACGGTGGTTTTGATGAGAAAGATAAGATTTGCAAGCATATACCTCTTTTCCCTGGCGATAATATTCTTCTTTGTCGGCGCATTCACGGAATGGCATACCATCTCCCTAATGAAATTCAAACCGCTGGGATATCCCAAACACCTTCATCTTATATTTTTTCTGGCAGGTTTTTTAGCCCTTTGTGCCATTTATTTTGCAGAAAAGATGGAAGTAAATATCCTTTCATCCATGAACACAGCCTTGCAAGAAGAAATCGCCCTTCGAAATCAAACGGAAAAAGCACTGAGAAAAAGTGAGGACAAGAACAGAGAGATTTATTCGAAAGCCAAACGTGCGGAGCAGATTTATCGTTCTCTTCTTCACTCGTCAGCAGATGCCATCGCCACGTATGATCTGAAAGGCAGAACCGTATATATCAGTCCCGCATTCACGAAAATATTTGGATGGACCCTGGAGGAGATGAAAGGGAAGCGCATGCCGTTTGTTCCACAATCCGAAAGCGAATCCACCATGGCCATTATCAGAAATCTTGTGGAGGATGGAACTCAATGCCAGGGTTTTGAGACAAAACGCTACGCAAAAGACGGTCGTTTGTTGGATGTAAGTATCAGTGCTTCTCGTTATAATGATCATGAAGGAAACCCCATCGGGACACTGGTTATTCTTCGGGACATTTCAGAGAAGAAAAGGCTTGAGAGTCAGCTGCAATACATCGAACGGATGGAAGCCATTGGAACGCTGGCCGGAGGTATTGCCCATGATTTTAATAATCTGATGATGGGCATGCTGGGAAATATTTCTTTGATTTTGTATGATATCGGATCAGAGAGTCCATATTACGAAAAATTAAAAAATATTGAAAAATTGATTCAAAGCGGTTCTAAACTGACCAGTCAGCTTCTCGGATACGCAAGAAAAGGTAAATACGAAGTTCGGCCCACAAATCTAAACCAACTCGTAGAAGAGAGTTCCGAGACATTTGGCAGAACCCGAAAGGAGATCGTAATTCATCGGGAGTTTGCCGAAGATCTATCATCCGTAATGGCAGACGAGGCACAGATTCAACAGATTCTCATGAATCTTTTTATCAATGCCGCCGATGCCATGCCCGGGGGTGGAGATCTTTTTCTGAAAACCTTGAATGTCACCCATGAAGACATTGGAGATAAACGCTATAAACCGAGATCCGGCGATTATATTTTATTAAAAGTCAGTGATACCGGCACGGGCATGGGTCAGAAAGTCATGGATCGTATTTTTGAACCGTTTTTCACCACAAAGGACCTGGGCCGGGGATCCGGACTTGGGCTGGCATCCGTATATGGAATTATAAAGGGGCATGGCGGATATATCGATGTCGAGTCTGAGAAAGGGCGGGGGGCCATCTTCAGTATTTATCTTCCAGCTTCCGAAAAATCGATCCAGAAAACTTTGGAAATTCCCGAGCGAATCATGGAGGGAAACGAAAACATCCTGCTTGTGGATGATGAAGCACTGGTTATCAATGTCGGTGTCCAGTTGCTTAAAAAGCTTGGATACACGGCGCTCGAAGCACAAAGCGGCAGAGAAGCGATCGAGATATTCATGGAGGGTAACCATGCAATAGACATGGTTATTCTGGACATGGTGATGCCCGATATGAGCGGTGGTGAAGTCTATGACCGGATTAAAAGGATCGATTCCAACGTCAAGGTTCTTCTTTCGAGTGGCTACAGTATTGACGGGCAAGCAGCGGAAATCTTAAAACGGGGCTGTGAAGGTTTTATTCAAAAACCCTATAGCATGGAAGATTTTTCCAAGAAGATAAGAGAGGTTTTGAACAAACCGCACAAATCGCCCCATGGTACCATCTGAAGACAGATCTCATTGAGGGCGGAAATGGAGAAGACATCTTCGTAACTTCCCGAAAACGAAATGATTATTGACTTTCCTCCCGGGTTGTGATTCATTTTTATTGGGTTGTTAAAAACCGGGTCCTCAGGGCCCGGATTCTTTGTTCGTGTTGATGTTGGTGTTCAAAGTGGCTTACATTTTTTTTATACTTTTTTGGAGCGTTAAACCCATGAAACCGATTGTTAAAAAATTCGGAATTATCGGCATATGTTTGGTTTTATTTTCTACAGCGGTATTGGCTGAAACAAACTATATTAATGACAAAATGAAAATAACACTGCGGACAGGACCGGCAAATGATCGAAAAATAATCGCCTTGCTGAATATCGGCCAAAAAGTTGAAGTCCTTAAACCCGGCGAGGAATGGACCCAGGTCCGGTTGGACAATGGCAAGGAAGGATGGGTTGTCAGTCGTTTCCTAACGAAAAAAATACCCAGCAGCATCGAATTGGAAATGTTAAAAAACAAACACCAGGCACTTTTGGCTCGAGATGTATTGCTTCTGGAAGAAAACAAGACCTTAAAAGCCGAAAACAACGCCTTTAGCAATGATCTCGCCGGCACAAAAAAAAGACTTCAAGCCCTGGATACATCCTATGAAACGCTGAAGACAGCGTCTACTGAATTTCTCGATCTTCAATCAAAATATAAAAAAATGAGTGCAAAACTGGCGAAACAGACCCAAAAAGCAGATAAATATGAAGAGGATTTGACAAAACTTCTCTGGAATAAAAATATTAAATGGTTTTTAAGCGGAGCGGGTGTACTTATATTGGGCTTTATCATCGGTTTCAGTACCAAACGGCAACGACGACGTTCATCACTGCTTTAAACTTTATTGGGTTGTTAAAAACCGGGTCCTCAGGGCCAGGTCAGAGAGTTATGGCTCTGCCTGAAGAATCGCTGGAAGAGTTTGAAGTGAACTAAAGTTTAAAGTGAGCTAAAGCCCGCCCTGGTGCGACGCGTCGTATATATTTATGGCCCATGCATTATTCCAAACCGGACTTTTTTAGTATAGCGTAGGGGTGATCGGTCTGGGCCAGGGTTAAGGAATTCTGCCAATCATATAAAATCAGCCAATCGAAGATTTCCTGCAGGGCGCGGTAACACACGGAAAACCCGTTTCAACCGGTTTTCAGAGAATCTTCTACCCGACCAAATGGAGGTAATGGATGAATAAATTGGGGCTTGTCGAGGCGCTTAAAGCGCAATCAGGGTTAACAAAAAACGAAGCTGTAGCGGTTGTCGACGTATTCTTTAACGAAATGTTGAAGGCTATGGCCAGGGGTGACAGGGTGGAAATTCGTGGCCTTTGCTCGTTTTACGTCAAAAAGTACAAGGCATACACCGGCAGGAATCCCAAAACGGGAGAACCGGTTAAAATTCAGGCCAAGCGCCTTCCGTTTTTCAAGTGCGGAAAAGAGCTAAAAGAGAGAGTGGACCATTAAGAAATAACAATAAGAGGGAGGTAGCGGGAATGAAAAAACTGAAAAAAGATTTGCAGGCTCTAAACAAAGAACTCACGGCACTCATAAAAAAAACAGAAGCCGTGATGAAGGCGGTTGACAAGATCGGGACCCAGAAGACCGAACAGAAACCAAAAGAGAAAAAGGTTCCGGCACCGAAGAAAACCGGTACGAAAACAGCTTTTGATACCGTGATGGGGATTATTTGCCGCTATCGAAAAGGGGTTACCGTCCCCCGGATACAAGAGTTAACCGGATACGATGCAAAAAAGATCGCAAATATCGTATATAAGGGTAAACAGAGAGGACAAATCAAGTCTATAGATAAAGGCGTTTATTTGGAGGCTTGATGTTACCGTTGGTTCACTACCCGAATCGAGCCGATACACCGTTCGGCGTTATCCACGAATCGGTATTGGTTGTCATGCATCAATGGCCGATTTTATATCTCATTGTCGATAGGTGTATGCACCCATAGCAAACCTATCTTCAACCAGCGAATAGCCCATTACCCACAACATTCGAAAAAACATTTTCGCTTCATTGGGACAATGCGCCTATGGGTATCCGTAATTCCGTTCCCGCTACAGACAGGTCTTAAGACCATCGGCACAAGACCCGCTCTGCATTTGCCTTTGATGTATTCTTTAAATCCTGTTGAAGACGGAACTCGATACATTTCCGAATAGACTGCTTATCCGTTGATCAAAATATAGATGACAAAGAAAAAACCATCCATAGGTGTTGTCTTAAAACGATTGTTTAAGTGGTTGTTGCCACTTGCGGCTCTCATGGGCGTAGGCATACTGTTATATTGCTGGCACCTTTCCTCCCAGATCGACCAACGTTTTTCAGGTCGGCGATGGCGTATCCCGTCGAAAGTATTTTCCGACACCACCCTTCTGTATCCCGGGCAACAAATAAATCGACCACTTTTCAACGAAAAACTTCGTCGTCTGGGGTACCGGCAACTTGTTCTTAATCCACGGAACAAAGGTGAGCTGTATTCGTCGGCATCGGTGGTGAAGCTTTTCCTCCATGATTTATCGATGCCCTCCAGATACAGAGAAGGCGTCCCGGTTCGCATCCGCTTTAAGGGAAACCGTATAGAATCGATCGCCCATTTAAACACGGGTGAGCCGATGCCGATTTTGGAGCTCGAGCCGGAGGAGGTGATGCTGTTCTTTGGCCCGGATCGTGAACAGCGGCGGCTCGTCTCCATCGATCAGGTCCCCCAGCATGTCATCGACGCTGTGCTGGCCATAGAGGACAGCCGATTTTACCAACATAAAGGTCTGGACCCAAGGGGGATTTTAAGGGCCATGTATACCAACTTGCGTCACGGGTCCATACGTCAAGGCGGATCGACCATTACCCAGCAATTGGCAAAAAACTATTTTTTGACTCCCAAAAGAACCGTTGTCCGCAAGTTAAAAGAACTTTTTTTGTCTCTCACCATGGAAACGATGTATGAGAAAAATGAAATACTCGAAATTTATTTGAATGAAATCTATCTGGGGCAGAAAGCTTCGGTTGCCATATCCGGCATCGGTGAAGCATCCTTTTTTTATTTCGGAAAATCCGTGATGGACCTTTCCCTGAATGAAGCTGCAACCATCGCCGGAATTATCCGGGGACCCAACTATTATTCTCCGCATATCCATAAAGAACGATGTCGGAAAAGGAGAAACATGGTGCTGAATGCCATGCACCAGAAGGGATGGATTTCAGATGAAGAACTGAAGACCGTGTTGCCGTTGCCGATAAAAACGGTCGGTTATGGGGCCTACGGTAAAATAGCGCCGTATTTTATAGATTATCTGTCCGATCAGCTCAAGGAGCTCTATTCTCCCCAAGACTTGTCGAGTCTTGGACTTTCCATTTATACCACATTGGATACACAGGTTCAAATGGCCGCGGAAAAAGCATTGAAGCGGGGTCTGGAGCGGCTGGAAAAATCGAACCCTTCACTCGTTCGCAAAGAACCCGGAAAAAGACTGCAAGGGGCCCTCGTCGTCATGCAACCCAAAACAGGATACATCCTGGCCATGGTGGGCGGGCGCGACTACAGTTTGAGCCAGTTCAATCGAATTACCCAGGCACGGCGGCAGCCCGGAAGTGCATTCAAACCTTTTGTCTATCTGAGTGGGCTGGATACATTAACTCCGGCATCCATTCTTTCCAATGAACCGGTAACCTACGAAGTCGATGGAAAAGAATGGCGTCCCCAGAATTATGCCGCGATGACGGCCAAGCGTGTGAGTGTACGACAAGCATTGGCAGAATCCATTAATCTGGCAACCGTGGATCTGGCCATGAAGGTGGGTCTGGACAAGGTTGTCAGCACGGCGAAACAGTTCGAGTTTTCGACATCTCTAAAACCGTATCCATCCATTGCTCTGGGATCCGCTGAGGTGATACCGCTGGAGCTTTCCCGTGCGTATTGTGTTTTTGCTGCAGATGGGGTGTTGCCGTACCCGTTGTCCTTGAAAGAGGTTTTGGATGAGAACGGGGAAATTTTGGAACGAAGGCATGTGAGTATCAGACAGGTTGTGACGCCGGAAAAAGCCTTTATTATGAGCTCCTTATTGCGGAGTGTCGTGGAGACGGGGACCGCCGGTTCGTTGAGGGCCATGGGAATATCTTTTCCGGTTGGCGGAAAGACCGGTACTACAAACGATTATAGAGACGCTTGGTTTGTCGGATACACACCGGACATATTGGCTCTGATTTGGGTGGGGTTTGATAACAACGATTCCATATTCGCTTCAGGTGCCGGAGCTGCTTTGCCCATCTGGGGCAATCTCATGAATGCCTTGCCTCAATATGTATCCGGGGACTGGTTCAAGATGCCCCCCGGGGTGGTTCAAGGCATTGTCTGTTCCGAGAGCGGACAACTGGCTTTGAAAAATAGATGTCCCCATCCGGTGGAAGAATATTTTCTGGACGGCCATGTTCCTTCAGACACGTGTCAAATCCACGATAGTGAAAGTCAAATCGGAAGGATAATCGATGAACTCAAAGGTTTTATCAATACGTTCTAAATCATTTTTGGTGTTTTGTGTCCTGGGGTTGGGGTGGGTCTTTGCAGGGTGTGCGCCGGCTGTTTTAACGCCGTTGCCGGCAGATCAACCGGGTGAACCCCGGCAAACCGAAAAAACGGAGACGCCGGCGGAAAAACCCAGCCCCCGTGCCCTCGCAGCGTTGCAGCTGACCGATCAGGGGCGGATGTTTTTGGAACGCGGTCAGCCGGATGATGCCATCGGGATACTCGAGCAGGCGCTCAATCTGAACCCAACCAGCGGCATGAACTACTATTATTTGTCCGAAGCCTGGCTCATGAAAGGGAACAATGCCCAGGCGGCTGAATTTAATCGTCTTGCGGAAATCTATTTCAAGGATGACAACGAATGGCTGGATCGTTTAATGCAGCAGAGGGAACGGATTAAAAAACAAAAACCCCTATAGTATGTGTCGTGGGAATCTAACATTGACATGCCACCGGCGTTCACATATGGTCGTACCAACTTTTTTCAATAAAATTAAAGGGGAGATTCTATGCTTAAAAAAAACAGGAAGGCAACGGCCGAGCCCCCGGCACCCCCTAAACCGGTGCCTGTTGACCAAAAGACGATTATCGGAGATCAGATTTCCATTGAAGGCGCCATCCGCGGCAAGGAGGATTTGCTCATCGAAGGTTCGGTGAAGGGGAGCATCGAGGTAAAAGCCCATCGCTTGACGGTGGGCGTCAAGGGGCAGGTGGAAGCTGAAATTCTTGCTGCCAACGTTACCGTAAGCGGGAAGCTGGCGGGTAACATTAACGCAACAGGCAAAGTAGAGATAACCAAAGAGGCTGATTTTAGCGGTGAGATCAAGGCGAGGTCCATCTCGGTGGAGGACGGAGCCTATCTGAAGGCCGTCATCGAGATGGATCGTGAACCGTTGAACCGAGTTTCCCCTTCGGGAAAACCGGTAGAAAAAACGTTCTCCGAACCGATCAAAGAATCGCTGATCCTGGCCGATAAAGGCAGCAAAGGAAATTGATCGTTGACCGCTTTCACTGCAGATCGAAAGAACACGGATCTGAAGCATGACCCCGGGGCGGTGGGTTACAGCAGCAATGCTCTGGAACTTTTTATGGAACATTTCCAGCAGCGGCCCGAGAGGAAATTGCTGGATGTGGGGCCGGTGTGCCAGGAGAATATCAGGTTTTTCGCAAGCCGGGTAAAAAAACTGTATGTGTGTGATATGTTCATCCGGCTTGACCGGTGCATTCGCAAGGGCAGCCCGGTGGACCAAATCTGGGAGAAACTCGACTACCCTCCCCAAAGTTTCGATGGAATTTTGCTGTGGGAGCTGGCCGACCGTTTGGACGACGCGGATGTCAAGCGTCTGGTGACGCTGTGCCATAGCCTGTTAAGGCCCGGGGGGATGGTCATGGCCGTGGTTTTGGGCGATCAGCCGGGATCATCTGGGGCGAACGCCTTTGTTGTCGGGCAAAATTTTCGGGTTTACCTGCGGCCTCAACCCCATCTTCACCTGCCTTTGCGCAGTCGTCAAAACCGGGACGTGTTGTCCATGATGGCGCCTTTTATCCCGGCCAAGTCGTTTATTTGCCGGCCGGGTTTTATGGAATTTCTTTTCAGGAGAGAATAGCTCGTTCCGAACCATTTACTCGATTCTGGGTTTTATAACATACGCTATTCTTATTTTGTCTTTGGATCCGGGTGCGATTTTCAAGGCGGCGGGGGTGAGGGCGAGATTCGCAAACATTGTACCTGACGTCTTCATGCTCTCCAGGTGAACCTTCTCCGTGTATATGGTCGAGAGGTTTTCCAGGATTCGTTTTCCGCCGATGACCTCAATTTTTTCCGGGTCAAAAAATATTTCTGAAAGGACCAGACCTTTTGGTAACTCCCCAACCCAGTCGATCTGAACCGGAATTTCCCTTTTGATGGTCTCATCGAGGGTGACTTCTATAACGGACGGGACGACCTTTCTTAAAAAAATTCCAGGCGGCAGGGCAATGTTTTCCTGTGTAATGGAAAAAATATTTTGGCCGACCACCGCATTCCCAAGGTCCAGTTTTACCTGCACTTGATCAGGCTGAATCGATTTGATCAAGGCGCCGGAACCGGCCAGATCAAGACGGACGGTATGGACAGATGCATTTACAATTTCGAACCTGGGATCGCGTTTGGTGTATTCCGCCGGAATCTCAAGGGTGATCAGGGAGTCCAAACCTTTTGAAAAACTGAACCACATACCGGTGATAAAAAAAACGGATACGATGGCCGCAATGCTTATTTTGAAATTTTCTTTTTGCTGATAACCGTTCTCTTCCTCGTACACCCCCATGTGTTCCTGTAATATTTTAATAAGGTCCGTATCACCGTGAATCTCTTCGATATTGGAATCTTTGGCCACGAGCACTTTCCCGGTTTCTTCGGACACGATAACGATCAGGGCATCGGTCGTTTCCGCCAATCCGAATGCAGCTCGGTGACGGGTTCCGTAATGTGACGGCAGATCACTCCTGTACGACAAGGGAAGTATTACCCCGACCTCGGCAATTCGATCTCCTTCGATTATGGCGGCTCCGTCATGGACAGGATTGTCCCCCCAGAAGATACTGGTGAGCATCTCTTTGGACACCAGGCCTCGCAGGGGAATTCCACTGTGAACCATATCCTTCAAATCTTCCTTTGCCGGCAGAACGATCAAGGCGCCGGTGTGCCGCTTGGACAGCGCATTTACGCTGTCGACAATGATTTGTATGGTCGTCGGGACAATTTTTTGGGGAAACCCCCAGAGGATGGCCTTTAAATTTTTTGCCTGAAGAACACTCCGTATTTCATTCCGGAACACAATGATGATGATAAGGGCGGCAACCGCGGTAATTCCCTGCAAGACCCAGCTGGTTAAGATGAGTCCGAAAAATACAGCGATCCGCTGAAAGATCCAGAGGAGTGCAAGCCCTGTAAGAACCCTAAAAACGTACGTTTCCTTAAATAGAACATATAACCGAAACAGAATGTAGCTGTTCAACAGGATATCGATGATATCCTGCCAGCGGATGCTCGCAAAAAATGACATAAACATATTCCAAGTCGATCAGTCGGTGATACTGAATCTCAAGATATGGAGAAGATTGCCTTTCCGGTCGGAAATTTCAACTCGCCATGGCCCTTTGTCGGTTTCTCGAAGCTGAATACTGCTGTAGGTCGCCCAGCGAGGTGGCTGAACGGTCAGTCTTTTATTTGTGCTGGGGTTATCCTTGTGAAACCATTTATGATAAACGAACGTTTTTTCAGGGACCGGATCGAACACTGAAAAACAGGAGACCTTTCCAATCTTGATGGAAAAAACAACGGCCGGGTTTATGGGATCCTTATCTGTTACTTCTTCACACATTACGGCGTGATCCAGAATCGGGCTATTTTGAACGGTGTCGGCCACAGAATTTTGATGGTTTTGTGAAAACGTCCGGTGGACGAAGAAAAGATTGGCACAAAGCAGAACAAAAAGGAATATATAGAATCTGTATCTTCTGACCATTTGACCTGACCTCCGAGCGCTGTGTAAAAGACTTTTCTCGAGTTTATTAAATCATATCTAAATTATATCTTTTATCAAGAAAAAACCTTCGGCTTCAAACCGATCAATTAGGATTTCATTTGGTTTGGCATGGATGACGGAAAAATTTTGGCATTATTTCCCATTGCATTGAAAAATCTTTAAATTCATGAGATAGATAAAGCATCGGTTCCCAAACCGATGGACGCATTTTTTTTACTGATCGAAGGAGAAGATGTTATGTCTTTTTTTAAAAACAAGAAATTTCAAGCCTCTGCAGCCGTCATATCCGCAATCGTTTTGATTTTGGCGGTTGTTCTGGTTAAGTATTGCAGCCGAAGAGCCATTTATCAACCGCCTTCTGAAGCCGGAGAACCGGAAGGGATTACGTTTTTCGATCTGGGTGAAAACTCCGAATTTTCCAGTGACGTTAGAGGGAAGCTAAAAGACAGACTCGGCGCCGACGCCATTGAACGTTGGAATACGTTGGATTTAAGTATAAACTACCATGGGTTTTTGCGGAAATTTTTCCCGGAATTACATGAAATAAACAAAAAGTTGAATTCTCCCCTTGGTGAACGCGTGGAACATAATACCATAAAATTGGCGTATCGTTATGCTCGAAAGAGGAATGTTCCGTTCAATTACGTTGAGTTGGTTTTTTCAAACTACACCAAAAAACCGCTGTATTTTTATATAAAATCCAAACAAGAAGGATCCAATATCATCGATGTGGTGACAAAAAAATACGGAAAAGCAAAAACCGTTCACTGGGTGGGTGAAAAGGGTACGTCATTATACTGGGAGAATAGCCGATCAATTTTAATTATATCGATCCATGACGACCGGTATGGCAACCTTGAATATCATACCATGATCTATTACGTTCCCAATCTGGAAGAATTGTTATCCAGAGAGCTGCAGCAAAGGGAGCACACAGAAGAAGAGATAAAGAAAACCGGTAAAACGGCCTTCTGATTTGGTCGTAGCCATAAAAAAACAGGCTCTGAAATTAGGGGGTGGATGATGAATCGAACCATAAAATGGGTGTTAATTATCGGTGGCGGCTTGATAGTTGTCTTTGTCGCAGCCTTGGTCCTTATTCCGAGATTTATCGATGTCAAACGATACAAACCTCAGATTGAAGCGGAGGTATCCAAAGCCACGGGACGTACCTTCACCCTGGGTGATGACCTTCGTCTTTCTCTGTTTCCCTGGGTCGGCGTATCGTTTTCCGACCTTCATCTGGGGAGTCTACCCGGGTTTGAAGAGAAAGACTTTGTGGTTGTGAACTCTTTTGATGTAAGGGTCAAGCTGTTTCCGCTTCTGTTTAAGGACATTCAGGTCAAGCGTTTTATTTTAAACGGTGCACGTGTGGTTTTGGAAACGCGTAAAGACGGCCGGGTCAACTGGGAATTGAAAGCAAAATCCGAGCCCGGTGTTTCTCAAAAAACGCCTCAGGCGGTCGAAGAATCCCCCGGGGACGTGACCGGAACCGGCCTTGTTCTCAAAGGGCTTACCGTGGGGGAATTGGCCGTTACAGACGGATCCGTTGTCTGGCTGGATCATGGTAAAAAAACACGCAAGGAGATCTCTGATATAAGCCTTCGGCTTCAAGATGTCTCCATGGATCGTCCGGTTCGGCTGACCTTCTCCGCCCGTCTCGACAAACAGCCTTTTTCCATTCAGGGGAGCGTGGGGCCTACCGGGAAAGTCCTGGGGAAAGGAACCATTCCGCTGGATCTTACGGCCAGCATTCTGGGACAAATGGATGTGGGACTCAAGGGCAATGTCGTGGATCCGGCGGTTCGCCCAAAATTTGACATCGACGTTCAGGTATCTCCGTTTTCGCCTCGAAAACTTCTGGATGCCATGGGAAAATCCTTTCCTGTGGCGACATCCGATCCCAGGGCCCTGAGTCTCATGGCCCTCAAAGCCGGGATCAAGGGAGATGCCGAAAAGGTTTCGGTTTCAAAGGGCGTCATGGATCTGGACGGTTCGAAACTGAAAATTTCCATGGAGGCCGGCAACTTTTCAAAGCCCTCGGTGAGCTTTAAGTGTGACCTGGACCAGATCGATTTGGATCGATACCTGCCGCCACCCAGCCCGGAAAAAAGGGTGGAGAAACAGCCGAAGACCGCCGCTGCCCAGGTGAAAAAAAAGACCGACTACTCATCGCTGCGCAGACTTTCCGTAGACGGTACGGCGAAAATCGGAAGCCTCAAGATCAAGGGTGCTAAAATTGAAAATGTTCATCTCAAGATCATGGGGAAACATGGGGTTTTCAATCTGCGTCCCATGACCATGGCGCTGTATCAGGGCGATCTGTCGGGCTATGGGCGTTTCAGTGTGCAAACAGATGTGCCGCGGACAAATGTCCAAGTGACATTAAACAGCGTGCAGGCGGGTCCGCTTTTTACGGATGTTTTAAAAAAGGATTTTCTCGAAGGGAACCTGAAGGCAAACATCGATCTCACCATGACGGGGGATGATGCGAAACAGATCAAAAAGACCTTGAACGGGAACGGCAACCTCCTGTTTAAAGACGGCGCCATAAAAGGCATCGATATAGCGGGGATGGTAAACAACGTCCAAGCCGCCTTTGGCCTGGCCGAGAAGGCCGGAGGGACGCAGCGAACCGACTTTAGCAAACTGGATGTGCCGTTTACCGTCAAACAGGGGCTTGTCAATACCACCAATACGACCCTCATATCACCGCTCATTCGATTGACCGCTTCAGGAACGGCGGATCTTGTCAGCGAGAACCTTGATTTTAGGGTAGAACCCAAGTTCGTCGGCACCCTCAAGGGGCAGGAGGACTCCCAGGAGCGTTCCGGACTGATGGTTCCGGTGCTGGTCACCGGCACGTTTTCTTCCCCGAAATTTCGTCCGGATTTTGAAAGGATCCTCAAACAGAAAATAGAAAAAAGCCTTCCGGATTTGCAAAAACAATTGCTGTCGGGGGATGGTCAAAAGGGTGAGCCCCAAGACATCGGTGAACAGATCAAGGGACTTCTCAAGGGGTTTGGGAATTAATGGAGACTCCATTTCCAGGGATATATATTGGGTTGTTAAAAACCGGGTCCTCTGGGCCCTGATTCTTTTAACTCGAGCGTCGCCTCATTGTCGCCAGGGCAATGGTGCCGAGTATGATACCGCCCCCTAAAAGGGTTCTTGTATCCGGAATTTCTCCAAGCAAAAAGAAGGCGAAAATGATTCCGTAAACCGGCTCCAGGCATGCGGTAATGCTGGCCAGCTGGGTCTTGATATGAACGAGACTCTTGATGAACAACACATGGGCCACGGCTGTACAAAAGATGCCGAGGATCGGCAGCAAGACATAATCCGCCGGCCGGAGCACCCAATCTTCAAGAAACAGAAAGGGAAGCAATATCAGGGTTGCCATTCCGTTCTGGCAGCATACCATCAACATCGGAGGATAGGTGCGCACGTATTTTCGATTTAATATGGATAGAACGGCAAATGTGAACCCCGATAGGGTTCCCCAAAATACGCCAAGGGTGATATGATTTTGAAAATCGAATGACGGAATAACCAGGAGCAACCCGAAAACAACGGAACCTGCCGTCAAAATATCGAAGAGGCGAATTTTTTCTTTGAAGAAAACCGGTTCCATAAACGTGACGAATATGGGGAATGTAGAGAATGTGAGCAGACCCACGGCAACTGTGGAAATCTGAATCGAGTGAAAGAACGTGATCCAATGCACGGCCAATATCACCCCGAGCAAAATAAGAACGAAAAAATCCCGGCTCGACTTTACACGAAATGGTATTTTGAAGACGGCGAGTATTATGCCCAGCGTAAGGGTGGCAAAAAAGGTCCTTCCAAATACAATGACCAGCGGCGGCAGGGTTAAAAACTTTCCGAACAGACCGGAGAGCCCAAAAAGGATTACAGCGATATGTATTTCGAGCAAGCCATGTCTTTTCATGGGATTCCCAACGATTTTCTGAAAAACGGAGGTTGAACGGGGCCCTGCTATAGATCTTTAAAGGCTGGCACATTTTTGTTAACAATGCTATGGATCCACCAGACAAAAGCGACCTCGCAAATCAGGCTTGGACCTCACGTGTTTTAAGTTATGCATGAATCCATTACAAAATCGATCCGGGACGGAAGAACAGTGACACTTGTCGGTGTTCTCGTCAATACAATTTTAATTATACTGAAGCTGATGACCGGGATATTCGGCAACAGTCAGGCCCTCATCGCAGATGCCGTCCATTCGATTTCCGATCTTTTTACGGATATAGCGGTTCTCATCGGCCTCCAGATTCGGTATAAACCGCCGGACGAGAAGCATCATTTCGGTCATGCCCGGGTTGAAACCTTGGCAACTTCTTTTGTGGGGATCATCCTCATCGGAACGGCATTGTACCTGGGGATCGACGCTGCCTTCAATATCTACAGCCACACCGAATCCCATCCCACGGTGCTGGCGTTGATGGGGGCCGGAGCGTCCGTGGTATTGAAAGAAATCCTTTATCAGTACACCATTCGCACCGGACGGCGCATCAAAAGCCAGTTGATTGTGGCCAACGCGTGGCATCACCGTTCAGATGCCCTGTCTTCGGTGGCTGTTTTGGTGGGCGTCGCTGGAACTCAAATACGGCCGTCATGGTATTTCCTCGACGCCTTCGCAGCACTTTTGGTCTCCTTTTTTATCGTAAAAGTCGGCCTGGAGATTTTAAAAGAGGCGTTGCATGAATTCACCGATACCGCCCCTAGGGGCGAAGTCATCGACCGGATCATGAACTGTGCCCTGACCGTAAACGGGGTGAACGCCGCCCATGATCTCAAAGTACGTATTTCCGGGGGCCGTTATCAAATGGAAATACACATTGTCGTCGATGGCCGGCTGACCGTAATAGAGGGGTATAAGGTGGCAAAGGCTGCGGAACACTCCCTGGCCGAAAATGTGCAAAACTTCGACGATATCACAGTCAAGGGGTTCCCGGATATTCGCTTAGCAAATAAAAACA
>JAAXQD010000258.1 GCA_012974475.1 Desulfobacterales bacterium
TGGGCGCCCGGCCAACCCGTGTTCACAAGAACGACATTTACCTGACCGGGTTGTACGAGGGTAAATCCTGGATCTCCCTTAACACATTCAGTATTGACGAGAACGTGATGTGTGTGGAAGCCGGCGAAAAAGCTTTCATTGACCAGCTCGACGGGCTGGGCGTGGAAGTGATTCCGATTCCGTACGAAAAGGTGATCCCATTCGGCGGCGCCCTGCACTGCACCACGCTCGATATCGAGCGAGACACCGGCGAGAAGGGCGAGAGAGGGGAATACGAAGATTACTTCCCGAACCAGATCGAAGGTTATTAATAAAACCGTTAACAAACGGATATGTTTTCCAATTCATTAAAATATTGGAAAAAACTGACAGGTATAATGGATCTCATCCCCGAGGCCTTAACCGAAAGATTGAAATGAACGTTCTTGGAACAAAGGGATTTGATCCATTTGCCTGTTAAGATGTTGTAATTTTGGTATGAACATGGAATGTTTCATATGATATCAATAAGGTTTAAAACGTAGTGGCAGACACAGCTGGATAAGATTGTCTTTGTCCGTCTTATTCACCTGTTTTTTTGTGGAGAAAGAAAAATTTCTACTACCCCTATCCATAACTTGAAAATTTATCTTGTCTTGGCAAACTGCAATACGTTTCATTTAGTTCAATAAAAAATTGAGGAGGTATTTATATTATGTCACCTATGGGCATCGGTCTTCTTTGCTTTATCTTTTTGTTTTTTTTACTCGGCATAGGCACGTATTTCCTGGTCAAGGGGAGCGGTAAACGCTATATCATTTGCGGTAAGAGTCTCCCTTTTTTCCTGGTGGGATCCATGCTTTTAGCACAATCATTGGATGCAAACGCCACCATGGGAAATGCCACCGGGGTGTATCTGGGCGGATTCTGGGCAGGGTTCCAATTCCCCCTCGGCCTGGCCTTATGCCTGTTATTGACCGGGCTTTTCTATGCGGCACCGCTGAATCGGATGAATCTGTTAACACTGCCCGATTTCTACTTTAGAAGATACAATTGGGTTACGGAAATCATCGCTTCGCTTCTAATGGCTTTTAGTTTTGCGATACTGGTTGCCGGCAACTTTGCAGGTTCCGCCTGGATAGTCTCCATTGTTTTCGAGATCGATTATACCTGGGCGCTGGCCTTCATAGCGATTGGAATTTTTATATACACCATTGCCGGCGGGCTCTACGCGTGTGCCGCCACGGACATCGTTCAAATATATCCTGCCATATTAGGATTTTTGGGATGTTTTGTATGGCTGCTGTATACCCATGGCTGGGACTTCTTCGCAGGGTCGATTCCTGCCGGATACATGGACTTAAGCGGTTTAACTTCAATGGAAAACGGGGCACTTCTAAATTGGGCAGGCATCCTGGCACTGGGCCTGGGTGATATTGTTGCTCTGGATTTCATGGAAAGGGTCTTTGCTGCCAGGGACGCAAAAACAGCCAAAATCAGCTGTTTCTTTGGCGCAGGGTTTACCATATTCACCGGTTTAATCTGTTCAGGTATCGGATTGATGGGCTTAGCGCTTTTACCGGAAATCTCCGATCCCAGAATGGTTCTGCCTTCAATCGCAATGACTTCCGTCCCGTTTATCTTTGGACTGTTTATAATGGGCGGAATTATCGGTGCCGGAGCATCCACTGCTGATGGAGGGATATTAGGAGTATCCACCGTGTTGGGTAGGAATATAGTTCAGAAGAATATACTCCGAAGGTGGGGAAAGAAAAAGGTTGCTAAAGACAATCCTGACGAATCTGAAGAGGTTGTGCAGGCTACGGCAATTTCCGACCGAAAGCTGCTCATCATCAGCCGGCTCATGGCGATACCGGTAGTTGCTTTTGCAATCTATCTGGCCATTGTAAAACCTGAGCCGGGAATTCTGCTGGTTCTTGCCTTTGATGTGGTGTTTGCGCCCGGGGCTTTGGCGGCAATTATTATTGGCTCTGTACTTCGATTGATTCTGTTTTATCAGATTCCTGAGCATTTGGCTGGTTTGGACACTATGATTGCTCCGGTTGTTAGTCTTATTGTTATGGTCATCGTCAGTCTGATGACTCAAAAGAGTCATCCGCCAAAACATCATGTGATCAACGAGTCTCCGGATGACTGCTACGTGATCGCAGGAATATGCTAACCACCTGTTTTGATAGATGAAGATCTATGGGTTTCGCTGACGATTTGTGTAACCGTTCAGTCCCGAATCGGGGCTGAACGGTTACACGATTAACCCGGCAATTAAAAAACTGTCATTCCGGCCGCAGCGAAGCGGAGAGCCGGAATCCATAACTCATTGTATTTCCTGGATTCCCGCCTTCGCGGGAATGACATGAGGGAAAAACGTTGTTTGTATATTTAATTGCCGGATTAATAACCTGTAGGGTATTCACTAAATTACCAACCCCCTCAGCGCTTTGGGCGTCAGGGGTCGATTTTACGGAGTTGTTTACCAATTAATAATAACTGCTTCCATCCCAACAATGGGTACATAATTTTTCTTTTGGAAGGCCGATGGCTTTTACAAGATTTTCCAATTTTTGATACTTTAAAGAAGTGAGTTTCAACCTCTGCCGTATTCTGTCCACCATTGCCGCATTTTTTTCTGAATTTGACTTTGCATAGTCATCCAAAAACACATCTTCTCCTTTTTCGAGTTCCGAGATTGCTTTGCGTCCCGCAAGATCCAATGTCGATCGAGATGTTGAAAAATTGAGAAATTCACAGGGATATATCAGCGTGGGGCAGGCCGGCCGCATGTGCACTTCCAGGGCACCATAGTCGAACAATCCCTGTACATTATCCTGCAATTGAGTTCCCCTGACAATGGAGTCTTCACAAAAAAGAATTTTTTTCCCCTCAATTAATTCTTTGACGGGAATCAGTTTCATTCTGGCAACAAGATCTCTTATGCTCTGATCCTGAGGCATAAAGCTTCTCGGCCAGGTCGGTGTATATTTAACAAAAGGTCTTGTATATGGAATCTTTTTCTCATTTGCGTAGCCGAGGGCATGTCCGATTCCAGAATCCGGGATTCCTGAAACGCAATCTATTTCAACATCGTCATTCTTTGCGAGGGCCGAACCGCAACGGTATCGTACGAACTCCACATTAATTCCTTCGTAGCTTGAGGCGGGAAAACCGTAATACACCCAAAGAAATGCACAAATCTGCATTTTTTCGTTGGGTTTCTTTCTCTGCTCATATCCGTCGGCCGTCATTAAAACGATTTCTCCCGGGCCCAGGTATTTATCAATTTCAAAGCCAAGATTCGGGAAGGCAGACGTTTCTGAAGTCGCGGCATATGAACCCTCTTTCTTGCCGATAACGATGGGCGTTCTTCCGAGTTTATCCCGGGCAGCATAAATACCATCTTCCGTAAGCAAAAGGAGAGAACACGAACCTTTAATGGTTTCCTGGGCATTTTCTATGCCGTCCTCAAAGGAATCTTCCTCACAGATGAGTGTGGCCACAATCTCGGACGGGCTTAGATCTCCACCGCTTGTTTCATAAAAATGGATTTTTTTTCGGAATGCTTTCTTGGCAAGTTCCTCAATATTGTTTATTTTTCCAACGGTAACGATACCGAATCTTCCCAGGTGAGATCCAAAGATCAACGGTTGAGCATCGTAATCACTGATAACGCCGATACCTTTATTGCCATGCAACTTGGGAAGATCTGCTTCGAACTTGGATCTGAAGTAATTGTTTTCAATATTATGAATGGAACGTGCGAATCCTTTGGAATGTTTGGTGGCCAATCCCCCTCGTTTCGTGCCGAGATGAGAATGATAATCGGTTCCATAAAACAGATCCTTGACACAGTCCTCTTTAGATATATTGCCAAAAAACCCTCCCATACGTAACCCCTCCTTAAATGGAATACGACCGATTTTTTATCGGACAAGTGAGTTAAAATTTTCGCACTCTAAAACGTCAGCACCATAACATGGACATGAATCGCCCCGCAAGCAGAAGGTTATAAATATAATAGAAAAGGTATTAAAAAATTACCGGCCGGCAATTCGTACCATTTCCCTCATCTCTTCAAGAAGCTGCATGTCCATTGCCATCCCCTATCACACCGGTACAAAACCATAGCGGACCTGATTAAATTTTCTTGCACAAAAAAAGGCTTTCCGGAAAGATTTATCCGGAAAGCCTTTGGTGTTTAGATGGACGCCTTAATGTTATACATTCAGTATTTTTTTGGCAGCCTCATCATTAATATCGGACACATGTGGAATCCCCGTCTCTTTTTCAGTTTCTCTGTTGCCTGAGAAAAGGTCGGTGCGAGAGATCTTGTCAAGGGAGAATTTTCTTGCGCCGGCCATGAGCTGCTGCAAACCGGCAGCCAGCTTGTCCGCCAGCGTATAGAAGGCAATTGCGCCATAGGGGATATTCTCCATCTCTTTTTTGCCGACTTTTTTCTGAAGGTCGAAATAAGAGGCAAAGATCTCTCCAGGCTTGGTGCCGATGTCGGTTACCGTTTTCGGCAGTTTATCCCAGTTTCCGAAGATTTTCTCTTTCCTGTCGGGGTTAAGTGCGCCTTCTATGTTTGCACCCACGAATCCGGGTATCATGATTGCTCTACCCATGCAGATCAGTTTTGTATACGGCGCACCGAGTGCCAATCCCTTGAAAATACTGTCTTCGAGTGCGAATCCGCCTGCAAAAGACATATCGACCACCTTTTCACCCTTTGCCGCCAGTATACTTGCATATTCATGGGCTTTTGAATGGAGAAAGATGGAGGGTACCCCCCAGCTCTGCAT
>JAAXQD010000149.1 GCA_012974475.1 Desulfobacterales bacterium
AAACTGTGCAATCGAACGCTGAGCAAAAAGAATTTGACCATCGAGGAACAGCTTGTCGCTGAAGATATCGCCCGACAACTTGAAGGTGGAAAGTTGCTTTGCCGGGGACAAGAAGTCGAAGGTACGGCATTGGAATTCGCAGTATCTGAACAAACGGAAGCAGGAGAAAAATATTTTTATGTGCCAATTCGCGCGATAAAACCCCAAGAAGGCGGCAGCACTCGAACATACTGAAACGGTAAGAATCGGTGCTTTGAATTTGAATTTTTGTCATTGGCAAAAATCACCTGTGTGCTGCCAGAGCGCTACGCTTTAGGAGCGCTTCGCTTAAGGGAAAAGCGTTAATCAAAATTCCCCTAAAGGCCGTCAGGCCGCTCCTTAAACAAAGTGCTCCTCAAGCGCAGCGCTCATCAATCAAAGATCGTAAAACTAAAAACGGAACCGCTTTGAATATAGTTTGTGAATATTTGAGTTGATCGTCGAGAGGGATTGATTAATGTGGCAACTATTGAATTCTGATATGGAATTTTTAGTGGAGTCAGACTTCATATACCTGCCTCTTTTGCTTGATCCGGAAATAGAAAAAGAGATCCAAGCCTTGTTGCGGCCGCAAAGACCCATGGACAATCCCGGACATCCGGTATCAAAAACAATTATTACGCATCAGAACAGACATTTCGTAAAAGCGTTTAATATACACTCTATTTTAGAAAATTACGAAGTAATCAACGCCTATGATTATAAACGCCGGCGCAAAGAATTCTTAAGAAAATATCAGCTTACACGCGCGATCGATGGTATTTTATTAGATGATACGCTTAAAACAATTCTTTTCCAGGTAATGCCTTATTTTATCAGGAAAAACAGAGGGATGTGTCGCAAAAAACTGAAAGATGAGGAGATACTGGATCTAATCGTTGAAAAGATCAAAATCCCCGGAAAATATTATAAAGAGGCAAAAACATATCGTCATGTGGAACATCTAAAGACAGTCCTTACGGGGCTGGAAAATCAAAAGCCGATCATCAAGCCTCCCGGAAATGGACTGCTCTCAACCCACCAGCTACGCGACTGGTTCCATGAAGCCGTCCATGCAAAAATTTTGGCGAAAGAGCATGATCGTCTAACAAAGGCACTACAAATACGCCTGCAATTCAGTCAAGCCAAACCGGAGCATGCTGCAACACTGCTTTATATTGCAGATACGGGCTCCATGGAGATAGATGGTTTCGGCTTTACCAGAAAAAACGGCTATAAGGGAGAATACTTTGTATATAAACGCGTCGGAGAGTTCGTCCTTAAGGATTACTACGCGCGCAGTTATTTATTTCCGGCCTGCCGGGTAGCTGTTTCAACTTATACGCCTTTCAGGCCTTTTGTCATGGAAAAGTACAAACACCCATTTTTGCTTCGCCACAAATCCGGGCAAGAAATCTGTATGCAACATTTCGCACCACCCAATGAGTTTACAGCAGAAAATGCCATCAGGATCATAGAAGAGGGCCTCACGGCTTTGCGTTATGGTTACAATGCCCGACGCCGAAACGGTTATCACAGCCTGGATCGCACATGGGTGTATATACCCACAATAGATTTTGAAGACTACCGAATTTAAAGAGGGGTTAGGGGTCAGTATTCAGGGCTAAAGTGCCTAAAGTTATTGAGTCGCTTTGCTCCGATGTTTTTATATAATTGACAGAATTCCTTAACTTTAGCTCACTTTAAACTTTAGTTCACTTCAAATTTTAGGCACTTTTAACGGTCTTTGGCAGAGCCAGATATCTCTGACCTGGCCCATAGGACCAGATTTTTCAGGACCAAGTAAAATGAATTTGTTGCACCACATAAAACATAAGCGGGCCAAACAAAAAAGAAAACAGCCCATCAAACGGGATGTCTTTAATCAAATTTGCAGTCTTGTAAAACAGTATGACCTTAAAGAGAGTTTTCTGAGCGTTCTCGATAACGTTGAGGATGATCTGTCCGGAGAAAATTTTAAGTTTAACCGCGTCAAGCTAAAAACGCCCATGGAAAGCTCTTTATTTTCCCTGGCAACTAAAGATGAGTATGCCCTCATTATGTCGATAATAGGTAAAGTTGATAATGCATATCTTAAGTTTGCAAATTCACCCGAGGAGATCCTTTTGTGCGGATCTTTATATCGCCTTAACCCTTCGTTAACTAATCAAAAATTGATGCGATATCATTTTGAAACTCTGCTTTTGCATGAACGCGCCAAGGCAACCAATAATGAACCGAACAATAAAGCGACAGATGTAGCAAAACCGTAAGCCAAAACCAAAAAAAATATCTGTCATTTTTCTTTGTGTCTTTGTGGCAATAAAAAATCTTTGCCTATAAAAGTACAAAATCCAAAATTAAGAAACTAATCGGAAGTGATGAAAATGGATGACGGAATATCAAAACAAAAAGAACAGCGTATAGAGGAAAAAATTACGCAGTTAAGAGAAAATCAGGAAAGTGCGGCTATTCAGGAAATTATCGATTTTGACAAAACTCCTGCTGATCTGAAAGCAGATATGGACCGCTTCGTAATCGGACAGGAACAGGGGAAAAAAATTATGTGTACGGCTATAGCTTTTCACTACCGCAGGCTGGGTCAGGCACTTAAAAAAGGAATGGCTGCCAGCAGAGGTAACATTGATATTGCCCTGCGCAATACTATAACTCCCAAGGCCAACATTATGATCATCGGGCCCACCGGGTGCGGCAAAACGTTCACCGGCGAAACAGCGTCAAACCTGGTAGGTGTATCTTTCGTGCATGAAGATATGACCAAGTTTAGTGAAGTTCCGGCCGAGGTGTGCAAAAAGGGCTTTTACATATGGTTGACGGCTCGGAAAACACTCTTCACATCGGCAAGGAAAGAATATCCCTGTCGACCAAGCACGTGCTGTTCATTGCCGGGGGAGCTTTTGAAAATCTCGATACCATCGTTAAAAAACGAATGGCCCGCCAGGGTCTCGAAGGCAATTGGCGACACTATTTGATGGCAGATGATCTTGTTTCCTTTGGGATGGAAAGACAACTTGTGGGGCGCTTTCCTGTAAGAGTGGTTTATGATCAACTAACGACTCAGGACTTAAAAAATATCATGATCAATAGCCAAGGCAGCGCCTTGCTGGCGTATCGCAACGATCTTTTAGCATGGGACATTGACCTTGAATTCACGGATGACGCATTAACAGAGGTAGCGAAGCATGCTGAACAAGAGGGAACCGGAGCCCGGGGACTGATCAGCATCATTCACCGGGTCTTGCTTGAAGACATGTACCGCCTGCCCGGCACCTACACCGGCAAATTCGAAGTCGATCAAAATTATGTCAAGGAAAGATTGGCATGAGATTCAAAGACCTTTCAAAGCTGAAACGACCCGAGCCGCTTGAAATAACATTGGGACGCCTGCCCCGACACATATTAATGGCAGAGTATGCCAAGGAAAAGGCATTTAAAATCAGCGAACTTGTCAATATGACTTTCGAAGAAAGCTTTGAGTGGTATGGGTTCACGCTTGCGGACAAAGACCACCCTGAACTGATTATAGATATTGGATTGCCGCAAAATGATCTGAACCTTCAAGACTATACCGCCTTAGGTTCTGAAAGAATCGCTGAATTCCAGGAATCGTTGCAAAAAGAACTGATTATCAATGGATGGATTCATTCTCATGGCGCCTTGAATTATAAGCATTTTTCACACACTGATGAACAAAATCACCTTGTTGTATTAGATTTTGTAGCCGCACGCACCAGAAAGCCGCTGTCCAAAAAAGAGGTTGCTATCCAGGATCTGGTTTTATTGGAAAAAGACCGGTTTGCGAAAAAGGATTTGGAAAAAGGTAGCGTTTGCCTGATAACGGATGGACCGATTACCGAAGCGAAAATCATGGAAACTGTCTACGGCAGTTTCTGCTACAGCATTGTCATCGGCGATGCCGGCTGGCACGAACAGGAAATCCATTGCCGGGAAAGAGGTATTCTGTCGGGCCATACAGCAGTAAGCAGCAAAGCGGCAACCATAGAGTTTGTTGACACGGGCAGGTCCTTATCTCAGGCTGATATCAGCGAGTTAAGTGACGAGGTTAAGGAAAAAATCAAGCCTCATACCGATCCGCCGCCGGAGTTGATCGAACGAATGTAGACACTCCATTGAGTGAAAACTCAATGGAGTGTCATTGATTATGCGTTATCGGTTTTAAATATGGTGGGGTGGTTTCGAATAACAATTAACGGATAACAGATAACTTTTAACAGAGTCAGTGCACGTCCATGTCCACATGATGACTTACGCAATCCCAAACCCCTTTGGGATCACATTCCCGGCAGTGGTAATGCTCACCGTAAATGAGGTTGTGTTTGTAGTCAACGGCTTCATCTTTACGCACCCTGACCCCGCAGTGCGCACAGTCAACATATTGAATATCTTCTTTTTTCATGGTTTGCTATGCAATAACTTTTTTATAGTGGCTCCAATATAAGGACGGATATTATTCCTCTTTTTCTTCGGGTTTTATGGGCTTGTGCATCGGCAGCCCATAAAGCGTATCAATCCAATATTCAAAGTTCTCAGGACCGCCTTCTGCTACCTCACGCCGGAATTTTGCACAAATCTCCAATCCTTTCTCTTTGGCGCCCGGAGGAAACCCTTTTTCATCGGACAAATAGCGTTTCTCAAGCTCATCGATCTTTTTCATATACTCTTCGTAAGTGATTTCCTCTATGGCCATATGTGCTCCCTAATCTCGGTTTTCATGATACCGTTAAGATTCAATACTGTGTTATTAAAAAGGTCTTTCTACATACTGAAACGGTTGGCCGGTTAGCCCGTTTGCCGGTTGGCCTGTTAATCAATGAAAACCGGCGAACCGGACAACGGGCAAACAGGCCAACCCTTATAATAATCCGTTTTCAACTTCCCGTACAGCTTTATTGGTATTTTGAACCACTTCTTTAAGAGCATCCGATTGATAGGTCTCGATACCAACCGATCCCATATCATTGACTTTATCAAAAGCACGCTCTTTCTCAACATAGGTTGCCAGTGCTTTTGCAGCCTCAAACAGTTGTACGCATCCTTCCTTCTGTATCTTATTGTCACTGTCCGCAGATGGTCCTTCCAATCCATTTTCAACTTGGCTGATCGCCTTTCTGGTATTTACAATTAAATCATAAAAGGTGTCCGATAGATGATAGTCCATACCACTGCAACCCCCGGCAGCGGCTTTGTCAAAAACATACTCTTTATCAATGTAGGTTACCAGTGATTTTGCAGCCTCAAGCAGTTTTAAAAAATCATCATGCATTTGTACCTTCTCCTTGATCAGTCCCATCCTGCTCTTGTTTTTGTTTGTCAATTTCAGTCTTGAATCTTTCGGCAAACTCTGTCCTGAAAGCTTCTATCTTCAAGGCCTCTTCGTGTTTGCCCAAAAAGGTCAACGCCATGCCCTTGAATACATAGGCTTCCTCGATATCCGGGTTTAGGGCCAGGGCATCATCAAAGTGAGGCAGACTTTCTTCATATTTTTGCAGACCCAG